>JBNKEI010000117.1:0-24244 GCA_050288705.1 Myxococcales bacterium
TCCTCTAGAACTAAACGGACAGCTCCAGCCTTTATCTCGGTTGCATATTTCTTTCGCTTCTTACGCTGCTTGGTTTCTTGGTCCATATTCGACACCGTACTCGTACTTAGGTTGGTGTCCACTAAATCGGATCAAGCCCAGAGGGATTCACTTGCAGCTATGCCATCGTGTTTTATCTCTATGCGTGAGCTTCACGCATGCTTGCCGAAAAGACGTGGTAGTATGAGCGTATGACACCGGCCGTATGTTCGGCGCCGAACCCGATCAGGGAAATTCAGACTATTGTGCGAATGGCATGTCCGGCGCCATCTCGTTCGTGCAAAGCGCACCCCAAGGATTAAGAGCGCGTTCGGTCCTGAGTGGGAAGATGACGGCAAGGACTGTCGATAACCTTGCGCTATCTCCATGCATTGGGAGAATGGATGCTAGCCATGCTAGCGTTAGTGCAACAAACCCAATTTTATCGGCAGCTTGGTAAAAATGGTTGTTTAACTCCAAGCTCTTTCATGGAGCGTTTAAATATGGTGTCGATTTCTCGTATTCCTGCCTTTGCTTTAGTAATTTCTTCGAAACTATCTACAGGAGCTGAAGTAGTAGCAATAAATTGAAATTGTTTTGAGCCTGATTGGTCACGCTCTGTTGTTCTGGCCTGAAAGTTGAGTTCCTTGGCTTTACTAGTTAGGCTATCTAAATTAGTTTTTATCATCCCATTTAGTTGCTCTTTTTTAGCTTGCTTAGATATTTCGGCACGATAAGTAGCGGTCCAGATTTTGTTCACTTTGGATTCGGTCGAAAAACTTTTATAGCCCATATATCACTCTCCAGATGTTTTATCTATTGTTAGAAATGACGATTTCTCACTGCTTATCAGGTGGCTAAACAGTTGCGAATTTCGCGCCGTAAACCTCCGAAGAATTGTCGGATGAAGTGTTCCTAAAGTTGCGTAAAAATTGCGCTTTTTTTTCGATAGCAAATTGTGACATTGACAAATTAGCGACAACCGCATTGTCGCAAATTTGTGCCAGTCTTAAGTTGTTTCAGGAGTCACAAGGTAAATTCATCACTCTAACTCTCTCCCAAAGGGCCCAAAGGGAGAGAGGACTGGCAGAATTGGCGCGACTAGGGCATGTCCCTATATCCGACATCGCCGCTCCGTCATTCCCGCGAAGGCGGGAATCCAGTGGGTACGACTTTGTCAATCGATGATTTGGAGCCAAAGGTCAGCCCATCCAGGGTTCGTTTTTTCGATGAGACCCATCTTCCACGCACGACGTAGATCGTTCCGTTCCGCTTGTTTGCGAGTATGTAAACAGCGCCCCGCCTTTCCCGATTCCGGTCTCCGAAAGAGGGTCTTCCTGGCCCACGACGCGATTTCAAGAAACCACGAATTTGAGACCACTTACTCTCGTCCAACGACAATCGTAACGCCATCCAAAGCCTGAACCAAAGGTCAGATCGGAATGCAAGCTGGTCTTTCGACTGTGGTGCCCCCTGGATTCCCGCTTTCGCGGGAATGACCGAGGGCGTGGTGCCGGATATGGGGACACGCCCTAGGTTGTTGTAGGGTCAGCTGTCACTGAATAGTTACATTGTTTGGGATGGTAGTGAGAGGGGTGTTGAGGAACCGTCATTTTGCCACTGCCCGTTCCTGTGCAAGCCCATTGTTATTGGGTTTTTATTTAAGCTGCCTAGACGATCGTTGTTTTAGAAATCTTGCAATTATGCAGATAACATGCCAGAGGAACGCTCGGTATCAGAGGAGGAACCATCTATGGATTTGGAGATAGAACAGCTGGAATACGTAAGTGTAATGCCAATGAACATGGCCGAGATAGTTGAAGAAAATTACAGGATTCACGAAGGCAAGTTAGTAGAATTTCCTTTCTACTGCTGTATTCCTGATTGGGACCATGACAACAGAAAAAGGAGGATAGAAAGTCTGAACGGTGTTATTAACAACGGCGGGTGTGTTGTTTGCGCAAAAACAGGCGGAAAAATAGTCGGATTCGCTTCGTTAAAGAATAACCTGTACAAAAACAGAAGGATGCAACTGTTTTCTTTGCATGTTGATCGGGATTTTCGCAACAAAGGGATTGGGAGGGCTCTTCTTTCTGAGGTTGTGAAGCTGGCAAAAGACCGAAACGCGAATGGATTGTACATTTCGGCTGCCCCAAAAAAGAACACCATAGATTTCTATTTGAAGGCAGGGGCTTGCATAGCCAAGGAGATTGAAAGTTCATTGCTCGAGGAAGAGCCAGAAGACATTCATATGGAAATCATTTGGGCAACTGATGATTACTAAGTGTTCCAATCCTTCAACAGCGCATTGTATCAGGAAGAGCATTCATATAATATTCTGGTTTGTTTGCGATTAAAGAATAAACTTCTTTTGGCAATTCTTTTTCTACTATCTTGAGACGAGAACTTATATCTAGCGTAACATTTCGAAACGTTGTCGGCTCGGAATCACGTTGTTCAGTATTGAAAGCCCGCATTAAGAGCCTTTTCTGCAGCATTATCGATAAGCCAACGTGGACTGCTATCCCACAAAAGCTGCTTGTAGCCAAAAAAGAACTTACGCTAGAACGAGAACTCAGATGGCTTGATCGTTTTGACGTAGTAATTCTCGATGACATAGGCTACGTGCAGCAGAGTCGTGAAGAGATGGAAGTGCTATTTACATTCTTGGCTGAGCGCTATGAACGCAAGAGTGTAATTATTACTAGCAGTCTCGTTTTCTCTCAGTGGGATCGAATTTTTAAAGACCCAATGACAATGCTGCAGCAATTGATCGGGTCGTGCATCATGCCATTATCCTCGAAAGTTTATTTCGCCTGGTTTTGAATTCTCCCTTTTAAAAATTCCTTAATATTAGATAAAGAAATATCCAGTTTTCTTTCTCCAGATTCTTTTGTATTAAAAGCAAAGTGAGGAGTCACTTTTACCTTAGGGTGATTCATTAGTCGTTGATTTAGTTCTGTTTCGTTTATCTCTTCAGTATTTTTTGGTTTCTCGTTTTTAAAAATATTGTGCTCGTGTCTTAAGACATCGAGATCCGCACTCTTAACTTTTCCTTGTTCAAGTGCGTCAAGAAGAGCTACTGAATCAATATTTTCTCCTCTTGATACGTTGACTATCCTCACTCCGTCTTTCATGTTAGCAAAATCCGCCTTTTTCAGAATGGGCGTGCCCATATATGGCGCATGAAGACTTATAATATCAGAGTTTTTGATTAGGCAATCTTTGTCCACATATTCTGCAACATGGTTCAAGGATGGATTTGGATAAGGATCGCAAGCCAAAACCTTTGTTCCAAATACCTTGGACATTGTAGCAAATTTGCTTCCTATCTTGCCAGTACCTATTACGCCAACCGTTTTGCCGTATAAATCCTCTCCTTGGCTTGCAGTGGCATCTACAATTCCACTTTTTAAGTTGCTAACCGTAATATCTATTTTCTTCATACTGCCTAACAGCATAGTCATGGCATGTTCGGCTACTGTATTGTCGCCATATCCGACTGCTGTCTCGACAATGGCGCCATGCTCCTTGCAAGCCTTCATGTCTACCTTGTCAGTGCCGACGCTTCTAATCGCCACCAAATCAGGCTTAAATTTTTCGACCATTTTTCGAGGTACTTCTGAAATTGCACGAGTAGATAATATAAACTGGTCACCAGGTAACCTAGGTATTTTTTTTGCTGTTTCTTCGTTTAATGAATGCGACGTTTTGATTACCAGGCTGTCTTTAATCTCGTTTCCGAAATTGATTAATTTTTTTTTGTCTCCGTCGAGCACATCAAAGCAGGCTATTATCTTTTTGCTTCGGGTTGCTATGTCCAATTGATCCAGATTTGCAGGTAGCGATTCGGTGCGCCTAAGAGAGGAAGTTGTTGGCCATTCACTGGGGTCGTGCAATCTGTTAATGTTTTTGGGAAATGATCTGGGGCGAGTTACGAACGATTTGCCACGTGATGAATTTTGTATCATTTGAGGTATCCATGTAGGAAGAGAGAATCGTTGAGTGGCAAACACTTAGTTAGAATACAGCTCACTGTCAAGTTCTTGTTTTATTGTAACTTAGTCAGGACTAATTACTTCACGAGTAACCAAAATTGAAACACGGTCTTTTTTTCCGAGGGTAATGCCGCAGGTATGAAGTCAAGGAAGCCATGGGCCTCGACAAGCTCAGTCTGAATGGATTTCATGCAGTTTTTCGTTATTGTCCTGTTTCTTGCTATCGGCTTATTTCCAAAAAATTTGGTTGCAGGCAAGAATTTATTAAATCGGTGGCGCAGCAAGTATCCTGTATGGCCGGAATAAGCGGAAGTTGCGCAAAATCGGCAGTGCGATACTGAGGAGTCAGCCTCAGTAGAGCGCGAAGGGCCGCTTGTAAATTGCGGCAAGTAATCAAGGCCATTTGAGATGCGCAAAATTCAAAGGAACGCATGAATTCTTGTAAACTAAGAAAAGGTAAAGATTCCTCTAATGATTGGATTAATGCTTCCCATTCGGCTGAATGATTGAGAATTTTTATACGCTCTGCCAATTGATTCACCTGAGTTTCAAGTCCAGGGGGCGCTAACGCATTTAGTGCATTTAGGCGACCATTAGCTGCCAGAATGCATCGGAACAAATCGAAAAGCTTATCTCCTGTTTTCGCGGCTAGTGGATATCCCAAAAAGGAAAGCTCACAAGCGCGCACCAAAAGAAAATGAAGCGCCAAAGGGTCCTCCAAAAGCCCTACGCCAACAATCAACCGGTCGGGTTCACCTGCTTCTAGTTGCACTGCCAAACCGGGATCATTCTTTAAAAAAACGTGAAGATCTTCTAGGCCCACTATCTTTTGGGCAGTTCTTACTCGTGCGGCTAGGGCAGGCGAACGCAATGGTCCTATGCGGTCGTTGGTCAAGCGGTCGTCACCGGCGGTATTGCCAACAAAAATTGCGGCCAGTTCTTTACGCAGAATACGCAAAAGCCTGGCTGGCGAGGAATTGGCTATCAAAGGATTGTAAAGACGAGCGCGTAGTGAGTTATCAACCCTAAGGTCGGTACTCGGGTTTTTTTCCAGGCAGAGAAAGGAATCAATGGCCTGCACAGCTTCATTTAAATCGCCTTGCTCAATTTGCCAGCGGGCTATTCTTTGCCAAGTTTTACTACACTGCACATGGTCGCCAGTACTGCTCAACAGCTCCGCGCATTGCCGGTCTATGGCAATTGAAGGACCAGCGATCTGGCGAGCCTTTTCTAAAAATTCTAGGGCTTCTTGGGGGGAAGATAATAAGTTTTTGCAGTCAATGGCCAACTGCAAGAACGCTCGTGAAGAACGAATGGATGGGGTCAAAGCTTGCGCATGCTTTTTAAATAGGGCAACGGCTTTTTGCGGATGGGCCAAACGCAAGGTGGAATACAGCACTGATACTGCGGGAAAGTAAGTGGGGTTGCTTTCCAAAACCGGCGCCAGAACCTGCTGCGCATTTTCGTGTTCGCCAATCTCCAACAATAATTCGGCTAGACGAACGTGATTTTCGTAAATGGTGTCCTGATCTTCGCCGCACTCATCGAAAACACTTACTAGTTGGCGGTACAAAGGAAGTACTTCGGAAAGGGAACCGCTCTGATACAGCTCGTTGGCCAGTGCCTGTACTATCTCGGTTCTCTGAGGAGCATTTTGATAAGCAAGACGAGTGTATTTCAGGCAAAGATCGCGTTCGGGCAACGAGCTGGCTAGTTGGTAGAGCAAAAACCATTGGGAGGCCGCTTCTGCCGGATCAAGCGTTCTTTGGGCAACTTTTTCTCCCAGGGGAAGTGCTTCTTTGATAGCCCCCTGTTTCACCAATAAAGTGAAAAGATGAGTTATGGCAGGCAGAAAATAACGGTCCCATTCTAAAGCTCTAACCAATGCTTGCTGCGCTCCGGATAAGTCACCAAGCCGGGTTAAGGTTTCTCCCAGTTCGACCGCCCAACAAGCAGCTTGCTTGCGGTCTGGTTGCGGAAGTTCTAATAGGCTCTTTAAAGCCAACGCCTTGCCTTGGTGGTCATCGCAAAAGGCGGATAACTCTCGCATAACCAGCAAAGCTTGCCGATGGCGTGGAAAAAACTGCAGTACCTGACCAATGGTCTCTTTGGCTTCCTGATACCGATTGATCTTTTGCAAAAGTTCGCAGCGTCGTAAAAGAATTGTAGCCTTTTCTGAGCCAGAAGATTGGTCTGCCCAGAGCTGAAGCACCACCGGCAAAGCGGTGGCAGACAAATGTTCCTGTCGATCGGATTCCCATAAGTCGGCTAGCGATTTCAATGCATCTTTGGCAAAGGCAAAAGGGATCAGGACAAAAGGGGAAACGGCTTTGGTTGGCCGAAGCTTCGCTAGAAGGGTGCCAAGAGCATGGGCAGTAGTAGAGCCTGCTGGGTCCGATTTTAAAGCAAGCACCAAAGCTTTGGAGGCTGCTGGCGTATCAGCTAGATCGGCAAATATTTGTGCAGCGGTGCAAAAATGAAGAGCAGCAGTAGCGGGATCATATTTTTGCTGAGCGCAGGCTCGGGCAATACGAACGAAAGCTTGTTCTCTGTGCCGATTAGCTTGTTTCAATAATAATTCTAAGCGTTCTCCCCATTGGTGTTCATGCGGATGAATAGCCATAACGGCAGCTAGTGCGGCGATTTGGGGTCCGACTTTGTCTTCCGTGACGCCAGTTTCTTGGTCAGAAGGTAAAAGCAGCCGTATACACCGAGGGTGTTCGTGGTTTGAAACGCTGAACGTTCTTGGAGTTCTTGGAGCCCCTAGAGCCCATAAAGATTGATAAGCCTTTTTCGCCTTCAGCCAATAACCCAAATGAAGCGCTAAATTGGCGTACTCTTCCACAAAATCGCTGCGCAGGGGGCAAAGAAACGCAGCACGTTCTCGCGCTGCCAAAGACTGCTCATTTTTGCCTTCCTGAAAATAAATTTGAGCAAGCTCTCGCCACGCTTCTGCTGCCCGGCAAGTGCTATTCTTTTTTTCCAGAGCAACGGCTAACCGAGAAAGCCAATCACCAAGAAGAGAGTGATTCTCACTTTCCCGATACATAGAACAAAGTGCGTACAGACTATTTATATGCAGCGGGTCAATTTCCACTGCACAACCCCAAGCTTTGGCTGCCCAAACATTATCGCCCGCATGGTGAGCTGCTTGGGCAAGGTCGTAAAAGCGTTGCACTTTGGCGGCTGGTTCCTTTTCCAATTCGGCCAGAGCTTGCAAACATTGGCATAACCGGGCGTTATGCTTACTAAATCGCGCTAATTTTGCTGAAATTTCCCATGCGGCAATATTAGCGGCATCCTCTGTCAATGCCTGTTCGAGCAGCTCTCGAGCTTTGGGCAGTTGCTGAAGATGGAAGGCGAAAACATCTGCTGCTTCCGCCAAGAAATTTCCTCGCTCCTCGGTAGAAGTAGCGCTGGCAGCGCAAAGCTCGCATCCCCGGGCCAGCAGAGCAAAGCATTGCTCGGTTCTCCACAAGGGAAGCAACTCGCGGCAGGCCACTGTATCTTGGGAATCGAGCTGCAGGGCTTTTTTATAATGATGGTTTGCTCTGGCGTGATCTTTTAGCTGGCATTTGGCTAAGCGAGCCATGGCATGGTGAGCCTGGTGCAATCCTTTTCTAACCTTTTCGTCGAGATGATCGTTGCCTTCTTTTTCGCCAAAAGCTACCGCTTGCCGATAACTCTCATAGGCATCGACAGATTGCTCACTGCGGTCGAGCAGTTGAGCTAGCAGAAAATGCGCTTCCCAGGAAGGTGCTATCTCTACTGCTTGTCGAAAAAAACCGATAGCCTTGACCTGGTTAGAAAAAGCGCTATCCCAGAGAAGCCCTGCTTGTATGGCGGTTTGTGCTTGTAGGGGCCGATCGTCTTTTTGAAAGGCGATTTGTTGTACCTTTTCTAATAAGGAAATTGTCTCTACCGAATCGCCATCTTTAAGGCTAAGTTGCGCCAGTTCTTGCAAGGCTTCAAGGTCATCAGGCACTGCCTGGAGAGCAGAGTTTAAATGTAGGCGCGCGCAGGAGTAGTCTTGGTTATCTTGCAGAACTAATCGGGCAAGATGTACTTGCGCTTTGGCTACTTCCTTTGGATCGTCGGCTACTGTGGCAATCCGTTTATACGCCTGCACAGCTTTTGCTCGGTCTCCTAATTGAATAGTTGCTTCGGCTAGACCGTACAAACAAGAGCAATCATCAGGACGTAAGGCGAGAGCCTTTCGATACATTTCGTTAGCCAAGTCGGGCGCGATATTGGAAAACAGGCGGCCGGAAGCAGAAAACGCCTGAAATGCGCTAACTTTTTCACTATGACGAAGAGCAGTTTCCCCTAGTTGAAAGAATATTTCGCCGGCAGTTTGCAGTTGACCCCGCTTCTGGTTAATACAGGCCATTGCCCATAAAGCGGCCATTGGTCGGTGTTTTCCCAATTCTCGGGCAACATCAAGCGCAAGTTCGTGTGCCGGAGTACGTGCAGCTAGCAGGCTCAAAAGTCTTTCCTGAGCAAAGGCTTGAGCAGAGGACTGAGACGAATGTTCACAGGGAGAAGCTGCTTTTTCTTGATAGTACCTCTCCGCTGCAGCCAGCTTACCTTGAGCAATTAATTGCTCTCCCTGGGCAAAGGAACGTATTCCTTCGAGATGACCACCATAAACCTCATCGTGCAGTTGTGAATGCTGGTCAGCAACGGGAAGGGAAGAAAACCAAAGATGAACTCCCTGAGAAGTAGATTGAAGTCTATCTAGCCGTGCGCTTGTGCAAATAGGAAGCCGAAATCCTTGTGCCGGCACTGTATGGCGAAGGATTTCTGGAATGGGTTTCAGAATCAAGCCAGAAGCTCCCAGTCTCTGGCAGCCTGCCAAAATTTGGGTACGAAATGCCGAACGAGTTAGCAGAGCGCAAAGCAGAGGAGCAGCAATGGGGCAAGGACCAAATAATCGCAGGTCGAAAACAGAAATCAGTAGGCCATTGTCTTCTACCGAATTCAAACCAACTCGAAAAGTAAAAGGAATTTTTCGGCGAGAGGTCTGAACTACTCCTTCTCCCTCCCAAGGATACACGTCTAAATGCAGGCGCAAATCGCTTATGAGCTTGGTGCATCCTTTGGTAACGCGCGCTAGCACCTGCGTAAAAAATGCCGTATCAACACTCAAGTCCAGATATCCAAAATGACACTGAACTCGCTGATATCGGGCCGAGGTACTACTGGTTATTTCCAATGGATACTTGACTCCGGGTACTATGAGCGCCAGGTCGGAAAGCATCAACCCTTCGCCGAGCTGCATTGCGCCAAAGCCTACAAAAACGTGGTCATCATGAATGCGAAGCCGAGAATGCCGGGCAGGGAGGGGCGAAGCAGTATTGCCAGAGCCAGAAGAGATATGTTTTGGTAAGACTTCCAATTTTTTCACCGTGTTCGGCTAATTTTTTAGCATAGGTCATGAACTGGGGCACGAATTTAGCCAACGTGGCGCCTCGGCACCTCCTTTTTTTACAATCAGTACGCAGGTCATACGTCAGGAAAGGAGAAGCTACAAGTCTGCATAAAGCAAAGCAGGTGTAGTGGTAGGCATCAGCCTCGGCGGGTCTGATCTATACTCAAAGCCCAAATACCCAAAACTTGCTCAAATAATAACTACCCCAAAAAGTATTTATTCCGCGGAATATTTATCAAAAAATCCGGAAAAGACATCATAGACACTGAGACAAGAGATATTTTAATCAATCTAAATACTATACAAGAATAAGAAGCAGAAACATAGTAACGCAAATGGTTTCCAATATCGTTAGAAAGTATTGTCTGTGCGATAGATGTTTTCTCAAATAGTAATTGCAAGGCAACTTGCTCAGAATATTCAACGGGTTAATCAAGAAATTGTCTTTGGCTTGAATGAAAGGAAAAAATATGCAGGTTGCAAACAACGCAAGGGCGAAAACTCCGCAAAAGCGTGGTACAAACTCTGGTCTCAACCTCTTTAGAAGCACAGCAATTAGTGGTAACAACAATACTAACGAAAAGGACGACCAAGCGAAGCAGGCAAAGCCTGCTAATACCCAGTTGGATGAATTCGTGTCACTGGTAATGCCCAATAAAGAGTCTGCGCACGCAAACATTCGTAAACTTTCTCCAGCACTTCTCCTTGGTCTCAACTGTCAACATAATTCGCAATATTACCAGCCGCTTGGGAATTACGAGGATTATCGGTCAGACGAACAGAATGCGCTTATGGTAGTTCGCTGCAAGGAAAAGGCAAAACTTGCTTCCTGTGTACGGCAGATCGGAGGCACTCTTCAAAACGATCAAGGGCCGTCGCGCAGCGTATTGCTCCCCATTAGTAAGGCACTGCAACTTGCGGATAACCCAGATATTGTTCGAATACGGCTTAGTGAACGTTTAACCAAATCATTAGATAAGGTTGCGCAGATGCACAAACTCGCCCCTTATCGATCGCGAACCAATGCTTACGGCAAAGGAGTGCTGATTGGTATTGTCGACACTGGTATTGATGGGAAAAATAGAGCCTTTGCAGGGCGATTGGATGACAAATGTTGGGATCAAACGGTAAATGGACCAGGAATAAATGGTTATACTTACGGTAAAATCGTTCGCGGCGAAAGAATGACCGACGAAGATGGGCACGGAACTCACGTTTCCGGAATAGCGGCTGGAAACGATTCAGAATTTCCGGGAGTCGTGCCCCAAGCACGTATTCTAGCGGTAAAGACCGATTTCTATGATTCACATATTCAGGATGCGGTTTCGTACATTTTCGCTCGGGGTAAAGAGCTTGAAATGCCCACGGTGGTAAATCTGAGTCTTGGAGGGCATGCCGATGCGCACGATGGCACCGATGATTTATCTGCTTCTATTGATTTTGAGTTGCAGACTCCAGGTCGAGCAGTAATCTGTGCTGCAGGTAATTCCGCCGAGAAAAGCATTCACATGATGGAAACGCTAGATACGCGTGAATCGAAGCAGATAGAATTTCGGGTTTCCGCAGGGATTAGAGGCATAAGAATTAATCTTTGGCATAGCGGAGCCAAAAAGATTGAAATTGCTATATCGAATCCATCAGGTTCCTTGACTCCCTTTCACCGGCCGCCAGAACAGAAGAAAAGTATTGTCGAAAAAGCATTGGCATCATTTTCGAAATGTTTTAGGGAGCCAGATTCAAGTGACTTCATTCATGTGCTTAATGGAGATGTAGTAAGTATTGTTACTCAGAAAGACCCGGTCAATAATGATTATAACACCCTAATCGATATTAACAGTCGCCATAGGAAATCCCCAGTACAATCCGGAAACTGGTGTGTGTGGGTACGCTGTAAAAAAGGTCCTGTTCAACTCCATGGATGGATACTTGATGAAGCCTCGACCGTATCTTGGAATAAGCCCACCTCTTCACATCTAATCGGATGCCCGGGGGCATGCAAGTCGGCAATAACTGTCGGCGCTTATGCCTCTCGAGTAAAAATGGAAGGGTTGTTTGATTCACAACGGAATCTGGAAAATTTAGGATACGAATTAGGACGCTTAGCGCCGTTTTCCAGTCCTGGGCCTTTACGGAATGCCGAAAAAAAACCAGATGTTTGTGCGGCAGGCACAATGGTTGTCTCGACCCGTTCGGGGGCTGCTAGCTACGGGGCTAATACACCCACTGATGCAACTCATGCGGTAATGAATGGCACGAGCATGTCGAGCCCAGTAATCGCTGGTTTAGCTGTCTCCATTCTCGAGCAGCATCCAACCTGGACTGGTAACCAGATTAAAGAAGCGCTTATCTCTGCATCGCGGTCGGAATGGTCGCCAGCGGATGGTTATGGGATTGTTTTTTCAGATAAACTCTCTTAAAGTTTATTCATGCTAGATCCCACTAGAAAACTTGATCCCAGTGCTCTAAAATTTTTTAAAACCGCGACCTTTGACCAACGAGCCAATGTTTCGGTTCGATTGAATCCTCGAGCCGAAATGAATGATATTAAACAAATTAAAAGCCTGGTTGGTTCGAAGCGAGAAACCGAGTCACCAGTAATAACCGGTAGCGTTTGCCAAGCAGATATCTTTGAGTTGGCCAAAAATCAGGCAGTGCTTCGAGTTTCGGTTGCTAAACTGCTCGATCGCGCGTATGACGCGAGTCCGGAAGTAATTCCAAAAAAAGAGAAAAAAATAGATTTCGCGTGTCGTCTGGGGTCGCTTTGGAAAACGAAAAAAAATAAGGCATAGGAGATTTATGCGCCCAGTGGTTATGATGCCCGACGAACAGTACTGGGGGGCGTTGGAACATGCTATTGACAATCTGAGCAAGGATGTTTGGTCTGCTCTGCAAGCTTTGGAAGCCGAGAGAGAACTGCTTGTTCGTGTCGATGAAATGCTGACCGAAGTGCTGGTTGTTGAGGGACAGCATTATTGATGATCTGGTCTCGAGTTGCTTTATATTGGTGAACACGAAACGGCGATATACGGCGCGGCTAATATACCGCCAACTATCTAGGGTTGACTGATCATATTATAATGACCGCGGCATAGTCGGTAAGATGTGAAAGTTATTGCTAGATTAATTGTTACTATTCACTTACAAAGTGAGTCGTAATGTTGTAGTCGATGCATATCAAGTCGGGCATTGCCCCGGGGGAGAAAATGTATGAATTTTCGGCAACAAAGTATCAATAGCCATGCAAGATCGCGCGGATACAGTCAGTCTATAGTTCCTAATTCAAATGATAATCGCCGGGCAGCGAATAACGCTCGGGTATCCGAGCAACCGAAAGAGCCCGTTAGAAGAAACTTTGCAAATACCTATACCTATTCATCTTCAAAAACTGCTCGTTCACAAAAAAGTTCGGCGTCACGTCTGTCTGAACAACCGAAAGCATCAAAAAAAAATTATTTAGCTGACATTCCTTCGTCTTCAAGAAGTTCTTATTCACAACATAATCCGACGCCACAGTCTGGTGAAACGTCCCATTCTCGCCATCTGTCAGAAGGCAGTAGCGCACCACAAACAAATCGTAGGTTGACTGGTAATATGTTTAACTACATATTCGGTCCTCCACCACCAAGGCGTGATATATTCATAACTCTTCCAGAACCGGAAAATTGTTTGGAGCAATTCGCCAGGGAGATATTTGATATGCCGCCCCCACAGCCTGAAATCGTTATCGTCGATCACCTGTCACCGCAGTATTATCCATTTCCATTTTATCAACTGCTGCCACCGTACCCCTGATATTGTAGCCCGAAATTGAATTGGGTAACCGAGTATTCGCTGCCCCCACAAACTTGGGTGCGCGCATCGAATAACTCGACAGCGGTGTTTTATCGTAAGCGAGTATATAGTTTGGAAACTACATTTAAATGGTAGTTTCCTCAAAAGGAGGATTGCGGGTTTTAGCTTCGGCTTCCTATTTGATGGAGCATCACGTTATTTGATGCGGAAAAAATAAAGGGGGCCGATAAAAAATGATAAATAGGGCGATGGGCATGGCATTGGTTTGTCTGGTTTGGATAGGATGCAAAAGTAACGAAACCGAATCTGTTTCTGTAGATACTCCCGCGGCAAGCAGCGAAATGGCTCTGGCAACGTTTTGCAATTCAGCTTTGGAGGCATTAGCGGCCAGGGCGGAAACCTGTCAAGGTGGACCTGCTGCTGCTTGGCTATCCATTCTTGAAGGTCAAGAACCAAATGATTTGTGTTCACTATGGAGTAAAGGGGTCGAAGAAAATCGTATTGAGTATAACCCCGCCAATGCCGAAGCATGCTTGACTAGTTTGCAGTCTGACCTTCCTTGTGACCAGGTAGTGGCAGTCATGCTTCCGGTGGCTTGTCAGTCGGCAATTAATGGAGTAGTGGCCGTTGGCGGAGAATGTATCTCCGACTTGGAATGCACTGGCGACGCAGTGTGCGATACATCGGGCGGATGTCCGGGAATCTGTACAGCCAGGGTGGCAGTTGGTGCGGATTGCTCCGGCAATCAGGTATGCGTCCTAGGAAGTAGCTGTCTTGGTGACACATGCGTTGCTAATGCTGCTTTGGGAGAAGAATGCGGGGCTACCGTTGCTTCATGTGAGCTTGGGCTAACCTGTAGTACTGCGTCTGGCGAGGTTAAGGGAACCTGTCAGCCTGGCCAGACCAGCGGTGCTTGCACTAGCAGTGATCAGTGCGCTCCCGGATACTCTTGCATAGGAACCGACGTGCGGGCCTGCGTAAAAGCACGAACAGTAGGTGAGGACTGTACTCCCGGACGTGACGAATGTGCTCAGTTTACTTATTGCAGTGCGCAAGGATGCGCAATACTCCCTGCTGTTGGGGAGAGGTGTGATGCGGAAGGAACTACTGGAGAAGCAGCAACTTGTCTGCTCGGTGTTTGCGATTCTGCCTCGGATGCTTGCGTACTACGTAATCAAGGGGAGAGCTGCGAACGAAATGAAGATTGTGCCTCGCAATACTGCGTAGGAGGTTCTTGTTGGGCGGCATGTGGGGGCGCTGAATAAAGTTGGCCGCTATACGGTCTCTAGCTAATTGGCTGGAGACCGGGGTTTCTCTAGGACGTGTTTATTACAGCGGGCGTGCCATATGGGTCGAAGCGCGGTGTGAATTCGACTCGAAATGACTGGTCGATGGTTGAAACTCTGGCGACTCATTGCTTCCCAGATTCATTGCACCCCATTCTACAGCAGTGAAGCCTTTTCTTTCGGTTGTTTGGATGTCTTCGATTTCAACCCGGGAAGGCATTTCTTCCGATACACCTTTAAAAAGCATAAAAACTCTGAGCATAGTATCTGGTTTAGGAGTAATTTCCAATTTAGCTGCGCTCTTATATTCGTTTTCTGATAGAAACTGTATTTGATTCCATTGATTGGCCTCTAGTTGCGGTAGCCAATAAGTCACCATGTCGTTTCTTTCTCTGGTATTAAGGCCCATTTTTTTTAACGCTTCATCTAAAAAGTTTGCAGCATTCGAGCCTTTTACGCAGAAGGAGCGATTGTTGTCTATGTGGAAAGGAGTATTTTCAAGTAGACAATTGGATAAGGTTTCTGCTTCCCAGAAAAGGTAACTGTATTCTCTTCCATTAGGATAGGTTAGTGTTCCATCAGGATGTGCGGTAACATTCCACTGAAAGCTGTCGGTCATTGTCAAACTGCTTCCATCTTGAGGATAAATGGCGCTGAAATTCCACGTGGTCGGTTTCAAATTTACTTTGATGGTGCATTCGATTGGTTGATTCTGGTTGGGATATAAAAGAATAACTGGTTTTCCGCCGGATAGTGCACGAAGCGAATAAATTTTAGAATATGGTTGAATATTGTAGTCAGCAAGTGTTTTGTCGTTATCTGTAAGTTGTTTACTGTTAGCAATAAGTCTTTGATATTTAACCTCCATTTTTGTAAATTTGTAAACTTCCTCTTTTAATTCCCAAATTGTCGTAGAAGGACTAAGTTCTAAAACAGTGTGCTCGCCATAAAGGGTCATTAGTTTTACGGGCATCCTGAGGGACTCTGCTGTTCGATTTACTTGGTTAATTTCAGAAGAAACCGATGGCTTTTTCGATGAGCCAGGTTCTTGTCGGCTAGTATACTTAGTTTGTAGTTCTGGGAATTTTTCAAAAACTGCACTGCGGATAGCTAAGTTTTCGCCTGTAATTTCAATAGGTTTTCTAGTAAAAGGACTTCGACCATCTAATTTATTAACAGTACTTCGGTCATATGTTCGGCCATCATTACATGTAACCGGGTCAAGCATTATTTCATTTGTTATTGGGTCGCGTAACAATGAATTCGTTAATGAAACTTTGGAATCAGGTTTTAGTTTACTGCCTGAGGCTAGACTTGCTGATGGGGTAGAAGAAGGTTCTGGCGAATCGTCGGAGTGTGAATTGGCAGAAAAAAGAAGTTCTGGCCTTTGCTCCGGTAGATTTTCTTTGATTGTCCGAGCCTTGTGCGAATACTTTATTGTTCCTGTGTCAATTAGCCAATTCAAATTAGTTGTTATTCTTTGCTGCACCCTTGATTCTGATTCTTGAAATCTTCGTCTAATATTATCTCTGGAAAGATTGCTTGCTTTTGGTTTTTGCAAACCACAAAGTCTAGTTGGCAATTGTAAATCAGACTTGACTTGAGCGTATACTTGCTGTGAAGTTTTATTTATCATGATCTCTTTACTCTTTGGTTGTAGTTAGTGAATGTCAAATTGCCAGATTTAGTCTGAGTCATCCCTGATATTACGGTATTAAAAAAAGAGGTTCTAGCCATTTCTTTACGAAGTGAGTAACAGTTTGGTCATCATGCGCAAAAATAGCAAGAAGTTTTACGTTATTCTTGAGCGGCGAAATAGTAACCGCTTTCAAAAAATGCTGAATTTCCTGGTCTTGGGCAAACAAATTACCGGCCATTGTTTTCCAAAGTGCTAATGAATCGGCAAGTTGCGCAGCGGTCAAAGCGCTAGAAGTTATGGCTTTTGTCTCTAACTCGAGAACGCTTGGGGAGCAACGTACTGAAAACAGAATTGCTTGCACGGGTTTTAGCAGCCCTAGCCGGAAGTCAGTGCGAACCATTTGCTCTTTTTGTTGGGCAGACCAGGTCATTGCCCCCCGAATTAAAGCTTTCCCATCGGTCTTGTCCAGCCATTTCCATAGCTCGGACTTTTCAGAGAGCCCCCTTTCTGTTTTGGCGAATACATTTATTGTCGATTGCACAAAGCTTTTGTCGCCAGCAACGACATGTGAGGTGTTTAAAAAAGTAACATAGCTTTTGTCCTTTATAAAAACTCGCATTCCGTTAATCTTTTTCTCTGTGAACCTAGAGTTTTTTAGAAATTCGAACCACTTTTTGGAATCAATTTTCCCATAGAATATGCTACCGCCGATTGGCTTTGATGGGTCAGAGACCGCGAGTACTACAAACCTAATGTTTGATTTTAAATAAGGCAAAAGCTCGCTGGCGGTGGCTTGGCTTGCAAAGGTTGATTTTTTTACCAAGGGAATGCTTAGGAATTGAGGCAAATCCAGAACCATTACTGCTTGGGTTTTTGGAGGGAGTAGTTTTATCGTATTTTTGAGTTTTGAAGAAAGCTGGCTAGGCAAACCTGCGGCTATTGTAGGAACAAGTAAGCAGACGAAGCATAGTAACATGCCGCCAGCAGCAAAGGCGTATCTAATTGCTGCAATTAAAAGCATTGGTAAGGCTTCCGGTTTTCCGTTCATTCATATCCCTTGCTTTTCTCTACTTTTTTCGAACTGTCGGAATGATGCCAGTTCTTCTAATAGCCCCCGGTTAATTCTCCCAATAGCCAACGAGCTTTTTTGGGGTGGCCCACTCCAGAATACTTGCAGAATATACTAGTGAGCTGCATTTTTGTCTGCCAACTAGATGGTCATGGCTTATAGTAAAGGCTTGTTTATAAGGAGCCAAATACAAAATCCCATCGCTCATGGGCTGCCTTTAAGGAGAAGCTATGTCCCAACCACTTCGTGCTGTGTTGCGAGTCATTTGTGCCGACCGGCCTGGTTTGGTGGCCGATGTATCCGGTTTACTGTACCGATTAGGGGTTAATATCCTCCACGCCGATCAGCATGTCGATCCCGAAGCAGGTACATTTTTTCAGCGATTGGAGTTTAATTTGGGAGTTGACTCTACTGGGCAGGAAGGTCAAATCCAAATTAGACGCGAAATTGCCGCCGCTTGTGAGCAATGGAATATGCGTTGGTCGCTTCGCTGTAGTGAGGACCGGCCGAGAGTTGCAATATTGGTGTCTAAAAGAGGTCACTGTGCGCTCGATTTGTTGGGCAGACATCGAGTTGGTGAGCTTAATTGCGAAGTTGCTTTCGTGTTGTCCAATCATGCTGATCTTGAGCAAGAGGTAACCCGTCGCGGTTATTCTTTTGTCTATGAGCCAATTCACGGTGGGGACAAAATGGCTCAGGAAGCCCGCATTCGCGTTCGTTTGGCTGACCAGCAAGTTGACTTGGTAATTCTTGCTCGCTATATGCAGATTCTTAGCCCCACCTTTGTTGAAGAGTGGCCAGAAAAAATTATCAATATTCATCACAGCTTTCTTCCTGCATTTGCCGGGGCGGAGCCTTACCGGCAGGCTTATCGTAGGGGAGTGAAGCTGGTGGGAGCCACCAGTCACTACGTGACCAGGGAGCTTGATGAAGGTCCAATTATTGCTCAGGCGGTTCATAGCGTCAGCCACCGAGACACCGCAGAAGATATGGAGAGAATCGGGCGCGATTTGGAACGAGTAGTGCTCGCCCATGCTGTTCGGTGTCACTTGGAAGAACGAGTAATTGCCTACAATAATCGGACTGTAGTCTTTGACTAGACTATCAAGGCTGCTGAATAATTTAGGGGGCGAAGGCTATTCTCGTTAGAATGGTTTTCGTACCGCTAGGTAAGCTCTATTAACCTTAATTAGCCGCGAGCCCCGACTCAAGCAGGGTAGCTTGTAAACTGGCTTCGTGAAGGTTTTCCCTCCTGCTGAAGAAGTAATGTGTTCATTAGTCCATTATCTGGGCTAGACCATTGCCTTGGTAAGTAGCACATTTTTTCAAACAAAAAGTTACGGAGACTCCGAGGGAGCGCACCGATTTGCGCTCATGGAAAGGAATGGAAGTGAAAGCCACACATATGCCCCCTGCTACTGGTTCACTTGCAATGTATCTTTCAGAGATTCGTCATTTTCCGCTTCTTTCAAAAGAGGAAGAGCAGGCCCTTGCTCGCCGGTATAAACAGAAAAATGATTTGCGGGCTGCCCATTCGTTGGTCACTTCCAATCTTCGATTCGTAGTGAAGGTGGCATACGAATACCGTTCGTATGGACTGCGCATGGCCGACCTAATTCAAGAAGGAAACCTTGGTTTGATGAAGGGAGTGCAAAAATTCAATCCAGAAAAGGGCATTCGCCTAATTTCTTATGCGGTTTGGTGGATACGAGCCTACATTCAAAATCACATTTTACGAAGCTGGTCACTGGTGAAACTTGGTACCACTCAAGCCCAGCGAAAGCTATTTTTCTCTTTAGCGCGTACTAAGCGAGAGATCGAAAGGCTGAGCGGGGAAGAGTCACCAGACGTTCGCCAGGTGGCCAAGCGGTTGCGAGTTCGTCCTTCGGAGGTGGTAGAAATGGAAAGGCGAATTGATGGCCGGGATTTATCATTAGATTCGCCCATGGGAGACGAAACCGGAAGCAGTCACGTTGATTTTGTTCCCGCAACTGCTCAGGGCCAGGAGGATGAGTTTTCTACTCGACAGGAGGAAGTACTTATTCGTAGCCAGGTTCAAAAGGCGTTAGAGGGCTTAGATTCGCGAGAGCGCTACATTGTAGAAATGCGACTTCTATCTGATAAGCCAATGACTCTTCGTCAACTGGGGCAACATTTTGGATTTTCCCGGGAAAGAGCCCGTCAATTAGAAATAAGGGCTAAAGAGCGACTAAAAGCTAATCTTTCTGGACTGGTGGATAATATTTGGGGAAATGAAGTACTTACGTTTTCTGGTTAGTTTTCAAAATGAGCAGACAAAAGCATATCGCCATGGCAACCTAGGCGATACTGCTGTGGCAAAGAAAATTCTCACTTACCTCGGACTGCTTTTCATCAATTCAGAGGCCGCGGTTAGAATTCTATTTGTTTGAGAATATACTTCTCTATTACGGGTGGTGTTTTTACGCTTATTAAAGTTCTCTTCCGCTTTCTTCGAAGCGGTCTTGAGAGTATCAACGCATTTCTTGGTTATCCTTGGCTACCTGCAATGCAGTTACTTTTGCCAGCCTTCGGGCAAAACTGCTTGACGTGGTCTTCGAAAAGGTGCTTAATTTTTTCTATCTGCTGAAAGAAAGAATTGTACTTCGTACCAAAGAGGAAATAAAAAAATGAAAGGTAAAACAAATCATGTGTATGTTGGCAATACCTCAGACAAGGGGTGCTACGAATTGGGCAGCGTTGGTGGTAGAGGAAAGAAAAGATAATCCGAAAAAATAATGTTCTAACAAAGAACTCAAGCGGACACTGAAAAGCGCGCAGCTTAGCTTGGCGTTATGTGCCCAAATAAATCTCCATTGGAGTAAAAATGTTCAAAGAATTAAAAGAAATCAATTCACGCCCAAAACCATTTCAATTCTATACAGCCGAAGAATTGTGGGCAAATGAGCATACCTCAAAACAGATGCTCGAATATCACTTAAATGAAGCCATTGATGTTTCTTCTCGAAACAAGGGTTTTATTGAACGCTCTACGGAGTGGATTGTTTCTCACTTTGGAGTAAATGACAAAACTACAATTGCAGACTTTGGTTGCGGTCCAGGCCTCTACACAACAAGATTAGCTGAGAAAGGCGCATCCGTTACTGGTATAGATTTTTCAGCAAACTCCATAAAATATGCAAAGCAGGTTGCGGAGGAACAAGGCCTTAAAATCAATTATGTCCATACAAATTATCTTGACTTTGAGACAACTCACCGCTTCGACCTAATCACAATGATCATGTGTGATTTTTGCGCATTAAGTCCAGAGCAAAGAAAAATAATACTTTCAAAATTTTCATCCATCTTAAAGCCAAGTGGTTCTGTGTTGCTTGATGTGTATTCTTTGCACAGCTTTAATCAAAAAGAAGAATCAGCGGTCTACGAACTCAATCAGTTAAATGGGTTTTGGTCACCAGATGATTATTACTGTTTTGTCAACACGTTCAAATACGAAAAAGAGAAGGTAACTCTCGATAAATATACAATCATAGAAGAATCTCAAACTCGTATTGTATATAACTGGCTACAGCATTTCAGCAAGGAATCGCTGGGAAAAGAATTTGAAAATAATGGTTTTGAAGTTGAGGGGTTCTACTCCAATGTTGCTGGTGGAGCGTTTGACCCTTCCTCCTCAGAATTCGCTCTTGTTGCAAGGAAAAAATAAACACACATAACAAATCACTGCACTGGATTTTCACTCCGCTGCGCTCCGTAAAACCCAGTGAGTTCAGTCGTTCACTTTCTAAACTTTAAACTAAGGAGACATTGCATCATATAACGAACCAAGCTACTCTTGGCGGCACTACCCAGTTCATAAGTATGGAGGATGATGAATCGATGGGAGGGACAATCCCTCCCTGTGGATAAAATGATAGGATATGACCTAAACCGGTAAAAGAACTAGATTTCATCAATCTGTCATGATTTAATAATATAGGGTTGTTTAAAACGGGATTATTCTACAGTCTCGTCATGAGGTTACTTATGAAAAAAACATTAGTTATATTTGGAAGTCAAAATAAGAAAGGCGCAGGTGCAAAAACGGTTGAAATGTTTAAGTCGAAATTTGACAGTACGGAATATTCCTTTGAAACAGTATTTCTGTCGGACTATGAAATAAATTCATGCCAGGGATGTACTGCATGCTTTAAAAAGAAAGAATGTATTATAAAGGACGATGTAATATCTATTGTTGAAAAAATGAAATCATCAGATGGTATAATCTTTGTCACACCTGTCTATGCTGTGAACATATCCGGTTTGTTGAAAACTTTTATTGATAGAATAAGTTACATGCTTCATAAGCCTGCGTTATATGAAAAGCATTCATATATCATCATTACTGCTGATGTTGGTGGGTTTAAGCCTGTATCGTTATATATGAAATACCTAATGAATGCCTTTGGGATTTTTAATACGGGCTGCACAGGAGTAATTGCAAAATATATTAAGAAAGATGAAAATTACCAGAATCAAATATCTGATGCTATGACTGTTGAGGCAGAAAAGTTTAAAAATTTATTAAATCGAGGAAAAAATTATAAACCAAAATTCACACAAATTCTGAGATTTAGTTTATGGAAAACTAGCGCCATAATGAAGAAAAAACTTTACCTCGGAGATTACCAGTATTGGGAAGAAAAAGGATGGCTCGACAAGGATTATTATTATCCAATTAAAATCAATGCAATTCAAAAGATAATATTAAAAATAATTCAAAAAAAGATTAGAAAGAAGATTGAAAAGACTGTTTAGTTGGGAAACTATTAATTTAATTATATTAAAGATATGATTTCCTGACAAAATTTATCAAGATAAAAACGCATAGTTCGTGACAGAATCGGTTCGTTCCGTTTTCGGCACCCCGCCAAGCTGTGTGTACCGCGCGTGGGAACAGCGACCTTTGCAAGCCGGGAGCCCCACCGTTCGTCTCCCTTTTGTTACCAATTCGGTATGGGGGTCGAAGTATGGAAGTTCTGGATCCAGTTTGTTGTGGCATCGACGTTCACCAGAAACAGGTTGTGGTCTGCCTATGAAGAGTTCACGGTGCAACATGTGCATAAGTCTACTCAAAAATTCGGAACGACCGTTCCAGAGCTGAAGACTCTTGCCGCCTGGTTGTCCGAAGAGCAGTGTCCAATCGTCGGCATGGAAAGTACGGGCATCTATTGGAAACCCGTCCATCACGTCGTCAGTCGTGTCGCGGAAGTGGTGGTGGGAAACCCGCGCGACATGCATAGCTGCCCGGGCAAGAAGACGGACGGCCAGGATGCAGACTTCCCAAGCATTCATGCAACAACGCATCGTTTAAAGACGGATGCAACTGTCCTTTTTTTCTTGACATTATTAATTAGGGATGTTTTAAAAATTCTAGATTAAAATCATAAAGTAAATCAAATAAACTAACATTGCTTTCATAGTATAATGAGGTGCAAAAACTAGCGTTATACGTAGAAAGGTGTTGAATGATCAAGCTTGTTCATTGTTTTGATTGTTTGTACAGCCTTTGCGAAAAAAGGATATGCCAATAAATGCGTAAAGGGGGAATATATTGAAAAGCGAGAGTCGGTACTGGACTGTTTTGTATGCGATATGAAGTGCGGTTGCCTGTTGTATATTAAAAGTATAGATCAGAGGATTGCCGACTTTTTTCCTGAGTATATCGATCAGAGTTCTGATTCCAATCTCAAGAACTTAACTTTAAAGCACCTGATAACAATGACTTCTGGTTTTAGATGGGATGACTACCAAGATATGGGTAATATTATGAATAATATTGGCTACAAAGGCCACAATGAGACCAAAATTTAGGGATAAGTTGTTGTCGTAAAAGGGGAGAAACAAGGCTTGATGGGACAGCATAGCTGGAGCAAGTGATTCAGCCAAAATAATGTCACCCCTCCGCCGTTATGAAAATCCGACTGCGGGGATTTGACCAATAGCGATGATTCTTAGATAGGAGGAGGAGCGCATGGTTGATATTTTTAAAGAACGTAGATCGATTCGTCGATTTGAACCAAAGCAGATTGAAAAAGAGAAAGTGACAGCCCTCCTTGAAGCGGCACAAATGTCGCCATCCTGGGCGAACATGCAGTGCTGGGAACTGTTGGTTATTTCTGACAAAGAACAGAAGGCTCAACTGAGCGACCTGTTGTCAGCCAAAAATCCGGCTACACTTTGTACCAGGGACGCACCGCTGGTTATAGGTGTTGCCGGAACGGTGGAACGTTCGGGGTTTTATAAGGGAGAGCAGGTAACACGTTACGGCCATTGGTTTTTATATGATCTCGGAATAGTAACCCAGTCGATTTGTCTCAAGGCTTGTGAACTTGGGCTCGGCACCGTCATTATCGGTTCATTTGATCATGGCAAAGCCGAAGAATTATTGGCAGTCCCCAACGGAATCGAACTCGTTTCCCTGATTCCCATTGGTTATCCTGCACAGCAACCGAATGCTCCAAGAAGAAGGGCGATTGAAGAGTTTGTCCATTACGATCGTTTTTAGAGTGTAACAGGCTCTTAAAATCTGCAGAACATTCGATTGCTCAATAAAAGATTCTGTCGCATTAACTAACGGGGTAGTCGCGGGAAGGCCAACTATGTGCCAACGAATTCACTTTGAGAAAATTTAGCTAGTTTTGTAGCGGGTATTTTAGCAAAGGCGCCACTTTTTTTTACCCTTATCCTCGAATTTTGAAGAATGTCACCATTCTAGCGATAAGTATTCAAACAATAATTTAAGGAGAAACAAATTATGCGTCCTGCAGGTTTTCAATACCCTGGTTATAGTTACTCGTCATCAAGTCATAGTCGCTCGGCTAATAGAAGCACCCGGCAAAATTCACCATCAACACCTATACCGTCTACTTCATTCCCCATATCCTCGAGTCTTCAAAATATTCCAATGCCGCCCCATGAGTCATCAAATTCATTATTTGAGCAAGGCGGTGAATTCAAAAGTTTTAAGAATCACCCATATTTGGTTCCCCC
>JBNKEI010000118.1:0-42758 GCA_050288705.1 Myxococcales bacterium
CTCATCGAGAAGGCTCTCTCGGTCGATAACTTGTTCGTCTTCTTGGTGCTCTTCTCCTATTTCGCGGTGCCAGCGCCGTTGCAGCATCGGGTGCTGTTCTGGGGTATCATCGGCGCGCTAGCGATGCGCGCGCTGTTCATCTTTGCAGGAGCCGCGCTCATCCAGCAGTTCCACTGGATCATCTACGTGTTTGGGGTCTTCCTCGTCTACACGGGACTCAAGCTACTTGCTCATCGTGACAAGGAGATTCATCCCGAGCGAAACCCAGCGCTGCGCCTCTTCCGTCGCATTCTTCGGGCAGTTCCCGACTACCGGGGCGCAAAGTTCTTGGTCTGGCAGGATGGTCGCTGGTTTGCGACCCCACTGCTGATGGTTCTGGTGGTCATCGAGGCTTCCGACATCGTTTTTGCGGTGGACTCCATCCCCGCTATCTTCGCCATCACGACCGATCCATTCATTGTTTTCACTTCTAATATTTTCGCCATTCTCGGGCTGCGAGCCTTGTACTTCCTGCTAGCAGGGATGCTTGGAAAATTCCGATACCTGAAGTTCGGCCTCGGCCTGGTCTTGGCTTTTGTGGGAGCCAAGATGCTGCTCGCGGACATTATCAAGGTTCCGATCGCCGTCTCACTCGGCGTCATTGCCGCACTGCTAACCGGCTCAGTAATCGCGTCACTGCTCACGCCCGATAAGGAGGCAGTCCCGGAACCCGTTAGCGAAGCGCCGAAATCGGAGCGAGCGCTCTAGTCATAGACAGAGTAGGGTTTATCGCATGACTGCCAGCGAGCACATTCTTCAAGTCGGCTCGACCCTCGGCGGTCTCGCGCTCTTCATATACGGCATGCGGCTGACGAGTGAGGGACTGCAGGCACTCGCTGGAGGCCGGATTCGCTATCTCCTGCAAAAGGTGACCACCCACCGGCTTTCGGCCTTTGGAATAGGCAACCTCGCGAGTTTTCTGATCCATACCGGCGCCACGACAGTGATGGTCGTCGGGTTTATCAATGCGGGTCTGCTCTCTTTAACGGCATCCATCCCCATAATCTTGGGTGCAAACGTCGGGACAACGCTCTCGATGCAATTGCTGTCCTTCAAGATCGGGCAGTACTGCTACTTCGCGATCGGAGCCGGCGTCCTCATGATCCTGGCGTCCAAGCGTGTCGCAGTGCGGCAGACGGGCATGCTGTTCCTTGGCTTTGGCCTCATCTTCCTGGGCATGACGACAATGGATGATGCCATTGTCCCTTTCAAGAACTCCGGCTACTTCGACGACTTCCTGGCGATAACGCACGGCGGAACGACTCGCGGGCTCGTTGTTGGCATCGTCGCGGGCGCGGTGCTCACCGCCGTCTTGCAGTCGAGCGGAGCGACCATTGGAATGCTGTTCGCGCTTGCCATGGCGGGCGTGTTCACGGACCTTCGCCAAGCGTTCCCGCTGCTGCTAGGGTCGCACATCGGAACGTGCTCGGCGACGGTACTGGGAAGCTTGGGTACGAGCATTGAGGCCAGACGCTCGGTTTTAGCGCACCTCTTCTTCAACATTGCTGGGACGCTGCTCGCCGCATTCATGGCGCCGCTGTACTTCGCCGGCATTCCCTTCCTCGGCGGCAGCCTGGTTCATCAGATCGCCAATGCGCACACCGCGGTGCAACTCCTAAGCGCGGTGCTGCTACTGCCGTTCACCGCTCAGTTCGCGTCACTCATCGAATGGCTTACTCCCAGCAGCCAACCCAAGCAGGACAAGAGCCATCTTGACGATGGTTTGCTCATGACTCCAGAGATGGCGCTCGTCGCCGCTATCCTCGAGACGCGGCGCATGGCGGTCATTACCCGGAAAATGGTTCGCCAATCGATGGAAGGCTTCGTGAAGCTCCGCGAGAGTAAGTTCGCGATGGTCGTGGAAGCTGAGACGTCGGTAAATCTCTTGCGCGACGCCATCAATGCCTATCTGCGGAATATCGCCTTACGCCAGCTTTCGAGCCGTCAATCGATGCTGGTTCAATTGCTGGTTCGCGCCGTGGCGGAGATAGAGCGTATCGGTGACCATGCAAGCTCGCTCGTCCGCATCACCCAAGATAAAAAAGACTACAAGGTGCGGTTTGACAAGGACAGCATGACCCGCCTCGTCGACATTTACACGCTGGCGGACAATCTGCTCGAATTCGTCACCAGCTCGCTGGACCCCGCGAACATGGAGGTCGAGCACAAATCGGGAGCGATGTTGGAAGCCTACAAGACCTACCATCAGGCCAGCGCTGACGCACGTAACAGGTATAAGGAGCGTATTCTTGCTGGGCATGAGAACGCCACCAATGGCTGGGCGTACGCCGCCTACCTCCATGCCTTCGACCGCATCGTCGAACACGCGCGCGACGTCACGCAAGCCCGGACCGATCCTCTATTCCGGCTCAAGCCTGGGAAATTCAGAGTTCGGGCCACCCCACTAGTGCGCAAATTATCCCCGACCGATCCGGGAGCCCTTCATGTGGATACCGCCATCTTCGACGTCAGCCGGGTCGACCAGCACTCGCCGAAGCTGGCGCCGCCTGCGCCCATCGATGAAGAGGTTACCGTGAAATCGGACTTGCCTACGGTCCGTCGAAGCTCCAAGAAACGTTGATTGGGTGTCTGGTAATATTCTCATGTCACTTGGGTTTTGGCGCGTTATTCCTATTTTCAGTCTGTGGGTATTTTAATATTGTGAATAAGGTGGGTTTCAAAAAAACAGGATCGCATATAACCGGCTAGTGCATCGGGCTGCTATTTCGCTCTGCTCTCTATGTCTACCGGCGATCGGAGCGTTAAATCTGCGGAGAAATTACAACCATGCACTGTACTGAATGTAGAGCGGAAGTTACTGAGCGCGCAAAGTTTTGCTCTGAGTGTGGGAGCAGTTTGAATCCTTGCGGAAGCGCAAATATTATATCCGGAGATGGCTCAGTTAACTTTGGTCAGAAAAACCAAGTTACTGGTACTACGATTAATATAAATTCGCATGGGGATGATACTGATATAGCGTATATAGACCGCACAAAAGTTAAACCTCTTTCCTTAGCTGGGACGCAGCTAAAGCTTCTTGGCTGGTTATCTCTGGCTTGCTTGGTTTCTTTGGTAGTATCGCAAGTATTTTGGGATTTATAGGTGCCGAATATCAGTTTTTATTTATCATATCTATGGCAATGGGTGGGATATTGTTCCCTGTTAGCATGATGTTAGTACAAACCAAGCATTTGAGCTTTCCTCCGTTTTTCAATCTTGAATCTGGATCTAAGGGAGAAATATACATAACAAAGATAGAGGGTCACTGCCCCAAGTGTACTGGCAAACTTAAACTCAGATCTATAGGTTCCAAGAATAGCAAAAATACAGTAGTTAGGTGCACGCGAAATCCAGATCATATGTGGGGACCCAACAGTCTTGCCAGATCTATAAGAAATTTATAGAAATATCCGAAAATCCTGAAAAGTTTGTCATGGTCTTAGGAAGCACTTGAGCCCCCAATTCTTTTCACCCACTCTTACTAATATCAAATTGCACTGGGGAAGTCGAATGTCAAGTTTCGAACAGCGTCACTTTTTTTATTTTTATGAGGCAATGTCAATAGTCTTCCATGTTATTGCCTGCATGTTACTTAAATAGGGGAAAAACACATGATTAGTTCGAATTTTAGAGCGAGATCAAATCCAATTGCGCCGAAAAAAGAGATTGATATTGCTTCAACATATGGCAGAAACAATCCAGGGTTAGCTGGAGGAATGTATTCGGGTAAAGCATCAGGCTCGGGTTCATCACACTCAGGCGCGGACGATCTCGGCCCTAAGGGGGAAAAATGGAGGGTGGCGGCTGCCAAAGATATTATAGAGGACTTAAACGCTGGAAAAGTCGGGATGTGTTGAAAGAACAAATGGATTTGCGGAATGCAATAAAAGATCCTAATGTAGACCCGATTCAAAAAGAATGGTTTAAAAAACGTTTGGATATAATGGATAAAGTTGTGGATGACTATATTCGTAAGCATGGTTTTTCAAAATAGTTGAGCATATTTAAATAAATGTGCAAGATGCGCTCACCGTTTTTCGCGGTCGAGCGCCAATTGCCTCGTCCAGTCTTACGAATGACTGTAATTAGTTTTGCCGTACCCAAATTCTGCTAGTAATTCTTAGTACGAAAATATCAGTAATCGAAATGCTCCGCTCAAGGTTTTTATTGATTTTGAATCTCAAGCAATCGTCGAATTGACTCGCATGCATCTTCAGAAAGCTGAGGAGCCGCAAGTTGAAAAAGAATGGTCGCTAAATTTCGGTACAAAGCAACTACTCCCGGCGAAGCATTTTCTGACAATGCTTCTAGATGTCGAGAAATTGTGCATGTATCACCACGCGCTATAGGGCCGGTAAGAGCCGCTGGCAAACCATGTGTTTGTAACCCTTCGAGCGTGGATTGCATTAAAGGCACAAGCGCATTCAGAGCTTGTTCTGGTGGCAATCCACATTTTTCCAGTAGATCGACCGATTGTTTGGCAAGACCTACTAGTCCGTTAGCGGCCAGAGAAGCGGCACAGTGATAAAGTGCTCGCGAATGCGAAGAAATTCGAAAAGGGTTCCATTTGATTTTTCTTGCTACGGCCATAAGCTTGTCTACTGCAACCAAATCCCCATCGACCGCAGCAAAAGAACCAGAAAGCTCGGCGCAAGAAGAAGGAACTGCTCGAAGTGGATGTAGAGAGCCAATGTGTGCGCCCATTCTGGCAGCCGCGGAAAGCACACTCAAATCGTGTGCTCCCGAGCAATGCGCTACTACTTGAGACTCGGTAAAGAAGGGTGCATATCCTTCGGTAACACTCTCCAGGCAACCGTCAGGAACACAAACAAATATTATATCAGCTCTCTGGATAGAGAATTCGCCCGCTGCTAATTGGTTTTTTCGAGAACACCGGGTGACCGAAAAGCCATTCCCAGTAAGGCTTTTAGCTAACGATCCTCCTAGACGCCCAGTTGCGCCGATTATAAAAATGTTGCTTGCCATATGTCGCTCTTTTCGTTAGGGAGCCGAGGGGAGCTGAAGGAAGCTGAAGGGAGCCAAATATACGTGCTGGCTGCTGGTTTAAGTGATTATCCGAGCAAAAACCAAGGCTTACGCTTAGCCAGAAGCGGAAAATAGGGGTTTGAAACCCTGCTGAGGTAAAGTAGAAATCATGGATTTGGACTTGTTCAATAAATCTGTATATCAACCGTTTGTACACCAACCAGAAGATCAACCTACCTGCGATTTTACCTCTTCAAAAGAAGCAGACGAACAAAAAGTGGAGCAACAGTACCTTATTTTTCGAGTTGCTCGCGAGCGATTTGCCCTGGAAATCACCACTATTCGAGAGATTACTCGCATACCACCAATCATTGAGCTACCTCGGGCACCGGCGAACATTGCGGGGGCAGTCAGTTTTCGCGGAGAAATTGTAGGGATTTTTGATTTGCACCAGCGTCTAGCGTTAGATGAGCAACCAGAATTCAGCCGTGCAGCGCGCTTGATCGTTGCGCATACCACAAAAGGTCAAGTAGGCATCCTAGTAGATTCAGTGATTAAGGTCGTGAAGCAAAATATCCTTGGCAAAGAACTTCTGGAGAGCATGGAAACCAGAATTTTTTCACAATTTGTTTCGGGAACGGTGTCATGTGGAGACGAAGATATCCCGGTTTTAAATTTGAGCGAGATCCTGGCGTGTGAACAGGCGCTATAAGTATTGAGGTACATTGGATTTGCGAAAGCATAAACAACCGTTAGGCAGGCTTTCAAACCCGTTGTTTTTCATCTTTAATAGTTAATAGGGAGGTGTTTCTTGTCTTTTCCAAAATCAGCAGTTCTTCTTTTGATTTTCGTTTGGACATTTAATGCATGTACCGGTTCGCTCTTCCAGGGTCAGCAGAATTCATTGCAAGCAATACGCAGTCTTCAGAACGGATCTTTCGAAGAAGCTCAAAGTGAGTCAGCTATTGCTTTAAGAGAAAATCCAGCAAATACTTCCGCGTTACTGGTAGACGCTATACTCCAATACCAAAAAGCCATTAATAGCAGTGTAGTTAATTTCCGCATGATTATTAATGATGCCATGCAATTTGTTACCATGGGACGAGGTCCGGGGCTTGATTATTCGCGGATGCGTATTCTACTTGACCAGACTGAGTTAGATTTGGCTGCGGTGGAAAAGAAACTCCAGCATGTATCCACTGACCAGGAAGTATCTTTGGAGCTTTGTCTTGCTTGCTGGGAAAAAGATTGGGACTTGGACGGAAAAATAGACCAATCAGACCGTCTTTTGTTTCAAATTGAAAAAGATTCTCACGGTAATCTCCTTGCTCCTGATGATTCTCGACGTAAGCCAACTTTTCGTTTTGATATTGGAGATGTTTTTTGGGCACGCGCATGGGTAAGTTTTCAGCGCGGCTTAGCTGACCTGTTTTTGGCCTATGAATGGAACGAATTAGATCGTATTTTCTCTCCGTTTTCAACCGAGCAAAAAAAGATAGAAATTAAGTTGCGAGAACCCGCGAGAATTGCGCAAGCCAAACAAAGATTCATAGAGGGAATTCAATACGCCGAGCAGGCTCGTCTTCTTTATTTAGCAGAAACCGATGATGACCGTGAATGGGTGCCGAGTCCGCGGCAAACAAATCACCCCATACCACTATCGGTGGACGAAACTACCTATAATATTTGGGTTAGTGTTCTTCAAGAAATGAAACTATTGATAAATGGCACAACCGGGTTGAGCCTGGCAGAAATTGTCTCTTTAGGCGACGAAAAAGTGCCTAATCCTCCTCAAGGTTATATAGATATTGGAAAAATGTTATCAAAACCAAAAGACATTGTCGTCGACTTGGAGGAATTAGCAGGCATTCAAAACTCAGAAGTAGCGTTAGTCAATCTCTTAGGATCTTATTATTCAACCACCATAAAACCTTCATTGCTTACCCAGTACTTGAATTATCTCAAAACCGACGACAATAAATGGCGCTATTTGCTTTGGTTTAACTAACCAATTCCACTCGTAGCAAATGAATGCCCATCCGAACCACATCGCCAACCACCAGGCTTCTTTCGGAGCCTGGAACCAGGCGCACAAAAGTGCCATCGACCGTTCCATAATCCTGGAGAAGAGACCCTTGCGGACCAACCACAATTTCGCAGTGGCGGGATTGTAGAAATTTGTCTGTGGGAAAAGATAAATCACACCCACTGCGGCCAACAGTAAGTATTGGACCAGGTCGAACACAGGCATTTCCCGGTCGATCGCCTTCCAGAATATTTTCTAGACAATAAAGCGGTCCGCCTGGAATTGGAGCACTTGGACGGGGGGCTCCGAATATTATTGGACCATTGGAAGTAGGTCGGGTCAGAGGCCCCATAAACCTTATGCGATGATTTCCTGCCGCAAACTCTCCGTTGGAAAAGATCGGTTCTGGGCTGGTTATTCGTACAAAGACTCCCGAAGCCCCTCCTTCGTCACGAATTGAAATTCGGCCGTCTTTAACAAAAATAGTAGCGTGCAATGGAGCAAGGTAAGGATCGCTTGCAAACAAAGTCGCACCCTTAGTTGTGCCTATTTTCAATTCAGAAACTAACGGAAAGATGTTGCCTGCGTCGCAACCGCGAACTATGCGTAAACCCAGTTTGCCACCCGCTGCTGCGGAACTGACTTCTCGCAAAGAAGGCGAGTATTTCCCAAGAAAAGCGGGTGCCGAACTAGGTGACCCGGGCTGCTTAGTCAAAACGGGAGGCTGACCCCTTGGAGGAGGAGGTTTGGTCGGACGCGCGCTAGGAAATGGCGTTTTTAACACATCAGCAGGCAGTTTCGGTTTCGCGACTAGCGGATTCTGCTGAGGCATCTTGCCTTCTTGGAGCACAGCAGGAGTCTTTTCATTTGCTGCATTAGCAGATGCCCCAAACATCACTTGACCACAGCGCTGGCACCGGGCTGCGTCTGGCAGGTTGATAGTGTCACAAGTAGAACAGATACTTCTTAACTCTGATAAAGTCATGGCCATTGTGTTGCGACTTTACTGGCCAAGCATGACCGACGTCAACGAGGTCTTGTCGTTTCTAAAAAGAAACCTAGTTTTCGTCCAGTACCAGAGTAGTACGGATAGGAGTGACGGGAGGCGTGTCACTAGAGGGGGCAACATGAGCATCGTAAAACCATGGAGTGGTATAGTTTGTGCTGCGTTGTTGGGAATGGGCACTACCGTATATGCGCAGGAGGGAGGGAGTGCAGACGAGCCCATGATGCCAGGAGAACGCTCTACTACCGTAGAGCGAGGCACAACCACGCCCGAAGAAAACCTACGCACGGTTACCGTTACCGTGGAAAGCGTAGATCCCAAGGAAAACAAAGTTACATTTCAAGCGATGGTACAACCGGAAGCCAATATTACTTCTGATGGCCAACCAATTCGTCTGCAGCAACTTCAGGAAGGTGATCAGGTTCGGGCTTCTTTCGACCCTGCAACCGGAGAGCTAGTTAAAGCTCAGGTAGTTAAGAAGGAGTCGGGGACTAGTCAGAAATAATACAAGGTAAGTATTACAAGGTAAGTATTACATCGGAAGCAGCCCTCTGCTAAACAGGAACAGTTATTAGGGAAGCTGCTTCCAAAAGCCTAGGGCGTGTCCCCATATCCGGCACCACGCCCTCCGTCATTCCCGCGAAAGCGGGAATCCAGGGGCAGGGCAATCGAATTCTGAAAGAGCTTGACATTTAACAAGTCATATGCTTGACCTTTCGGTCGCTGGCTAACATATTGCTTCTATGACAATTGAGTTGCCCTAGTGGGCTATGATTCAAAAAAAACAGTGGGGCGCAATCGCGGCTGCAACATAAACCCCTGACTCGGAGCCTCGCTCTGAACTCTATTTACTGGCCTCTGGCTCTGGTTTTGCGAGCAAAAATTTTCCTACCCCTTCTCCCGCTGATAGCAGATTCGGCTTAAGAGCATTCACCACAAATTTTTCGATTAAAGGCTGAAGGGAGTTAGCCAGAAAACGGGGAACGTGAAGTTTTTCTAAATGAAGTTGCAGTTCTCCATCAATACGAATGCGGGTTGTAGAAGAAACATCGACAAAAGAAGTTGTTCCCCAGCATTCTACCAACCCCGGAAAAATCTCGGTCTGCACCGACCAAGAACATGTCCATCGAGACGCATTCCACTCAGCACGATCGGTCCAGCGAAAGGCATTAGTTTTTAGGAATTTCTGGACCAGTAAGGGAATGTCACTTTTCGAGGTCCAGGCGTTGACCAAATAGGCAGTATTTTCATTTTCGCTGCGTTCCCGGACTTGTATACATTCAATATTAGGAAGATAGGGAACAATTTCTGTCAGTCGGTCTCGATAAGTGGAAAAAACTAAAGGCAACGGGTAGGGAATGTCAGTTTCAGCGAACAGGACCATGGGGAAATTTCCTTGTCAGGCAACGATATCGGATATAAACCTAAGAATGTAAATTTATTACCTCTAATTGCAAACGGATACCAGTGCTTGCCCCTTTTTAAGGCAAGAAAGCTACCCAAACCGAACGGCAAATATGCAACCACCTAATCTTTCTAATTCGGGCCTCCTTGATTTTTTTCGTGGATTGGTCTTGCCATTTCGGGCAATTGGCGTGGTTTTTTCCACCTCCCGGCTAACCTTACTCACTCTAGCCGTAACTGGAGTAACTGCATGCTGTTTAATCGGATTAGGTGTATTGCTGTGGTATGCAGCTCCTGCCTTGGTTGATTCTGTTTGCTCTCCGCCCCAGAACGCCTGGGTTGTCTTTCATTACCTGGCGGTAGCGGTAGTCTACCTTTTGCTTTTCGTCCTCGGGGCCAATGTCCTTCCTATGATACTGACCTCACCCCTAATGGACTTCATATCAGTAGAAACTGAGCGTCTATTAGGCGTGCCAGCTACTCAAGAAGAAAACGGTAGTTTTTTTAAAGGAATAACCAAGTCCTTGGCAAATACTACGCTGCACGTGCTGGCGCTCGCTTTAGGGCATCTAGTACTGTTAATCTTTCTTTTGATTCCAATAGCGGGTGGCGTAATCTGGACTGCATTGAGCTGGTGCTGGACTATTTTATGGTTAGCTGCGTCTTATTTAGATGTGCCGATGGCTCGACACTTTTACCTATTTAGGCAAGAAGTTAGAATTTTGAAAAAACGTTTGTTACTTTGTATGGGGTTCGGTACCGCAATTTTTCTTATTCTATGGATTCCCTTTTTAAACTGCATATTTGTGCCAGTCTCGGTAGTTGCAGGGACCTTACTATTTCGCGGATTGGTGTATGCAAATATTCTTGACCCCCCTAGACATGAGAACTTAGTTGCGCCCCCTAATGTACAAGTGGAATAAGCCCATAATTCTGGTCAGGATGGCAATGTTTTGGTCAGCAAAACCTAGGTTTCTGTTCTTAGCCCTCGGATGGGTGCTAATTTTGGAAGCTAGCTGCAGTAAAAATAAAACTTCTGAAGGGAAAATACCTTCTCACCTAGCTCGCGTCGCCAATAGCTATGGAACCGATTTCCAATCGGAAGTTACCTTGCGGGTACAAGATCGTCATCTGGTTCTGCCAAGCGGAAAAAAATGTCAAATAAGCGACCTCGCATGCACACCAGAACTAAGAAAACTAGCAGGAACCAATGTAGCATTGGAACTGAACTCGTCGCTCACCATGGGAGAACTCTCTGAACCGCTCGCCGCTTTACGCACGATCCTAGGTGGCAAAGATACCGCTTGCCTAGTAGTGGCTGATTCGCGATCGCGCCGCTGTATTCCCTTTTTACCCTTTGGGGGTGATGATTTCTCTGAATGGTTAGATGCCGACAAACCAGTGGGAAAAATTCGCGTAGTAATGAGAGGCGATGGTTTGGAAGTAGTTGCCGATAGCGGAAAAGTGCCTGGTCCCGATCGCTTTGGTCCTTCTATTCCTTCCCTGGGAGCTAAGCCAAATTACGACCGCCTAGATCAAATAATGGAAGCTATGGCCAGAAGGTTTCCCTATGAAAATGTTGCTGGACTGCTTCCCAGTGCGGGCATGCGCGTTCAGGAAGTTGCGCGCGTAATGGCAATGATTAACGGCATAAATGCCTCGCGCTTTGGCACCGTCATATTAGTTTACCCCTAAAAGGAGGCAGTTGCAAAACTCCATTTTGTTCTTTCCGATGACAAAGCCCATTGCGTTACTAATGAAAAAAATAAAATACATGCGGTAAAAGCTAAACTTGGCCTATTTTTCGTCAGCTTTTATGTTTAGGGAGATAAATTCACAGCTTTTTCTAATACAGTCCGTACAAGAAAGTTTGCGTAAGCGCCTAATTTCTTTGCATTGAAGCGAGCCTGCTTGTTCCAAGAAATACCTTTCGAATTCTTCAGTCCGATTAGGGGCATAATGCTGCAACAAAACTAAAGCTCCATAGAAAGCTCCACAGAAGCCTTCAGGAGCTTTTCCGCCGCCACAGTCTTGGAGTTTTTCGAAAACATCTTCGACAACCCCAAGTTCTTTTTGGAAAGCTTGAGCTATCGACTGAGCGCAAGATAATCTGCGAAAACCTTGTTTTCCTAAAAAGTAATTGATGGCAGTTTGTGAAGGCACGCGTTCCTCGTTATTTTCGAAAAATTTTGAATTTTTATCGAAAAAAGTTTCAGAAAGCAACTAGAACTGAGCCAGCAAGAGCTAGCCAACTGAAGACCGCATGTCCGAAAAGCAACCCAGCATACTCACAGAGCGACCAAACCACCCCATTTAGTCCACCAAGAGCTTTCCTGAAACATGGTTTTACTTTTGTTTTACGGCAACCACGAACAAAGCTAGTTATAATAGAACAATCAAATAATCTATCGAGGGAGTTGTTCGTGGCAAAAAAAATATTGTTGAGTGCAGTGTTTGGTCCTTACGGCGTCGATGATCAGTATGGTCGAAAAGAAAACATAATGGAGTTGTTTCACAATCAGGTGACTAAAGCCCAAGGACCGGCCTCGCTTCGCTTCCACCATCCTTCTTTTGGTCTTCGTTTTCTTGCAGAAAATATAAAAGCGCCAGTCACTGTATTGGATTTTCCAACTTACGAACAATTTGTACACATTCTCCAAAATGAACAATTTGATGCAATCGGAATCAGCTTTATCGTTCCAAATTTTATTAAGGCTAAAGAAATGGCCAGACTGATACGTTTTTATCAGCCCCATTCAGAAATTATTTTAGGGGGGCATGGCGCGGCTATTGAAGGAATTGAAAAGCTTATTGATTGCGACCATGTAGTTAAGGGCGAGGGCATAGGCTGGCTTAGGCGCTACTTGGGCGAAGATGACCAAGCTCCAATTCATCACCCAGTAGTTATCTCTGCAGAAAACAAACGTGTTTTCGGAATTCCATCGCCCGGTGTTTGCGGTCTATTGGTGCCGGGAGTGGGCTGTGTTAATGGATGTAGGTTTTGCGCAACTACGCATTTCTTCGGCAAAACATATACGCCATTTTTTCAAAGCGGCGAAGATTTATACCGACAAGCATGTCGCATATGTGATGAACTATCGTGTGACGAGCTTTTCGTTATGGATGAGAATTTTTTAAAAGACAATAAACGCATAAATGAACTTTTGGCCTGCATGGAACGAGATCGTCGTCCACTCCAGTTTGGCATTTTTTCATCTGCCGAGGCAATTGAGTCTTTCGGCATAGAAAATATGGTACGTTTAGGAGTTTACTTTGTATGGCTGGGAGCAGAATCCAAACACGATATCTACGAAAAGAACCGAGGTCGAGATTTAAAAAAATTGGTGAGATCTCTTCGAGACCACGGAATTTCTGTGTTGGTATCGGGCATATTATTTTTGGAACATCATACTAAAGAAAATATTCAGGAAGATATTGACTACATCGTTGGACTAGAGGGAGATTTTACTCAGTTTATGATGTTCACTCCATTACCTGGAACCGCGCTTTATTACCAATGCAAAGAAAATAATACTATCGATTTTGACCTTCCCTATGAAGAATGGCATGGTCAGCATCTTTTGAATTTTAAACACCCGCATTTTACCGCGGAAGAAGCCAGAGAAGTTTTGGCACAAGCTTTCTCCACCGAATTCGATCGTCTCTCTTCTTCACCTTACCGAATGGCATGTACAGCGCTTCGGGGCATACAGTCTCTCGAACAAACTTCCCGCAAAGACGCCTGGTTGAGTTTGCGCAGAGAACAGCTCAAAACTCGAGCAGAGCAGCTCCGCTTGATTACTCCAGTCATGCAATGGTTCGCGCATGACTCCTTAGAAAGAACCCGAGTAACCGAGCTACGTAAAGACATGAAAAAAGTCTTAGGACCCCAAACCATGCGCAATCGGGCATTTTCCTGGGGTGCACAAGCCCTGGCGGCAGTAGGGTCAGTGCGTCGAAAATTCTTGGGTGACCTGATGCAACCCAAAATGACACTTACTCGCTATCGCTGGCCTAGTAGCACTAATGCGCACCAACTACAATCGACCCCAAGTAACCATTTCCCAAGCCGCAGCTCCAGTATAGAATGGGAGAGTGCTCACGGATTTAAATAAATGCGCAAAAATAAGACTGCCCCGAAAGCAACAACTGAACGTCGCGGTAAAAATTCGTTGCAACAGGGTAGTTGCGCCGAGTTACAAGCTGCCAAATACTTGCAGGATCGCGGTTGGCAAGTGCTAGAAAGTAATTTTCGCACACGTTTTGGAGAAATCGATCTAATCGTCGCGTCATTAACCACAGTAGCGTTCGTGGAAGTGCGTTATCGCCAATCGATTGCTTTTGGGACTCCCGAAGAAACCGTAACGCCCAACAAGCGCAGAAAAGTAGTGATGGCTGCTATCCAGTATCTGCAAGGTCACCGTTGGTTGTTGCGCAAACAGATTCGATTCGATGTGATTTCAATTACCGACGAGGCAAATAGCCAGCAGGTATTACATATAGAAAACGCCTTCGACGCGGATTTCGAAGCCCTGGCTATTCCCTCTTATTTGTAGTCCGTGGTGAGAAAAAAATATGGAAGGAAAGCTATACTTGGTGGCAACGCCGATCGGAAATCTAGGTGATATCAGCATTCGTGCAATAGAGACCCTTAAAGAAGCAGGAGCGGTGATAGCCGAGGATACCCGTCGGGCACGGATTCTTTTTGAGCGATATCAGATCCACTCTCCGCTAATTTCTATGCCGGCATTTCGAGAACGGGAGCAAGCTGACGAGCTTGTAGCCAAGCTTAGGGAAGGCATGGAGCTGGTCTTAATTACCGATGCGGGGAGTCCCGGAATCAGCGATCCGGGAACATTTTTGGTGCAGCGTGCTATCGAATTCAACATTCCGATAATCCCCATTCCTGGTCCCTGCGCGTGGATTGCAGCATTGTCTGCTTCTGGTCTTTCCACCGAACGTAGCTATTGCGTCGGCTTTTTACCCCGCAAAGGACCAAAACGAAATGAAGCGCTTTCCACTCTTAAAAGGCTGGCGGCAACTATTGTACTTTTTGAATCTCCGGAACGGCTACGAAATACTCTGCGCGAGCTTAGGGAACGGTTTGGCGATCGTCATGCTTGTGTTGCGCGAGAGCTAACCAAAAAACACGAAGAATTCATTCGGGGCACTTTCTCTGAGTTGCTAAACCGGATGCCAGATCCGGTGCGTGGAGAAGTAACCCTGGTCATCGAAGGACTGCCCGAATTGCAGAATACTACCTGCGCATCTAATGAAACACTCCAGGTTGAAATTAGTAAACGGCTCGCTTCGGAAAAGATTTCGCTTCGAGATCTTGCCAAAGAGCTATCGGAAGATACCGGACGCTCGCGAAACGAGATTTATGCTTTAGCTCTAAATATCCGCCAAAATGAAAAGAATTATTCGGGTGATACTTAAAAATCTTTTGCTCTCCTACGAATATCTAATTGCACAAACACCCGGCTCCACTTAAACGAATGGTCTTCTGAGGGGTCAATTGATTCCGGAAGTCTTTCTGAGACAGTGCGTTCTTTATATAAAGACCTCAACAAAAATAAGACTATCAGTGCACTTATTCCCGCAAAAAAAACAATTTTAAGAATTTCTATTAGGGAAACGGGGGCAGGGGAATTAGATACCGGTTGAGATGCTGCAAGAAAAATAGCCGAAGCAAGGGCATTATTCGTTGCATGAGCGGTAATGGCTGGCCACAAAGAACCAGACCAACGAACAAGCAGGCCAAATACCACTCCTAGTTCTACGCGGGCAAGAAATCCCACCGGGTCAAAATGAAGAGCAGCAAACAGAACAGCGGTAATCACAACAGCAAAATAGTCACGGTATCGAGCCTGTAAAACTCGCTGAAGATAGCCTCGAAAAGCAATTTCTTCGCACAAGGGCGCAGCAACAATTAGAGCGATAAAAAGAATAAAAATTTCTACAGTCCCCAGCCCCTGAAAAATTTTGGAAGTATCAAAAGCTTGCGACCAGCTCGATGGTAAAATACTACGCATAATTACTTGAAGAGCGCCGGCAATCATAAAATTAGATATTCCCAGCAGCAGCCCCCAAAAAACCTGCCGCCAGCGCGCTACATTTAAAAAGAGAAATGAAAGTGGTCGATAATTTGCGCCCCAACACAAAAATACTACTGGTAGAGCAAGAATAAGCAACTCCGAAAGAATAAGCCCGATCGAGCGATGAAAGTATTGCAAAACCGATGCAACCAGTAATTGACCAAGCAAAAAGAAAACAAAAACCAAGTAGGCTGGCTGATGAGCAAGATCTAGCCACTTTGAACAATCTTGATGTTCAGGTTCCAGGAGATTCATAAGGTCACTCATCATCCCTACAACAACAAAGCTGTCAATGCCTTGAATAGCAAACAATAATGATGTCTGATAGATGGGAAACACCGAAATGAGGAAGCTTATGCTGCTGGCACTTGACGTAGGGAACACCAACATTACTCTGGGAGTGTTCGATGGAGAGCATCTTCAAGAGTGCTGGAGGATGGAAACTAACTCTCGGAAAACCTCCGATGAATACGGCTTTTTCATTACTCAATTCTTAGAACGAGCAGGACTATCTTCTCAGAAACTAAAAGCGGCGGCCATATCATCGGTAGTTCCTTCTCTAGATCGCACTTTGGAAGAAATGTCTCAGCGCTATTTTGGATGTAAGCCTCTGTTCGCTGGACCTGAATTACACACAGGAATGCAGGTACTTTGTGACAACCCTAATGAGATAGGTGCTGATCGCATTATAAATGGAATAGCAGCATTTGAAAAATGGCATTGCTCTCTTATAATTGTTGATTTTGGCACCGCAACCACCTTTGACGCCATAAGTTCCAGAGGAGAGTATTTGGGGGGAGCAATTTGTCCGGGCATAACAATTTCCATGGAAGCGCTTTTTCAATCTGCTTCCAAGCTTCCTCGCGTAGAATTTAAAAAGCCACCGTGTGCATTAGGGCGCAATACTATTTCTGGCATGCAATCAGGCCTGGTCTATGGCTATGCAGGACTAGTGGATAGCATGTGTTTACGTATTGCGACCGAGATGAAGACTGAACCAAAAGTTATCGCTACCGGCGGGCTTGCTCGGTTGATCGCCCAGGAATCGAAGAAAATCATGGTAGTTGATGAGTTTCTAACCTTAAATGGACTGAGAATACTTCATGAACGAAACTGTTGACCTGGCAAAAGACGAGAACCTAGATAAAGATCACTGGTGTTCTGTTCCCCAGTTATCTGCGGAACGATTACCCCCTCAATTTCGTAAACATGTTGATGCTTCCTCACCACTCCCGCTTAGAGGAATGGCCGCTAAAGGTCTGGTTCCTTTTCACCCAGCAGATATGTGTCATTGCTTAGCCATGTTGGCCAGCGATACGGATCATTCTATTTCGGCGACTGCAAAAAAAACAGCGGCGGAATTACCCGATAAAATTCTTTTAACCGCACTTCGCGATGAAGGACAAAATCCTCGAACTCTTGATTTTTTTTTCGAATTACATAAAAACCATTTAGAAGTATTGGAAGTTTTAGCGCTCAATAATGCCACCGCTGATTTTACTATAAGCAAATTAGTTGCGACTACTGTTAAAGCTAAAATAATTGACATTATCGCCAATAATCAGTTGCGTATTTTACGTAGTCAAGAAATCCTTAGAGCTCTAGTTCGCAACCCTGCCTCTTCTCAGTCGCTAGTTGACATGACATGCGATTTTGTAGTGCGAAACGGACTTTGCCTTCAAGATATTCCGTCGATGGTACAGGCTTATCATCGAATTTACGGAACGCCTCCACCTCTTCCTGGCTCTGCCCAAGCGCAAATTGAGCAACAGAATTCTGCTGAATCGATAATGGAAGAATTTGGAGATTCATTAGGTGATTTGGCTACTCCCATGGAGGAAGGAAAGCGAATTTCTCTTTCTCAGCGCATAAGCAAAATGAATGTTGCCGAGAAAGTGAAGCTAGCAACTCTTGGTAACAGGGAAGCGCGGACTCTTTTAATGCGCGATACTAATAAAATTGTTACTTTAGCAGTAATAAATAGTCCTTGTATTACTGAGGCAGAGGTGCTGACCCTTGCTCATTCCAAAACTTGCCCTGAAGATGTGTTGAGATCTATCTATACCAGTCGCGAATGGACACGCTATTATCCTATTAAAATTGCACTAGTAAAAAATCCCAAGACACCATTGTCTGTTTCAATGCGATTTCTTATTACCCTCCGAGACTCAGATGTCAAAGAAATCGCTAATAATAAAAACGTTCCCTCTGCCATTCGTATACAAGCCAAGAAAAACTTCCAAAAGAAAAGTTAAACATACTATTTAATATAAGTTCTTCAGTATAAAAATTAGCTGCCCGTTTCTTGCTCCCAGGGAGACTCTCTATCGGTATTCTCGTTTTCGTCGAAAATCTGCATAGCTACCTCCAAGGTTTTCTTCATTTTGTCTAGTCGTTTTTCATCAAAACGTATACGCTGGTACGCTTTAACTACACGTTCTTCATTTTTGGCAACTTGTTCTTCCAAATTGGTAATACAAGCATGCAGGTCTGCGACTTCTTCGTCGAGCCGAACTGCACGATCGGCCTCGGGCTCCAAAACTCGGATTTTGTCTTGTGCCTCCTCGAGAATAGCCCTGGCTTGTTCAAGGTCTGAATTACAAGATTCAAGCTTTTTCTCGGTAGAGAAAGTAGCTTCTCGCGACTCACCCAGCTTTCTTTCTAGCTCTCGATTGCTTTCTTGTAGGTGGTCTAACTCTCCCTGGACGGTTGCTAACCTTACCGAAAGCTGACGCAGTTCATCTTTTGATTGATTAAGAGAATTATCCAGCTTTATTTGTTCGGTCTGGTAGGCTTCTTGGCGTTGCACAAACGTTTTTATCTGCGCGTCTCTTTTGGCTAGTTCGGTGGTCAACTCGGAATTATTCTGTTCCAGTCGCGTTTGATTTTCTTCCAGATCAATAATTTTATGTTCTTTTTCGTTAACTTCACCTTTTAATCTTAGAATTTCTTTATCTTTTTTCGTATTCTGCTCTCGTAATGTAAAAAACTCTTTATCCTTGCCACTACTAGTTACTAAATAAGCATCGAGCTCGTTGGTTTTTTCCGCTAACTGATCTTCTAAATTGCGAATCCTATTAGTTAAAAGCCCAACCTGTTCTCGCAAAGATGCTAGCTCAGGGTCAATACCGGTAATTGTCGCCGCAGCCGTAGCAGGTATGGAAACCTGCAAAGAAGTCGGTACTGTTACGTGTTTTTGAGAATGATCGATAGCATCCAGCGCATCGAGAACAAAATCTTCTTCAGCCTGGTCTCCTGGAGAAATCGGATCGATTTCGTTACCTGCCTCTCCAAGCTCATACAATGAATCGGAATCGATGGCGGTGGTGTCTCCTGTAAAGGTATCTTCCGTAAGAGATGCAAATGATTTAGCTGATTCCTCATTTCCAAAAAAATTGGAAGGGGATTTAGATTCAGCTAGAGACTCAAATGCAGCGTCTAACATTTCCAGGTCGGGGTCACCACTACGAGTTTGGTCATGCTCAGCATAGGAACGCATCGAACCATTAGCTCCCAAAGCTTCGTCTTCCAAAACTAGGTCGGTGGATTGAATTTCAGGTATTCCCACTATAGCAGACACCTTTTCTATCAAAACCGAGGGTTCAAATGGTTTCAACAGGTATTCATCAGCTCTAGCTTTCAAGAGACGCTTATGGCTCTCAAACCCCTTGGAGTCACTTCCAGTGATGATTATTGGTATATTTTTTGTTTCCTCGTCTTTTTTCAGCTTGCTGCAAATTGCATATCCACTTTGACTGGTAGATAGCTCGACCGAAAGCACTACTAAAATTGGTTTTTCCTTTTTTACTAAATCTACAGCACCTTTCGAATCGGGAGTGCTAATCACTGAAAACCCATTTTTGTTTATCTCAGCGCATAGGCGCTGCAACAAAGAGAGATCGCTTTCGATAACTACGATGGTATTTGACATGGTCTCCCACCAGTCGGTATTAACGCGACATGAGCTTTGACTTTTCGCTGCTATACAACGAGTTAGAATCGTAAATTGGCAGATCGCTGAAGTCAATGAATGTACTTGATTTTTCCCCTCTAAGGCTTTTTGGATTTTTCTTGCTGATAAGAAGCCTTTACCAATTTAAGAATGTCCTGCTCATCCAAGTCGCTGACTAGAGAATATACAATTTCTTGATCCTTCCATAAGGCGACATTGTACCCCCTTTGGTTGGCAAGCAAGACATCACGATTAGCTATTTTTTTACTACCATTCACAATCAGATCCGGGGAGTCGAAAACAAAAAGGGAAACTCGACGCTGATCAGAAGAATCATAGACCACATATGCCGCTGGTCTGCCATTCAAATAGGAAAGTCGCACACCCAAAAGGTTCGCGTTACGAATCTCAGGAATGCGTGAAGGAGCAAAATCAATCTTGCCTTGAAGCCAAGAGCGAATTCGGCCTACTTGCGCATCCTGAACGTCCAAAGGAAACTGGCCTTGGTGATGAGCTATCGAAGCCGTAACTACCGCCTCGATTTGCTTTCCGCCGTTATTAGGGACCACGAAATAAGCCACGACGCAGGCAGCAGCCACTCCCAAGGGAGCAACCAACAGCACCCGTCGATGATAAGCGTATTTTTGAGGGACAGGTTCGCGCGCAATGCAAGCACAAACCTTAGCTCGTAACGCATTTGGCGAGGAAGCTAGCGAATGATTCTGAAAAGAATTCCGAAGCCGTCGCTTAAATGCTTTTTCATATTCCACTCGTGAACGACATGCTGCACACTCGTTCAAGTGTACTTTGGCATCATCGAGTTCCGGACCTTCGAACTCGCCGTCCACATAAGCATATAGGAATGGCTCAAATTCCTTGCAAGTCATGAAAGCCCTGGCCAGCAAAACGTACGACTGTGAAAACCGCAAGACAAAAAAGCGCTATTTCGCTTACTATCCCTGAGCGCGGCGTCTTCTGTACTCTTCTAAGTCTGTAGGAACTTGACGGTTATCAGGAACGACTATTCCATTTTCTTCAGCGAAGTCGCGAAGCATCTTTTGAAGTAGCTTCCGCCCTCTATAGAGCCGACTCATTACTGTTCCCACAGGACAAGAGAGAATCTCGGCGATTTCTTTATAACTAAACTCCTGGAGATCAGCGAGTATCACCACCAAACGGAAATCCAAAGGCAAAGCGTCGATGGCTTCTAGAATATCGTCCGAGAGAAGTCGGTCAAAAAAGTACTGTTCCGGGTTGGCAGCGTACTCACTCGACTCGCGTGATAGAAAGCGCTCAGAGACAGTGTCTTTTTCTATTCCCTCGACTACGCTGCGCTCCTTGACTCTTCTGCGGTAGCGGTTGATGAAGGTGTTGGTAAGAATCTTGAAAAGCCAGGCCTTGATGTTAGTTCCGCGTTCGAACTTGTCAAAAAAGCGATATGCACGTAAGTAGGCATCTTGGACTAAATCCTCAGCATCACGCTCATTCTTGGTTAGCCGCAGCGCCGCCGAAAACATGGGGTCAAGATGCTGTAAAGTCAGCTCTTCAAATTCTGCTTTCACGCGATTATTTTGCCGATATTTGAGCATTATCAAACACCTTACACCTGCGCCCAATGATCTGGCTTGGTGATTTTACTAACCCAACCATCTTAAACCTATTTACGCTTTCCCTGAAAGACTCGTTGTCTACAACAGCGCTCGCCAAATGTCATTCCCAATAATTTGTCACGCGGCTACAAATACAAGGAATCAAACCGTCGAACCAGCAGATGCCATGTATACGTAGTTCTTACCAGGAAGTGATACGAATAGCTTCAAAACTGCTATGTTAATGCTTTCTTGCATGGCTATTCATTAAGCTTCTGAGCTTTCTGCTACTATTGCCGAGTCATCTTCTGGTGTCTGGCTTGTTATCTTGGTTGCGACTTGGGCTGTTTCTTCCTTTGTTTGCTCAGCTTTTGCTGCAGTCTCAGATATTGCTACCAATGCTGCAAATGGCTTAAAAGTGAGCTTCTCTTCTGGTTTCTTGGCAGAATGTCGTTCTGGTGCAGAACTTTCTTTTTCGAAAACCGTTTTTTGCACAACGGTTTCAGGAGAAGATTCGCTATCTCTAACCTCTTGAGTCTGGGGAACAGACCTCGACATTGAACTTTCTGCTTCCGAACGCTCTTTCCTCGGTTTTTCTTTTTTTCTTCGCCTTTCCACCGGAATTTTTGCATTGATAGTAGGAGATGTTCCTTTGTAGAGGTGACGATCATAGAGTTTCTGATAGTCTGTCCAAGTATCTCCCGAGTCTCGCTTCATTGCTTCGAGCCAGCTACTAATGCGGCTATCCATTTCGTCAATTGAATGCAGAAGCATCGCTTCGATTGTTTGAGGGAGTCGAGCGCTGCCAAATTCAAGAGTTCCATGATGGGAAAGCACTAAATGCATCAAATGGATTTGTAAATCTTTAGGAAATCCTTCGATTTTGCTAGCGCGCTCAGCGATTAACTGGGAGGCAATAACCAGATGACCGATAAACCTTCCTTCATCGGTATATTCTGTTTGGCGCCCAAGCGTCAGCTCGCGGATTTTCCCAATATCGTGCAGAAACGCTCCTGCAACTAGCAAATCGCGGTCAGCCATCGGATATTGATCAGCAATTCTCACCGCAAGTTTCATAACCGAGAGAGTATGTTCGGCAAGTCCTCCAGGGTAGGCATGATGGATCGATTTCGCCGCAGGAGCACATTTGAATTCACTGGCAACTACTTCGTCATCTAAAAATGACTTCAGCAATTGCTTTACATAAGGATCATGAATTCTTTCGACAATTTCAACTATTTGCCCAAAGTATCGCTCTCCAGGTTCGGTTCTAGGAGGTATAGCGAAATCAGCCAGTTCCAACCCCTCAGAAGCTATCTTCTGAATAGAGTCAATGCGCAATTGAGGACGACCTTGAAATATGGTCACTGGACCTTCCACAGTAACATAATCGCCCTTGGCAAACAGCGACTCAAATTCTTCAGTACGAGTCCATATACGGGCATCGAGCTCTCCAGTTTTGTCTCGAAGAATGACTGCCAGATACGGTTTGCCGCTCTTCGCAACAGTTAACGTTTTTCGAGCCACTTGAAAGACCGATTGAATTTGGTCTTTTTCCTTAATATCCTTGACATAAATTTTGACCACAATTCCTCCTAATTGCTTCGCCTTGTAAACTTATGCGACACGATATCACTGCGCGCTAGAGCTTGCCCAGAGGCAAATTGCACAAAAAGAAAGGAAACCCGTGCGGTTGACAGTTCGCTGGAGTAGAGTAGGTTCTAGTGTAGCGGGGAAGAAAAAATAGAGTAGTGGAGCAAAATAGAGCAGTGAAGTCATTTCAAACCCATCTAAAATCCCGCTGGACCTGGCGAGACGATTTTAATGACCTAGAGTTAGGATGCTAGTTTAGATATGGGAACCAAGCAACCCGACAATGAAGCGCCATTTTTAAGCACCGGTTTAGAGTGCGTTATCGGAAGAGGTCGCTTTGCAGTTCCGCTGGAAGCAGTAGTTAAGCTCATGGAGTTGGAGATAGGACCTCCTCCTCCTCTAGCAAATCCCTGGGTGGGAGGAGTTGCATTTCGCGATGATCAATTGATCATGTCTGTAGCTCTAGCTCGCACTACTTCAAAAGCTTTTGAACGACGTATGGCCAAATGGGTGCACTTATCAGTAGATGGCGTTACCACTAACTGGGCCCTGGAGGTAACCTCGGTGGCTAACGTTGTAAAAGCGGAAGTGCAGAATCGAAGCGTATTGATTGGCCAAACACGACTCCCCTCATGGGTTAGTGCAGCAACATTACTTGATGGCCGTTCGCTAGGATGGATTCATGTCTCCGCAATGCTTCAAGATCTTGCAGGCTCAGATTGAGCCAAGGTGGTACGTTCGGCCATGGAAAAAGTTGAGGAAACGGCGGTCGTTCTGCTTCCCATGCAGGGGCCTATGCGTTTGGCTATAGAAGAGGCTGGTAAGTCAGCAGGAGTACGGCTGGTTTCTGCGTCTTCTGATTTTTCTTTGGACACTATTAACAGAGGCCAGTTAGTCATTGCCGAATTGCCAGAAGGAGAGCGTCGCATCCCCGCGAGAGCTATGAAAGCAGCCGAGTGTCTTGGCTCTCAATGTCATTTAGTGCTGATATGTTCTGAGCCTCTAGCATGCCCGGCTACTTCCCTGCAAAATGGCCGGGTAACGCTGATGGGACCGCCTCTATCGGCAATGCGTCTAGCCAGTCGCATGCGTATGGTTCTTGCCAACTATCGAGGAGTTTTGAGCGGTACAGAACTAGAAGGTCGAGAATGGCTTAGCGAGCATTGGTGGATAGCAGCCTATCGTTCTACAAAAACTAAACCTCCTTCAGCACTCATGGTTCAGATCGGGGCGCAAGAAGGGTTGCTATCTCTTTTTCCTCCGCCAGGCGCAACTTCCGAGCCGGAATTAATGCGTGGTCTATGCGAAATACTGTCCCGAGAGCCCTGCGAGCGTGAGCGCCTAAAGGCTATAAGAAAAATTGCTGGGGAGAGTGGAGTTGTTCACTTGGCCAAAAATGCTAGTCGCTGGCTTTTATATTGGCCGCTACCCGAGTGGCATCTTTCGATTACTTCGCTTTCAAGACTTCCGGCGCATTATGAGCTCGGTTCGCGTTTGTCTCAAAAAGGCGGTTGTTGGTCTATGCAGGCCTTCCCTGGAGATGTCCTTTTAGCCTGCACTTCGAGCTCGGTAGATTTAAATGATGTCGATCTGCAATGTTCCTTACGTGAGGCAAAAAAGGAAGGTGGACCATCAACCTGGGACTATTTAAACTCGATAGCTCATCCCGATAGTGCCCGCTGCGGTTTGCTAGTGGAGGTTCGGTAATGAATCTAAACCACCTCCTAGTAGTAGACGACAGTCTAACAGTTAGAAAGCTAGTAGAAATAGCTTTTCGAGACACCGAAGTAGTTTTGGAATTCGCTGCTAGCGGTCAAGAGGGGATTTCCAAATCAGCGCTCCATCCGCCAGATGTGGTGTTGCTAGACTACGTATTGCCAGACATGAAGGGAACCGATGTATGCCGCAGACTCTCCGAGCTTCCTTCGTTGCAGTCGGTCCCTATAGTCTTAATGTCTGCAAAAAACGAAAGTGTACGTGATCAATTTGCTGACTTCTCTTCGGTTGTTGATTTTATTAGTAAGCCATTCACCAGGGAACAGATTGCTTCACGACTCAGGCAAGCGGTGGCAAGTAAACAAAACCTGCTTGATACTAGACGGCCACCTCCTCCTGTTGGGCTGGTAAATTTTAAGAAAAAGGAGGCGGCAGCGAAGGCTTTATTTGAAAGGTTTAAACCGGCTCTATCTCAAATTCCTGATTGGCTGGGAGAAGTCGACACTTCCGACCCAGCAGTTTTCTTTGCAAAAAAACTTTTGACTCCCGAGCGAGTTGATTCGCTTCTTGAGGTTTTAGTCCCATTTGCTTCCGAATCACTGTTTCCCCATCAGCAAGCACCTTCTGAATACGATGCGACTGGTCAGCTCGAGGAGGGACAGGTTATTCATTTGCTCAAAATGATTGCTGCTTGGCAAAAATCAGGGGAACTGCTGTTCAGAATCGGAGAACAGCGATTTCAACTGTATTGGCGCTCGGGAGCAATCCTGCTAGCTACTTGTTTTGACCCTGAAGAATATCTTCGCGACTCCAATTTTTCTCTGGAGAATATCCCTCCGGAAGAAAAAAAACATGCCGAAGAAATGCAACAGAAAACCGGTAGTCCGCTTTTTGTTTATTTCCAGAACCTAGGGCATCTGTCTGATAATGAGCTTTCTTCGTTACTCCTACGTCAAAGTCGTAGGCTATTGCAAATAATATTGTTGGCGCCAAAGTGTATTTTTAAATGGCGAAGTTGCTCTACTCTACCCGCGTACGTAGAAAATTTCGGCAAAGTTATTCCCATTGCACAACTTGTTCTCGATCGGTTTCGTGATCATGTTCCCTGGGTTCAAGTTGAACAAGTAGTTCCTACACTTCACGCAGTGTTCGACCGTTCTAGTCATTTTACCAGTAAAATTCGCCAACTACAATTAACTTCTGCTGAGCGCAGGGCGCTTGCCTTAATCGATGGCCAGGCGAGCGTGCAGAATGTTCTCGATCGCAGCGGCCTAGCCGCCAAGGAGATCGTGCACACTCTTTTTCGGCTTCATGAGGCTGAGCTTATACACCGCAGATGGAACGTTGCTCGTCAAAAGGTGATGATTCTAGAGCCAGATGTTCCTGGCATTCACCAACCGATGCAAACGTTGATGTCTAACCGCCAGAGTCCCATAGAGTTGATAAACATAGGTTCTCATATAGACGCGGCCGCTCTGATATTTCGAGAAAAGCCAGCAATGGTAGTGATTAATACATCAATATATCCCGAATTAGGTGAACATCTTTCCAAAACATTTAGCAACCAAGGTAGCCACGATTCGCGTTTGGTTGCGATTGTGGAACCTGGCGACTCAAACCAGATAGATGTTCTTTCGGAAACAGGATTTGATGCAGTGTTGGCTAAGCCATTTCACTGGAGCGAGCTAGAGAGTCTTCTTGTCTCTTAAGACAAAGCTTGGGGAGCTTTATGAAAAAAGTGCTCGTCGTGGATGATGTGAAAACTGATCGTGATCTGATTGGAAAAGTAGTAGCCTTGGTAGGATATAAGCCAGTTTATGCTACCGATGGAGACGAGGCTTTGGTTGTTGCTAAACAAGAAAATCCTGCTTTGATATTCCTGGATGTGGTTATGCCAAGAATGAATGGGTTTAATGCCTGCAGGTTGCTAAAACTAGACCCCGTCACTGCTGATATTCCGGTCGTGTTGGTCACCTCAAAGAACGCCGAGAGCGATAAATACTGGGGCAAAAGACAAGGGGCTGATGGACACATAACTAAACCTTTTTCTCCAGATGTCCTTGAGGACATAATGAAACGGTTTTTGCGATGATAAGAGCCGACGAATCAAATATATCGTCAGGTAGTCCTGGTTCTTCGTTACGAATGGGCTCATCTCGTGGTTCAGGACGTCAAACTACGAGCATATGCGCATTTTGGTTAGGGCACCGAGCTTTTGCCCTAGATACATCTGTTCTTGGTGGCGTTGTTTCAGTAGACGAAGTGACGCCGGTGCCAGGGGTACCCCAGGAGATTTTAGGTCTATTTAATCTGCGGGGAACCCCAGTAACATTAATAGATTTGGCAAGAGTGGTTGAAGAACCAGCAAAATTACCCACCAATGGGAATAAAACTGCGCTAATACTTCGTCCAGGCGCTAATATTTTGGCAGGCTTGCTAATTGATAGAATGGAATTGGTGGTCCGTCTGGACCATGGTCATTTTACACTCGGTGACCCCTCGGAAGATAGTCCGATTATTCAGGGTTTTTTTGAGATTGAATCGCGTGGCGGAATGATTCTGACAGTATTGGACGCAGAAGTTTTGTTACAGCAGCTTGAAAAAATGAAGTATCGCTAAGAAGTCTTATTATTAGCAGATATAGGGGTTCCAAAATGTCTCTGGAGAAGATGGAAATGGACTCAACTGAGAAGCGATTCATCGCGATGTTGTGCTGGCCTGCCATCGCGTTGATCAACCGATTAAAGTACGGAGGCAAGTTCTTTCTTATCTTTCTCATGATGTTGGTTGTATTGCCTTTTCTGGTCTATCGAAACATGGAGCAAAACGCCTCTCAACGGGCTCAGTTAGAAAAAAAACTACTAGCCATAGAACACATCAGCAAGTCCAGAGAGTTCCTATTTGAACTGCAAAGACGAAGAGTTTTGTCAGTAGCTGCTTTAGTAGGAGAAAGCGCCAATCGAGTTGACGACACCATTGCTTTAAAGAAAGAGCTGGACGAAGCAACCGAAAAAGTAGAATCCGCGGCGGCGATTATCTCCAAACAATTGCAAAACTCACCGGTGTCAACTGCTGAAAAATGGAGAGAAGTGAATGATGAGTGGATTAATCTCCGCAACACGGTTTTTACGAATGTGGAACTTGCTGAAACTGGACACTCCAATCTAACCGAAAAGTTTTTGGATATGACTTCGGCAGCAGGCACAGAATTCGAAAACGCCATAGATAACGATTGGTTAACTCAACTATATGTTTTAAAACTTCCTGAGGTATTGGAAGCTGTTAGTCGCAGCCCTTCTTTAGCAGTGCAAAAAATAAAAGAAGTTGATGCGGTATTTCAGGCCAAAGATAGAGAAGGCATTACTGGGCTTAAGCCATATGTGACCGGTGCGCGAGACGTTTTGGAGCATATGGAGCGCAAGGTAAGTGGTCCAGCTATATCTGCATTTACGCGTTTTGATTCCAAAGCTTCAGTCGACGAAGCTAGGAAGGCCATCGAAGCTCTAAAAGAATGTCACAAGCAAATGGGAGAAACGTTGACTCTTCTTTTGGAACGAGAGATGTGGTCAAGTTTCCTGTGGATTGTGCTGGCAATAGTTTTAATATTGGTGATGCTAATCCTGTTTTACGTATATGCAGGGTTTTGGCTTTCAGTACGTGCATCAGTTGTCGCTCTAGGTAAGGCTACTGCTCGAATGGTTGCCGGCACATCGGAAAGTTTTTGGCTAGAAACCGATGACGAACTAGCCGATGTTGCTAGTTCTTACAACCAGGTAAACGCTGCAATTGTTGAAGCTCGTACACTTCAGCTTAAAGTGGCTAGCGATAATGCACAACTTCAAGACAACATTATGGATCTGCTAAAGGTGGTTTCCGAGGCTTCCGAAGGAAATCTACGTGTGCGAGCAAAAATTACTGAAGGTGCGCTGGGAAATGTTGCGGATGCCTTCAATCAGTTGCTGGAATCACTAGGCAGTCTAATTGGCGAAACGCAGCGCCAACTAGCTAGCACCAATGATGCTGTTCGGCAAATCACTCAGGTTTCATCGCAGATGGTTCAGGGGGCAACAGGGCAGGCTCAGGAGGTACAACTTGCGACTCAGCTAGTTGAGAGAATGGCTACTGAGATTCAAAGGGTTGCTCGTACCGCTGAATCTGCTGCAGGCGCCGCCAAACGAACGGAAGAATCAGCAGCGGTTGGTTTTACAGCAGTACAAAACGTCATTAGTGGTATGGATTCATTGCGAGCCAATGTGCAAGCAGGTGCCAAAAAAATGAAAAATTTAGGCGACCGTTCCATGGAAATTACCAGCATCGTTGGGACGATCGCACGTATTTCTGAACAAACCAACATGCTTGCCTTGAATGCAGCTATCGAAGCGGCACGGGCAGGCGAACACGGACGAGGTTTTAGTGTAGTTGCAGAAGAAGTTCGAAAACTTGCAGAACGAACAGCCGCAGCAAACCAGGAAATCGATAAGTTAGTAAAAACGATTCATGCGGAAACGAACGTCACCATTAAGGCTATTGAACAGCAAACGGTAGTAGTGGAAGAAGAATCCCAAGTAGTTGGAGAAGCAGGGCATTCTCTAGTCAAAATCCGCGAGGTGTCTGCGGAATCAGCTGGTCTTGCTTCCGACATTAGTTCTGTCGCTACGCACCAGGTATCAGGGACGTCCGATTTGGTAAAAGCGATTACCCAGGTTTCTTCCATTGCTCAGTCAACACAAGTGAACGCGCAGGGAACCGTAACCATTGTCAACAAGCTAGCGGAGTTGTCCTCACAGCTTAATCGCAGTCTGCAACGGTTTAAGGTCTAGCGGTCATTTTGTCGGGCACCTGGCTGGAGAGCCTTCATGGCGAGTTTTTCCATTGATGAGGTCCGTGACTCGTTTTCCACGGACATGACACAGTTTTTGAATCAGATCGAATCAGCAACTGCTGAGCTGTTGCGGTTGCAGGAGTCTTTTCGATCTATGCCGCTAGACGAAAATGGTCGTGCGCTTTTTGAGGCGGTAGCAGCTCATAGTCACGCCATAGTTGGAACGAGTAGCTTGGTTGGAGCGGAGTCGCTTGTTCAATGTAGTCGTCTACTTGAGCGAATTACTCGACAGGGGCAAATTGCCGTTTTGCGTGCCCAAGCGCAGTTGGTGCGCGCTCACCAAGTGGCTGACCTATGTAATCAGGGCGCGCAATCCATGCGGCAAATGCTGGAATTTGAGCTTTCGCATAAGTCGTCAGAGGCTTTAGAATTATCACGTGTATGGCAACAAAAAGTTGCTCAAATAGAGCCTATCGCTGATTTACGTACTCGCGACCTTCATGTTCTAGGTGAACCCGAGAACATGAAAAGGCAGTTTTCTTTTGAAGAGAAGGCAACCAGAGACTCTCCCGCTTCAGCGACGGCGCCTTCCGCGTCACAATATTTGGACCAGGAGCTTCGGGCAGTGTTCCAACAGGAGGCTCAGGAATCTTTGGTCGCTCTTCAAGCAAATTTCCAAGCTTTGCTAGAAAAGCCAGAAGAAATTGCTGCTGCAGAGCAGATCGAGCGAATTTTTCATACACTTAAAGGCGCTTCCGCGACTGTAGGACTTACTGATTTAAGCAGCCAAGCTGCAGACCTACGAGCCCGTATGGAACAGCTTTTGGATTCGGGCACAATTTCTACCGCAAAAATTTTTGAAGTTTTGGACGAGACCAACAAGCTAATGCAGTTGGCTGGTCTTCCTAAAATTGTACTTTTGGCTTCCCAAAACCAATCTTCCACCCCGCCAAGCAGTTCCGAAAAAAGCTCCAGTGAGAGCTTCTCGGACGAGGCCATGGATATTTGTTCGCAAAGCATTGCCCTTGTCCAGGAGCTAGACTTTGCGGATGCAGACAGAATTTCTCAAATATATTCGTCGCTTACCAAACTACTTAGGCGCTTAAGCGGGTCGGCATTAGTAGAGGGCGAGAATGCAGTAGCCGATTCTGCGGCTGAACTAGAAGCAGCCTGTGAGAAGAAAGAGCCCACCGATATTATCCGCAACCAGTTGCGCCAAGTTATTATCTTGCTTGGTTTCGATCACCTCTTATCGGCAAAAACGCCCAACGACTTTACGACCATTCGTGAAAACGTCCAGGTAGAATCTGATCCCGAACTTTGGGATGCCTTCCACCAGGAATGTTCTGATTTGCTGGAAGCCATACAAAAAGAAACCTTGAGTCTTGAAGAGTCTGGACAACCAAAAGAAGTGCTGGAATCATTAATGCGCCAGCACCACACATTAAAAGGTGCAGCAAACTCAGTAGGCTTGGTACCTACCGCTCGGCTACTTCATCGTATCGAAGACTTCTTGGAAGGTCTTTTGAATGTACCGATTTTGCCTTCCATGCGTGAAGTAGTTGATCTCTTGTTAGATGTGCAAAAAGAGATTAGTTCGCATTTGCGCACTGCGAGTGAAGGGTTCGTAGAACATGGCTTAGGACATTTCAAAACCAGGATTGCTCAGGTTTTGGCAGCCAGACGTTTATCAGGAAGTACGGTTTCGAGCACCCCTTCGTTGCCATCTTTTGACAAGTCGTCGAGTCAAAACGCAACCGGCTCCAGTGTTGGCGAGCAAGTATCGTCAATGGAGATTACTGACAAACGAACTATCCGAGTTTTGGCTGAGCGACTCGATTCCTTAATGAATCTTGCCGGCGAATTGGTGGTAAGTCGATCAAGGCTTTCTAGCCGGGTAGGGCTATTGCGAACAATGCAGGAGGAACTAGGGCTTGCTCAACGGCGTCTTCTGGAATGCGTAGAAGGATTCCGCAGCACTTATGAATTCGCCAATCTGGATGGAAAATCGTCTACCTCATTAGGTACTGAAAAACCCACGCCGGTTTCCCGCAGAGCTGAATGGAGCAAATTTAGTGATTTAGAACTTGATCGCTATGACGATATACATGTGCTGTCTCGAAGCATTGGGGAAATCTCTGCCGATCTCGATGAAATTGCTGGTAACCTATTCCAAGAGATGGCTGGATTAGCTGACGACGCGGATTCGTTTGGAAGCATTGTAAGTGGAATCCAAAACGAAGTAACCCGTGCGCGTATGGTGCCAGTAGAGAAACTTTTCTCTCGGTTGCTTTTGCCTGTACGTGATGCCTCAGCCCTAGAACACAAAGAAGCGCATATAGTGACTGCTGGTGAAGAAGTAAACTTGGACAAAACCATCGCTGATGCCCTTTTCCAGCCCATGCTGCATCTGGTGCGTAATGCAGTAGTGCATGGCATTGAATCTCCGAGCGCTAGGGAGGCTAGCGGTAAGACTCGCTATGGAAATATTACTTTGGGCGCACGCCAGGAATCAGGTCAGATAGTGCTAGAGATAAGGGATGACGGTCGTGGATTAGATTTGGCCGCGCTTCATTCACGGGGAGTTTCCCTAGGACATATACCACCCGAGACGCCCCTGAACGATCCATCAGTAAAAAACCTGGTGTTTATGCGCTCTCTCTCGACCGCTGCCTCGCTAAAAATGGTTTCCGGCAGAGGTCTGGGATGCGACGTAGTTCGCCGAGCTGTAGAAAGGCTCAACGGCTCGATTCGCGTAGATACCACCGGGGGGCAGGGGACAGTCTTTACCATAATATTGCCGCTGACCTTAGCCATTACCAGAGCACTAATGGTGCAGCACGCTTCCCGGGTATATGCTATTCCTCTTTTCTTCGCAGAGCATATTTTCGATTTGGAACAAGCTCAAGTGGTGGAGAGCGCAGGCTCGGTGCGGATGAAGATTGACGAACATTTCATGCCGGTCCACCCCATAAGTTCGGTTCTTTCTTCGTCGAATAAAACCTCCGATCGCGGTCCGGTTATTGTGCTGCGTATGGGCGAACAAAGACTGGCTGTACAGGTCGATTCAGTACTCGCTCAAGAAGAAATAGTGGTTAAAGGTCTAGGAGAAATACTCCAAGGGCATCCGGTTTTCGCAGGAGCAACCATTCGAGGCAATGGTGAGCTAGCCTTGATCATCGATGTCCCAGGAATCATTGAAACAATTGTTGGGGTTCGTTCTCCTTCATTGGATTTAATGGTCGAACCAGAAGCAGCAAAAATTGATAAAGAACCACGGTTAAGCTCTGCGAGCCACCAGTCGGCTATTGGTACGTCCAAAAAGAAATCTCCAACTCCCTCCAAAACTGCGAAGGATGCGGTTCCTGTCCAGCCGCATACCAGCGACAACGGACCAAAACCGCCAATAGCGGTGTCACAACCAGCATCTCCCACAGCTCTCATCGCCGAGGTGACCGCTCAGGAAGTCCTAGTAAGTAGTACCGCTGCCGCAAAAGAAACTCGGGTTCTTTTTGTGGATGATTCTTTGTCGGTACGCAAAGTTGCAGAAAAGGCACTTCTATCCCTGGGTGTTCAGGTTACCGTAGCAGTCGATGGTTTGGATGCCTTAGAAAAACTTCGCAGTCAATCGTTCGACATTGTTTTTACTGATTTAGAAATGCCTCGCATGCACGGTTTTGAATTTTTGCGAGAGTTGCGCTTCTTGCCTGCCTGGCGTTCCTTGCCAGTAGTCGTTGTCTCTAGCCGATCAGGACAAAAGCATCAGGATCAGGCCCGTGCCCTGGGGGCTAATGATTATCTTACCAAGCCATTTGATGCTCAAAGCCTTAACAATGCGATCAAACGTTGGGTTTCTTTGCAGACAACTGGAAATAGTGATTCTACCGACTCTATACCTGAGGTAGAAAAATGAAGCCAGCAGCACGAGGCAATCCCGTGTCCCCGAAAAAGAACCGGGTCGAGAACGTTGTTTTAGTAGGTTGCAATCCCCACGTAATTGCTATTTCTACCTGCCATGTAGAGAGATTGGTCTTAGCTAGCGAAGCTCCTCAACCAGAACTGGTTGGAAATTCGCCCATACCTATCATCAAAATCGGAAAAAAAGTTTATGCAGCATGGGACCTAGGTGAGCTGCTAGAGTTAGAACCACAGAAAGAAACTTGGGTATTGCTTCAAAACACCGGATTGACCTCATTTTCGAGTGTGGCTTTGCGTACTGGTCCCTGTTTGGCAATTCGTAATTTGTCCCGGACCTGGAATATGCCAAAAATTCTGCGGTCACGCAGCGCTGCTTTAGGAAGAGCCTTTTTGGTAAGCGATGTACTTGCTTTGCCAGATAAAGCAGTGATTGGCTACTATCTCGATATATCCGCTTTATGGAGCGTTGCTGAGATAGAGGCCTCCGCGGCGGCTCTAGCGGAAGCCAAGGCGAGGCAGGAGAGTAGTAAGCATGGCGTCGCATAGGCTTTTGGAGCCTGGTCAACGCCTCGGCCGTTATGAGCTAATATCAAGATTGGCTATCGGCGGCATGGCTGAGGTTTGGCTTGCAGAGCAGACAGGCGTTGCTGGCTTTCGTAAAAAGGTGGTTTTGAAAGCCATATTGCCTCAGTTTGCCGATGATCCAAACTTTGTGAATATGTTCGCCAATGAAGCGATGGTAGCAGCCATGCTAAATCATCGTAACATTGTGCAGATTTACGATTTAGAGGCAATCGAGGGAACCCATTTCATTGCCATGGAATATGTATCTGGGCGTACTCTGAGGCAGGTACGCCGGGCGTTAATTAAACACGACAGAAACGTCCCTCGATGGCTTACCGTGCACACGGTTATGGCGGTTTGTGATGCCCTGGAATACGCTCATAACTATTGTAACGAAGATGGAAAGCAACTCGGACTGGTACATCGAGACGTGACCCCAGAAAACATTATGGTTTCTTTTTCCGGTGTCACCAAAGTAGTCGATTTTGGAATAGCCAAGGCAGGCACGGTAAGTTCTTTTACCCAAGCCGGAACGCTAAAGGGAAAATATGCCTACATGGCTCCCGAAAGAATTCGGGCTGCGCAGGGCATTGCAGAAGCCGATCGTAGGAGCGATGTCTATTCCATTGGAGTAGTTTTGTATGAACTTCTTTCTGGTCGGTTACCATTTAATGATACGAACGAACTAGGTTTATTACGACGTATATTAGAAGAACCGCCGATCATGCTTCGGCAAATTGTTCCTTCGCTGCCTGAACGCTTGGAAGAGATTGTCATGAAGGCACTCTCTAAAGAGGTTTTGGAGCGACAACAATCAGCAGCCGATCTTCGGGAAGAGCTAAGAGATTTACTTGCACGACTCAATGCTACTCCTGCTGCAGAACGACACCTCGCTCGGTTTATGTCGATGTTATTCGAAGAAGACAATCCTATGGGAATTCGCTTTATGCAAAAAGCGGATATGATCCAGAAGTCTTCTTCTTGGAATCTAGAGTCCCCAGAAATAGATTCTTCTAAGTTTTCATTTACTGCTTTAGGTGCCCTGTCTAGTTCGCCTCCTCCTACTATTTCACCAAATATTCCTCAGCAAGCTTCATCTCCGACGATACGTACCGTAATTGAAGAAGTTCAGGAATCATGTACTGTTCAAAACACCTCTCGACAAATCTCGGCTAAAAAAGTACGTCCAATTGCTGATCCCGGGCCAGTAGCTTTAGTAGTAGATGCAGATGGGGTCTCCCGTAAGTTTGTGGAAATTGCGTTTGAAGCAGAAAAAATTTCGGTTGAAAGCGCCAAAAATGCCACTGCTGCTTTGGACATTTTACAATCGACATTAATTGATATTGTGGTATCGGAGTCAGATTTACCAGACATGAATGGTTTGCAGTTTTATCGTCGTTTGAGACAAACCATTCGTCTAAAAGATATTCCATTTATATTCCTAACCTCGGATACGCGCATCGATACTAAAATATCAGCTCTAAAAGCCGGCGCTGACGATGTTCTTCCTAAACCATGCAATTCCAATGAATTAGCTGCCAAATCGAAAGCGTTAATCGATCGGCAACGCCGTCTACGAGAACAGGCGCGTCAACGTTCATATGTTCTTGCTGGCGACTTTAGCGTTCTTAATATGACTGACGTAGTGAACATGTTAGAGATGGCTCGACATACCGGATTGCTCGCAGTATCTTCTTTAAGAGCGGTGGGCGAAATTGTTTTTCAGCAAGGAAGCATTGTGCATGCTACATATGGTAGCCTGGCAGGAACCGAAGCCTTTCATCGAATGATGGAAGAAAGCGGTGGACAATTCGAGTTTAAACCTACTACTACTAATGAATCTCCGCGCACTATTCATTGTTCAGCGACCGAATTGATTCTTGAGGGAGCGCGAATCATCGATTCAAAACGTCGGAAAATGATTTCCTTCCAAAATGAAGAAACCCTTGCTAGTGCAAGCACATCTGCAGGAAAAATGGAGTTGGAATTACTTCCTGAAACAGAGATCACCCCTCATCTTGCAACGCAATTTGAGTTAGGTATTCGCGGTGGTTTTTCTCTAGGGGAATTGAGAATTTTCTCCAGCGAAGAAATGATGGAATGGACCTGCTCTTCTCCTAGTAAGGAACGTTTTCATGTATTGCTGTTAGCAGAAATTGGAGAAGGAGTCGGGGCAATGATGCCGCTTTCAGCCCCGCCTACTGAGCGCGAAATCTTGGCTGGTCTTTCCTCGGGAACAAAACTGGTAGGACTTGACTTTTTTCTGAGAAGCGAGCGGCTTTTAGACGTTGTTTTATTAGATATTCATAATTGCACTTCCACAGAAAAGTGGCTCAAAAGAGTTCCTTCTTTGATAATTGTTGCCCCCCCTAATGGAGATATACTTTCTGTGGGAACAAGTGCGCGAGTGCAGTTTCAAACCTTGCTCGATCATTTAGAACCGCGCGCGATACTGGGTTTAGGAAACGCGTCTTTGGAATCTAAATTGAAAGAAATGGCTTATTTTAAACACTCTTCGCCGATATTGAAATGCATTTACGGAAGTTTAGATGACGGTGGTTGTGATTTACGCTCACTATTGGTCGAAGGTATTCGCTTGCGACGAGATAATTCTGAAGCAGGTCAAGCTTCTGAGGCAAGTGCATGATCACCAATACGGATTTGAGTGGGGGTTTTTTTGGAACGGCTTGTTTCATTAAAGGGAAACTGCATCGTTGTCTTCCGTCAAGCTGTTTCGTTTTTCCTAGTATAACCAATATAAAACGAAAGGCGCATTTTTCGGAAGATAGTCGCAGTCATTCAGAAGGAACCACCGGGGGTGCTGCATCGCGCAAAAATGCGCATGGACCAGACGGTGATTTGCCTGCAGTGGGCGCAATCCTGGATAAATACCGATTTGAAGAGCTAGTAGGAAAGGGGGCTTTTGCCGCGGTTTATCGAGCTACACATCTTTTGTTAAAAGTACCAGTGGCTATTAAGCTGTTACGCCCCCGGGCAGTGCACCGAACATCTGGGCTCGCAGCTTTATTATGCGAAGAGGCACGCTTTGCGGCTCGAATTAACCATCCCAATGTTGTACGGATTTTCGATGTTACCCATACGAGTACTATTACATACGTTGTTATGGAATATATTGATGGTAGTAATTTGTCTAAACGAATACAATCTCATGGGCCATTACCTTTCCGAACGCTTCTTACCGTGGGAATAGAAGTTGCAGAAGGATTACGCTCTGCTTGGAAACAAGGGTTAATCCATCGGGATATTAAACCATCTAACATCTTGCTTTCCAAAGAAGGTTCCGCAAAAATTGTGGACTTAGGTTTGGCGCTCCCAGTAAATGATGCCGAAACGAGCGAGAGATTTGCTTCGCTTTCGGTAGTTGGAACGCCTGGATACATGGCGCCAGAACAAGGGGTGGCGCCAAGTCAAGTTGACTTTCGCGCTGATATTTACGCACTTGGAGCAACCTTGTATCACGCTGCGCTGGGCATTCCTCCTTTTCCATTGGATGATTCCTTGCGCTGCATGGCAATGCACCGGAGAGAACCGGTTACGCCTCCGGAAAGAGTTGTAAGTCATTTTCCACCAGAATTATCGAAACTACTGCAATGGATGTTGGCCAAAAATCCGACCGCTCGCCCGGCTTCTTACGACATTTTGTTGAATGCAATGCGCAGAGCTTGGAGCTGTCTACCTGATGAAGGAAAATTTCTTTGAAGCTTAAGCAAAAACCTGAAGATTTTACCGTTACTGAAAGCTGGCGTTTTAATAATGTTTCCAAAGGTGAGTATCGCGTTTATGCAATGGACAAGCAAAAGCTGTCTACCTTTGATGCAATTGATAGAATTGCCCAGCGCTTTGAATTATCTCGTAAGCTATTTTCTTTCTGTGGCTTAAAAGATAAGCAGGGGAGAACCCGGCAATTAATCGCGGTTCAAGGAGCAGAAGTCGACTTGCAAGACGACGATCTCCGGCTAGAATTTTTGGGTCGAACTGATAAACCATTAAGTGCCAAAAACACTACTTCTAATCGGTTTGGAGTGACTATTCGGGATTTGGATGAAGCAGAAATTGATAAACTTCCCGAATCTATTGCTCAAATCAATCGCTTAGGAATAATCAACTACTTCGACAGTCAGCGTTTTGGCTCGCTAAAACACGGCCAAGGGTTTATTGCCAAAGATTTGTTAAGAGGAGATTTTGAAGCCGCGCTTAAAAATTACTTGGCAAAACCATCGGAACTCGACAAAACCAGTGATGCAAAAGTCAAAGCATTTTGGAGAGATCATTGGGGAAAATGGCGCATTCGTTGCACTATTCCAGGCGCTCAAAAATATGAACGCATCATTCGTGTGCTGAAAAAAAAACCAGATGCGTTTCGGGAGGCATTTCTTCAAATCGATCCCAAATATCGAGCCCTTCAAATTTTTGCTTACCAATCATGGCTTTGGAATGAAGGTGTTCGAAAATTACTGGTGGCTCTGCTTCCTGGCCAATCGCTAATTGCGCTGCCTTATCAGGCAGGAAAGCTTCTTTTTCCTCGTGATGCGCCTGCTGAACTTTTAAATAAGTTTCGTAAAATGACCTTCCCGATTGCATCGCCGGAAACTAAGCTAGATGATCCTGATATACGGCAGGCAATGACCTGGGTTTTAGGGAAAGAAAAACTATCTCTCGACAAGCTGGTAATTCCAAATACTCCCGAAATTTTCTTTCGCCATGAAGAACGGCCAATTTTAGTCTATCCCGGAAAACTAATGCTCGGCCCAGCCCGGCCAGATGAATTGCAAAGAGGACGAAAGAAAGTATATGTAGCGTTTACGCTTCCTCCCGGTTCCTATGCCACCTTGGTGGTACGTCGCTTGTTTTTCTACTCTCCTCAAAACAATACTCACGAAGAAGAAACTATTTCTGAAATCGTAGCGAAACCAAATCATAACGAATCAAAACCGAACTTTCTCGAAAAACCAAAAAAAGACCTGGTTGTTGGTTTTCGTGCTCAACAAAGGAAAAAGAAAGAAATGAAAGCCATTGCGCGCTCTCAATTTCAAGCTAAGGGTCGCCAAAAAAAATAACCTACTTGCATGGAGAATAAGAATGGCTGATTTAAATAGTAATTTGAGAGGCCAAAAAATTGTTTTGCAAAATGGGAAGCTATTTGTTCCTGACAACCCAATTATTCCGTTTATTGAAGGAGACGGAACTGGTCCAGACATCTGGCGCTCGGCCCAGAGTGTACTCAATGCTGCAGTGCAAATTGCTTATTCCTCGCAACGCCAAATAGTTTGGAAAGAAGTCTATGCAGGGGAGAAGGCTTTTAATCAATTCCAAAACTGGCTTCCTGAGCAGACGATTGAAGCTTTTCGTGAGTACTTGGTAGGCATCAAGGGTCCCTTAACCACTCCTATCGGTGGAGGAATTCGATCTCTAAACGTAGCGCTTAGGCAATTACTGGATCTGTATGTCTGTTTGCGGCCAGTGCGCTATTTTCAAGGGGTCCCTTCTCCTGTTCGTTTTCCTCAAAAAGTAAATATGGTGATATTTCGGGAAAATACCGAAGATATCTATGCAGGAATTGAATACGAAAAAGGTTCTGAGCAGGCTAAAAAACTCGTCCAGTGGTTACGCGAGAACTATCCTAAAGATATGGAAAAAATCCGATTTCCGGAAACGGTTGGTATTGGACTAAAGCCAATTTCACAGGATGGTACCGAGAGGCTAATACGTGCAGCAATTGAGTACGCTATAGGCAATCAGAGAAAAAGTGTCACCTTGGTTCATAAAGGCAACATTATGAAGTATACCGAAGGCGCCTTCCGAAACTGGGGTTACCAGCTTGCCGAGCGAGAATTTCCCGAGCAGGTCTTTACTTGGCAACAATGGGAAAAAATCAAGGCAGAAAAGGGTGAATCTGCAGCGAACCAGGCTCAAAAAGAGGCACTACAAGGCGGAAAAATTCTAATCAAAGACGCCATCGCTGATATTACGTTGCAGCAGGTGCTTACCCGTCCCGAAGAGTTTGATGTGCTAGCAACTCCCAATCTAAATGGCGATTACCTTTCTGATGCACTTGCCGCTCAGGTAGGTGGCATAGGAATCGCGCCTGGAGGGAACATCAACTACACCACTGGCCATGCAGTGTTTGAGGCAACTCACGGAACCGCCCCCAAATACGCTGGACAGGACAAAGTAAACCCTGGCTCAGTAATTCTATCAGGGGAGATGATGTTACGTTATCTGGGATGGACAGAGGCCGCAGACTTAATCATTCAAGGTATGTCGGGTGCCATTGGCAGTCGCAAAGTTACTTATGACTTTGCCAGGTTGATGATGCAAGAAGGCGACGATACTGTGGAGGAGCTAAAATGTAGCGAATTCGGTAAAAATATAATCGATCACATGGTGTAGTTGGGATGGCGCACCCGTAAAATGGTGGTATTATAAGTATCGAAACCAAAAATAGCTATCTCGCCACACAAGATAGCTATCCCTTACTCGCGATGATGTCCAACTTCGGGTTTAATTTGATGAGGGCCGGCAACCTCTTTTTCGCACCCAATGAGCTTGTTCTGCGCATCTACTCGCACCACCTTAGGGCAATAATTTTTGGCCTCTTCATCGGTCATGTGCCCAAATGATGCAATGATAATCAAGTCACCTGGACAATTAAGGTGAGCAGCAGCTCCGTTTACACAAATAACCCCAGAACCCGACTTACCCCTAATGGCATAGGTTTGAAGGCGAGTCCCGCGAGTCACATTCCAAATATGCACTGCTTCGTACTCCATGATGTCCGCGGCATGGAGTAGATCCTCGTCGATGGTTACACTGCCTTCGTAGTCTAGGTCAGCATGGGTGACTGTGGCTCGATGAATTTTGGCGCGAAACATGTGTCGCATGATGCCTAACTCTCCCAACTGGTAATATCCTGCCTTATTTTAGAAGGCTCGCCCAGAGGAAAGTACTCTTCATGGCTGTATCACACAAGAGTTCAGTAGAGCACAGCTCACCTTTCAGCAGCATGCAGAGCGAAAGACGGTTCGGCGTTTTCAGAAACAAGTGCAGCCAAGTCTTGCTTTAGTTTTTCTTTGGCACGTATTTCCAGTTGTCGCGCGCGTTCTCGCGAGAAGCCGAAATGTCGACCCAGTTCCTTGAGAGTCATTGGCTGATCGCTCATCACGCGCTTCTCAATGATAAATCGTTCTCTGCGGTCGAGCCGAGAAAGGGCTACCTCAACTTGTGATGCAACTAATTCAGATTCTTGTCGCTCACCAAGCTCTTCATCTTGTCCAGCGCTAGGACAAGCGACAAAATCCACGTGACAGCTACTACCGTCATCGCCCATGGGAGCATCTAGCGAAAGATCGCGACCCTCCATCCTCAATTCCATTTCCGCAACCTCTGCAGGTTTTACGCGAAGTTTTTTTGCAATTTTTCGGGTATCAGAAAGGTCTTCCAGGTTTTCGTCAGCACCGCTTAGTCTTTCAATTTCACGTTTTGTCCTAGCTAGTGAAAAAAAGAGCTTGCGTTGCGCTTGAGTGGTTCCCAGCTTCACAAGCGACCAGCTTTTCAAAATGTAATTTTGTATATAGGCGCGAATCCACCAAACCGCGTACGAGATTAGGCGAATGCCTTTTTCGGGATCGAATTTTTGTACCGCCTTCATCAACCCAATGTTTCCTTCTTGAATAAGATCAGCCATACGAATTGAATACGAACGGTACTCATATGCTACCTTGACCACGAAACGTAGGTTAGAAGTAACTAGCGAATGAGCAGCCCGCAGGTCGTGCTGGTTTTGAAAGCGACGGGCCAAAGCTTGCTCTTGTTCTTGAGTAAGTAACGGAAATTGACTAATCTCGGACAAATACATCGCAATGGAGCCGGAAGACATCGACGAGGTGGAGAGTTGCATCAGGTTTTCCCTCCTAAAAGAAGTGAATGGATGGTTTGCCAAACCAAGCAACTTTTAAGCCAGACGCCCACGCCAGGGCTTTAACGTTGGCTAGGTCAAATATTTCCTTCCTGGAGAATCAAAAGCGCCATTCAGGCAACAAACGGGAACTAAAAAGAATTCAATGTTCGTACAGAGCGATCGATCACTTCGTTAAAGGTCTTTTTTCGCTCTAGAAGGTATATGCAGGCGAAGGCAGTTAGAGGTAAGCGCAAGCGTATCTCTGTGCTCCTTATCCTTTTCTAGAGTCCGACTTCGATCTTCGATTATTCACTGCGCAACGTCGTCTCTCGTTCCTCCGCTTCAATGAAAGCCTTGTTTCAACCGCATAAGCCAGGCATTCGGAGTTTTCCGTCTATTTTGAGTTCACAAAGTCTGCCGTTGATGAAAACTGCGCAATTCCAGAGGTGCACAGTGATCCATGCATGCAAGGTGGAATCAGTCGAATTGTCAAAAATTATTAATGCCAGAATATGCTTACAAATTGTGCTTTCTTATATCCAGAGGCTTTGCAAAACTAAGCTGGCGTGAAAAATTTTAACCGGTCACTTTGAGTGGCAATAGAACCATCGAATCCATGAAAATCCGCTGAATTTCCCAATTTTTCTATCCCAGAGGACCTATATTCTAGGGTCCGATAAGATACATTATGTAAAGTTGACAGGCTAGAAGTGAGGCCAAGTTCAAGACAACCAAGGCCGACACCGTACTCGTACTTAGGTCAATGTCCACTAAATCGGATCAAGCCCATACAACACCTTGGCCGCTAACAGATATGCAACGCAAATATACCCGCGAAATACATCACCGTTTTTAGTTTGTCCCGACTTCGACATTGTTTTCAATTATTAATTTTTGTTAAGAGTATCGCGAAACATCCAACCTGCTCCTACTTTCGCCTACCTTGGTCGTCATAATATAGAATTAGGGCTGCGACGGCTACATGTAGCTCCAATACCCACGCTGGTTTTTTTATTAAGAGTCCGAAAAAGAATTGCGAGCTACAGCGGTTCAGTGTATGCGGATATCGGCCAAGGCCTAAATGGCTGTGTCCTCCACGTCCCTCTAAGCATCATTCTTCTACACCC
>JBNKEI010000119.1:0-3844 GCA_050288705.1 Myxococcales bacterium
GAAACCTCGGGCTGGTGTCGATGTGTTTGTAGCGTGCCATTCCCTTCCCCCTCAATATCTCCCCCAACTTCGACCTTGATATTTGGGTTGGTTCACGGCAGGATGCGGGCATGTTTAGACTTTTTCTACAACCTCGTTAGGAATTGACGATGCTTACTCGCCAAGACCAAATATGGAATCGCGCGCTCATGGGTAGTAATGACACTCTTTATGAAGGCGACGTAGCACTTGCAAATCTTTTGCTGGCACATAGCGCCATCATGAATGGAGGAGTGCTAGATACACTGCTGATCTTGAGCGAATCTCAGCGTGAAAGCGTTGCAGCTGGATTTAGGTATTTTGGGTTTCCAGAGATCGCAGAAGTATTTTCCCAAGTACCAGATGATACCGAAGAAAACGAGGAGAAACTAGACAATGAGTATTGGAGGTTTATTCCAGATGATTCACCAATCATAAATGCTTTTAGAGTTAAATTACTAAGCTCACCCGATGCCTTTGCTCCAGTATCGAACAATGAAAATTCCTAACAATCGCATCGAGATAGCCCTCCCTTTGGTCGGGCAGGTACCTCAAGCCGCGTTGCGGCTTTCGGCCCCTCATGCGTGTCGTTATACGACTGAAGCGACGGTAGACTCCCTATGGACTTTATTGCCAAAAAACTAAGCGCTGATGATGTGGCTGAATTCAGAGACGTTATTGTTTGTTTCGGAAATGAATTTAGAGAACCCGAAACCTACATAGAAAACCAACCTTCGGATCAGTACTTGTCGGAGCTTTTAGCCAGTTCAAACTTCATCGCTTTGTCAGCCACAGCGAACGGAAAAGTTATAGGTGGGTTAGCCGCCTATGAGCTGAAAAAATTTGAGCAGGCTAGAAGTGAAATTTACATATATGATTTAGCAGTGGCTCAATCCAGTAGAAGAAAAGGTGTTTCCACTGCGCTTATTGAAACGCTTAAAAGCATTGCCATTCAACGAGGTGCGTGGGTTATTTTTGTACAGGCCGATTATGAGGACGAGCCCGCCATCAAGTTGTATAGCAAACTTGGAACTCGTGAAGAGGTTTTGCACTTTGATATATCAATCTAGTAAATGTACCGTATAACAATTGCATGCAGCCGACCCACTTTCCGCTACGTCTTCGGCTTCGCTCCAAGCGGTCGGCTGATGCAAGACGTTATGAGTAAACATGAATAGAATACTAAATAAATTAATAGTAAGTTTCTTAATTTCAATATTTATAGTTTGCAATGGAGGAGCAATGGAATTACCAGATGATATACATCAAGAAATTGTAAAGCTTTCAAGTGAAGGTGATTCTCTTGCAGATGAAGGTAAATATCGCGAAGCCACAAAAAAATTCATATCAGCATTAGATTTGTTACCTCAGCCAATAGATCAATGGGAAGCTTGCACTTGGCTACTTACTGCAATTGGTGATATGAATTTTTTACAGGGTAGTTTTGATTATGCCAAGAAAGCATTATCCGATGCTATGCATTGCCCTAATGCTATTGGCAATCCCTTCATCCACTTGAGGCTTGGTCAATCTCAATTTGAATTAGGAAACAAAGATAGAGCAGCGGATGAATTGACCCGAGCTTACATGGGTGCTGGCAAAGAAATTTTTGATGCAGAAGATCCTAAATATTTCGAATTTCTTAAAACTGTGCTTGATCCACCAGCAGATGGTAAATGGTAAAACTCATAACAAATCACTCCAAAGCGACGCGCGAAAAAGCCCGCGCGCCGCTGAGTTAAAACGTTAGCCATCATGGCGCTTCCTTCACAATACGCCAGCTACTTTGCTGGCGATGGCCCGCGAGAGGGAGCATTGAGCGTCGAGCCAGGTTGGTTTCAGTTGTGGTCGCCAGACGAGGTTGAGCGATGGAATCGCGAGTATCATGTTGAGGAGTTTGCGCCGGGGTTTCTTGGCTTCGGTTCGAGCGGGGGCGGAGAGATGTTGGCCTTCGATGCAGACGGTCGAGTAGTTATGATTCCGATGGTTGGTATGTCAGCTGACGAGGCTAGGCCAGTCGCAGATTCTTGGAGCGAGTTTGTGGAGAAGATTGAACGTTGATGGCTAACAAGGCGCTGCAGGCAACAGCCGCTGCCCGTTCAGTTTTGACTGAGACATGAAACTTGAACATCATCATTGCAGGCCACGCCGGTTTCCAGCGGCTGTGCCTGAGCTTGGTCGTTAGAAGTCATCACAAAGGAGCAAGCATGAAGTTGGGGAAAAGGATCATAATAATACTATTGGTATCGATCTCATGTATTGGGTGTGACCAAAGCACCAAGATGTTAGCAAATGAGTATCTCCCCAAGAACGAAATGTTCTCATATTTGAACGATTCATTTCGAATCGGGTATGTTGAAAATACAGGTGCTTTTCTTGGTGTTGGTTCAGAATTGTCGGGTAATTTACGTTTCTGGGTTTTTGTAGTATTTGTCGGGTTTGTTTTGGTTGGTCTACTTGTTCACCTTCTAGTTAACTCGAAGCATAGCGCACTACCATTAGTAGGCTTAGCTTTGGCGTTTTCTGGTGGGTTAAGCAATTTCTACGATCGTTTAGTTAATGATGGAGCCGTGGTCGATTTCCTAAATGTAGGTATAGGATCAGTGAGAACGGGTATATTCAATGTTGCAGATATGGCCATCATGCTGGGTATGGTACTGGTTCTTTATGCTTCATGTAAAAAACATGACTTCTAACAATGCAATTTTACACGGACGTCAAAAAGCGTCGTTCGTTCCTCACTATGCTTCTTGCCTCCGGTGAATTGCGGCGTTGTGCTGCACAGCCTAGCTGTTGGTAATCCAAGCGGGGTTGATAAAATTGCTAATGGAGGAAGATTGTGAAAGTGATCGATCTTGAATCCGGATACTACGATACCTATTTCAACTGCCTCGAAGATTGGTCTGATGAGATGAAGGAGGCAGGAGGCCATAAAGCATGCTGGTACCGCAAATATAAAGAAAAGGGTTTGAAGGTCAAGATTGCGCTGGATGAAAAAGAAAATGCGGTAGGCATGATCCAGTATCTTCCTGTTGAAGAGTCTTTTATTGAAGGAAAGGATCTTTATTTTATTCCGTGCATTTGGGTGCATGGCCATAAGGAAGGTTTTGGAAACCGCCAGGGTCAGGGTATCGGTACGGCATTGCTCGATGCGGCAGAAAAGGATGCAAAGAACATGGGTGCGAAGGGTATGGCAGCGTGGGGATTATGGCTGCCTTTCTGGATGAAAGCGTCCTGGTTCAGGAAACACGGTTATAAAAAAGCGGACAGGAATTCAATAATGCTTCTGGTATGGAAAGAGTTTCTACCGGGAGCTACTCCTCCACATTGGATTCGCCAGAAAAAAGAAATCCCTAAAAGCCAGGACAAAGTCAGGGTAACCGCATTTATAAACGGCTGGTGCTCCGCTCAAAACATGGTTTTTGAAAGGGCAAAAAGAGCCAGTACGCAGTTTGGGGATAGGGTGGTTTTTGAGTGTATCGATACCTCTGATCAAGCAGTATTCCTGGAATGGGGAATTTCGGATGGGATATTTGTTGATGGAAAGTCTGTATCTTCCGGTCCTCCATTGTCGTACGAAAAATTGTTAAAAATAATATCAAAGAGTGTCAAACGGCTGTCTTAGTGTTTTCCGGACGCGTGGTACTCCGGAAACTCCGGCTGTTGCCGGTCGTCTAAGGGAAGTACTGAATAAGTCCGTTTTCGTCGCTCCCGCGAAAGCGGGAGCCCAGTTAAATCAATACACTGGATGGCCGTACCTAGAAACTCGCCACTTGTGGCTCGTTTTCCCGCCTTCGCGGGAATGACGACTTATTCAGTCTATCCT
>JBNKEI010000120.1:0-7524 GCA_050288705.1 Myxococcales bacterium
CAATACGACTCCATCAAATGCGGGCTTCCAGGTTTGGTCTAGGGTGCCGTCGGTCTTTATTGCTGCCAGACCACTCGTGGAGTTCGCGCCGATGCTAGAGAAATCACCGCCTACATAGATGGTTTCTCCTTTTACCGCTAACGCCAATACACTTCCATTGATTGCGGGTTTCCAAGTTTGGTCTAGTGTGCCGTCGGCCTTTATTGCTGCCACGCCATTTCTGGAGTCGGAGCCGATGCTAGTAAAACTACCGCCTACATAAATAGTTTTTCCGCCTACTGCTATTGCGGATACGGTTCCATTAAGTTCGGGCTTCCAAGTAGGGTCTAGGGTGCCGTCTGATAACACGTGGGCCAAGTTAGATACGGCAACGCCATCGACATGGCTAAACTCGCCGCCTATATACCATCCCCCCTGTTCATCAGAAGCAATTGCCCGGACAGAGCCGGTTACCAGCGGAAAGACAAGCGGTTGGTTGCGAACAATATCCCAGGCCAATGCACCGCCGCTAGCCAGTCCAACTTTGGAAAAGTCTCCTCCTAGGTAGGTGGCGCCGTCGCTTCCCTGGGCAATTGCCCTTACAGTTCCATTGGTTACTAAGGGAGCAGGTCTAGCCCATGCTTCGTTGGAAAGTGGGCCTTCTCCGGAGGGAAAAACCGCCGCCACTGCATAATAATATGATTGCCAGTTTTCCAGATTGCTATGAATTAGTTGGCTGGTCTGGCAAGTAAGTTGACTATCGTTTTTACTTACTCCGCGGGAATTCTTCCAATAGACTTTGTAACTCACTGCTCCCTGAACTCCCTCCCAGCGCAACAGGTTTCTCTGGGCATCAGGGCTGGCAATCAGACCGTTGGAGGCGGGAATGGGAATAGCTGCCAATTCACTTGATAATGCACTTTCTCCTAGTTCATTTACCGCTGCTACTGCGTAATAATAGGTTACCTGGTTGTCTAAACCTTGATGGCGGTAAGATGTCGATGAGGTATTAATTACGTTGCCCGAGTTTTGTGCGCCTGGGACTGTATTCCAATAAATTTTGTAGGAGGTTGCCTCCGATACTGGGGGCCAGCTCAAGGTGACTTCGGAGTCTACTGCTACTGTTCGCACCTCGACGGGTGCTTGCGGAATAGACATAAAAACGCATTTCTGCAAGCTGTTGCAGGTGCGTCCTCCCAAGCAATCCGCAATATCTTTGCAAGAATCTATAATGCAGGCTTGCTTAAAACAGTAGGTGCCTGGTGCGCATTCAGAATCCTGGTTGCAATTAAATGGAATTTTCGAATTACACCCGCTAATCGCAAATATCGCAACCGAGGTGCTAATTAATATGTTCAGACAAGATTTGCTAACGTTCATTGGCGTCAACCTCGAATGAGGGTAAGTATATAAAAAGAACCATTTACGCTTAGTCCGGGTTCTTTTTTTAGAAAAACTGTCTTGCCGAGAAAGGCGCTTTATTGAGCACAAAATCACGCCCTACATGCTTATTGGGCTTCTGAATATATTTTTATTTTATCATCTTGTGTGTGCGTTGTGTGTAGCGCAAGGTTCTTCCTCCAGAAAGAAAGATGATACCTACATTGTCCTATACAAGCAAGAAGGCAGTCTTTGGTCTTACCTTTCCCTGCTTGAAAAAACTGGCGACTTGCATACACTTCGCCACGTTGTCGATGGTCCGGGTTTTTTTTGATATGTTGGTTTTTGCTGGCGGGTCTAGAGCACGAGAAAAAAATGCATCTGACTGTAAGTGACGCGGCCAAGCTTTTATGTACCGCGGAAAAGCAGGTGTACCGTTGGATAGACACTGGGGAGTTGCCCTGCGATTGGTTAAACGGGAATCCCCGTTTCAGCAGTACCGAATTATTGGAATGGGCAACAGCGCGGCGAATTCCCTTTTCCTTGGAGCTGTTCCAGAATGCTGAAGGAAAAGCCAACAAATTGCCTAGTTTATGCGAAGCTTTGCGAATAGGGGGAGTTTATTATGATGTAGAGGGGACCGATTCATCTTCTGTTCTTCGCGCAGTAGTAGCCCGAATGCCTTGGCTTTCTGAGGAAAAAAATTTCACCAGATCCCAATTTGAAGCGAGCCCTAGCTCCAGCATTGACCGCGAAACGCTGCTCCAAATTTTGATTGCCCGAGAAGCAAGCGGATCGACTGGGGTAGGCGAAGGAATAGCCATACCTCATGTGCGTCATCCCATTGCTCTTCAGGGGAACCCTGCTTCTCTCACTCTTTGTTTTTTGCAGAGACCGGTTGATTTTTCTGCGCCTGATGGTCAACTGGTACACACGATTTTTTCGCTCATTAGTCCCCATATTCAAGGGCATTTACAGCTCTTGGCTAAATTGAGCGTCGTGTTACAGGATACCCAATTCCGTGCCGCGGTTCTTAGTCGCGCCCCGGTGGAAAAAATTCTGCAAGAGGCGCAGCGTCTGGAAGTAAACATCCCTCAAGAAAGCAACGACTAGCTTATGGAACTGCTTTTCTATGCCCTGGCTTTGCTTGTTTCTAGTGGTCTGCTGGCACTTTTCTTTGTAAACAAGCCCTCCTGGGGAGTTACCTTAGCGTGTGCAGGGGTGGTGGTCGCTAGCGTGATAGCGGCAATTCCTGCATTTCAGGTGCTTGGTGGTCTTAGTTTTTCTGACTGGTGTTTGGCTATCAATGCAGCACCCTTTAAAAAACTTTGGATGGGCTTAGATCCCTTATCTAGCTTTTTCCTGATTCCCACTTTACTGCTATCGGCATTGGCATCTATTTACGGACGTTCCTATTTACTGGCCTATCAGGGCCGCAAACGTATTCTGGTGCTGGCATTATTTTGGAACCTATTAATAGCTTTTTTAATATTGGTGCTTATTGCTCGCGATGCCTTAATATTTTTGGTGGCATGGGAAGCCATGACTCTTGCTTCTTATGTTTTGGTTTCTTGGCATCATCAAAAAGAAGAAGTTCGACGAGCAGGAAAAATATTTCTCATAGTCTCGCATATTAGTCTTGCCTGCCTAATCGCGACGTTTTTGCTCTTGGAGGGCTTTTCCGGCGAGCTAACTTTTTCTTCATTTTTGGCTAGCGTGTCAGCACCGACTGGCGCGGTTAGTCTCTATGCGGTTATTTTTTTAATGGCACTGGTTGGTTTTGGAATTAAAGCCGGGTTAGTTCCATTACATGTTTGGTTGCCAGAAACTCACGCCGTTGCTCCGTCGCAAATGTCTGCGCTAATGTCCGGCGTTCTGGTAAAAATGGGCATTTATGGCTTATTACGGATTACCACCTTTCTTCCGCGTGCTTCTTTCTGGGGCCCACTGCTTATTGTTATAGGGTTATTAGGGGCGTTTTGGGGTATTTCTTTCGCTCTTTTTCAACGCGATTTGAAAAGAATATTGGCCTACTCCAGTATTGAAAACGTTGGCATTATTGTATTGGGGTTGGGAATTGGTTTTTTGGGGGCGAACCAGGGTAATGCGGTAGTCGCTGTTCTCGGAGCAGCGGGAGGTTTGCTGCACCTATGGAATCATGTGCTGATGAAAGGCCTTTTGTTTCTGTGCGCGGGAAGCATACTGCACAGTACTGGCACCAAAGATTTAGAGCAATTAGGCGGCCTAATGAAACGCATGCCTCGCACCAGCTTACCAATGGTGGTAGGTGCGGTTGCAATTGCCGGATTGCCACCTCTTAATGGATTTATTAGCGAATGGTTGATTTATCTAGGCGTTTTTCAACAAGGATTGGCTAAAGGAGCGGGGGGAATTGCGCTTTTATTAGTAAGTGGGATGCTGGCTTTAATGGGCGGATTAGCTGCTTTGTGTTTTGTGCGCATGTTGGGAGTAGCTTTGTTAGGTGAGGGTCGCAGTCAGGCAGCTATCCAGGCTCAAGAATCTTCCTTGGCTTGGACAATGCCACTGTGGATTCTGGCTACCCTATGTGTGGGAATTGCTCTTTTTCCACAAATAGTCATTAGTGTTTTGGGAAGCGTTTTTACTCAGATATACGGATCGTCCTGGGAAGAGTCTTTGATTTCAGTACAACGTTCCTTGCAGATCTTGGGCGTATTCCATGCGGCAATTTGGTTCGCCTTGGGGGCGGGGTGGTGGATATGGACGCGATTGCGTCATAAACATCGTGATTCCCCAGCTTCACAACCTGTAGAAACATGGGGATGCGCTTATGCGGCGCCTTCCACTCGTATGCAATATACGGCACGATCTTTTGCGCAGTTCATTGCTTACCTTTTACCAAAGTTTTTACGTCCGCCCATTCATTTGAAGAAACCCGATACATTGTTTCCTTCTTTGGGAAATCTCGCGGGAGAATGCAGCGATCCGTTTACCCGGACGGTGTATGAACCATTTTTTGCAAGATGGGCTGACCGTTTTTCGCGGTTGCGTTGGTTGCAAAGAGGTGCTGTGCATATGTATATTTTATATATTTTTATTGGCTTGGTAATCGGATTGGCCTGGGCGTCTTTAGGTTTTTCTCTCTGGGATTACAAATAATGAGCCTTATTCATTACGCTATTCATTTGTTTTTAGTAATGACCATGCCTCCTTTGATTTTAGGTATTATCGCTAAAACCAAAGCGGTGTTTGCAGGAAGAGCAGGGCCTTCGGTTTTTCAACCTTATTACAATATCTCAAAATTACTACGCAAGGGATCGCTATTCAGCAAAACTACTACTTGGGTGTTTCAGGTAGGGCCGGTAGTTATGTTAGTGACCGCATTTTTTGCGGTTCTCCTAGTGCCACTGGGAGGGTACAAGGCGCCTCTTTCGTTTGAAGGAGATTGCATATTTTTTGTTTATCTTTTAGGACTGGGGCGTTTTTTTACTATTGCTGCGGCCTGGGATACTGGTTCTTCTTTTCAAGGAATGGGAGCGGCGCGGGAAGCCACTTTTTCTTGTTTGGCGGAACCAGCACTTATTTTGGGACTGGTAGTGCTGGCCTATTTTTCTTCTTCGCTTTCTCTTTCCTCGCTAATGGGCCCCTCTCTTTCCCAAGCATGGACTACCGGTGGCGTAGCGCTTATTTTGGTAGTAGTTAGTTTGTTTATTGTGGTTTTGGCGGAAAACAGCCGTATTCCGGTCGATGATCCTAATACTCATCTAGAGCTTACGATGATTCATGAAGTCATGGTTCTTGATCATGGGGGACCCGCTCTGGGAATTATTAACCTAGCTTCCGCCCTCAAGCTATTTACTTTGGGATCTATAATAGTGCGTATTGCTACCCCTTTTGCATTAAACCCTGTCTGGAAATGGGGGTTTTTTGTGCTAGGAATTATTGCTTTGGCAATAGTAATCGGGGTAGTGGAATCGATAATGGCGCGTTTGCGTATGACTCAAGTGCCTATTCTTTTGGTGGCTGCCAGTTTGCTGTCTGCTTTTGGCATTGTTTTGGTAGCGAGGTAAAAATTTATGCATGGTTTAGTCGATTCTTTGCTGGTTCTTATTCTGTTGCTCAATTTTTTTCTATTGGGAACTAGTCGTCTACAGGCGGTTATCACTGGTTCGGCGGTTCAGGGTGCCTTGTTGGGGATTTTGCTTTTGTGTGCTCATGGCGGTATAGGAATATGGTTGGTACTAATTAGCGTAGGTACAATTTTAGTAAAAAGTTTTTTGATTCCTGCCTTGCTCTTCCGGGCTATGCGCGATGCAGTTATTAGGCGCGAGATTGAACCCTTTATAGGATTTCTCCCCTCGATTATATTGGGCTCATTGGGTACCGGGGTGTCGCTAGTATTTGCCGACACTCTTCCCTTAGCTCCCCAACACTTGGGCTCATTGCTGGTTCCTTCTTCTTTGGCTACGGTTTGGACCGGCTTTTTGGTGCTTACTACCAGGCGAAAGGCTATTACTCAAGTGGTAGGCTATTTAGTTTTGGAAAACGGAGTTTTTATAATGGGGCTTACTTTGCTAGGTGCTATACCGTTTATGGTAGAAATGGGAATTCTACTAGACCTTATTGTAGGAATTTTTATAATGGGAATTATTATTCACCATATCAGCCGCGAGGTTTCTTCTTTAGATACTACGCGCTTAAGCACTCTTAAGGAATGAAATTATGCTCTTTGCGCTTGTAGGATTGCCGTTGCTTTGGGCATTAATTGCCTTGGTTGTTCCTTCTCAACGCTGGAGGCCGTGGTTGCTTCCATTGGGAAGTGCAATGCATTTGGGTTTAACTGCTTTGATATTGTGCAATGCGTCGGCAATTGATTCCGGAAAATGGCTAGTAATTGATCCATTAGGAAAATTGGTGCTTGGTTTCTTAAGTCTTTTGTTTTTTCTGAGCTCAACCTACGCACCAGGATATCTTAATTTGCGCAGTTCTCGTCCAAATCGCTGGTTTTGTTCTTGTTTATTTATTTTTTTAGCAATGATGAGCTTAGCTGTAATGTCTCAACATGTTGGGTTAATGTGGGTAGCCATAGAAGCCTGTACTCTTAGTTCCGCGCCTTTAATATATTTCAACCAAAATGTGCGATCGCTGGAAGCTACTTGGAAGTATTTACTTATTGGATCAGTGGGCATAGCCCTAGCCTTATGGGGTTCGTTTTTTCTGGCCTATTCGGCATTACACGGAGGCATGACCACCTCGCTTTTTTTTAATGACTTGGTGCAAGCTGGTCCCCATCTTTCTCTGCCCTGGCTTCGCTCTGCGTTTGTAGTGCTCATAATTGGTTATGGAACAAAAATGGGATTAGCTCCTGTACATGCTTGGAAACCGGATGTTTACGGAGAAGCCCCAGGTTTAGTAGGTGCATTGCTGTCGGGTGGTTTGACTAGTTGTGCATTTTTGGCAATTTTGCGCTTCTATCGAATTTGCAATGCGGCAGGAGAAGGGGTTTTTGCAAGGCAAATAATGATTGTTATTGGGTTGTTATCCATGGCGGTAGCGGGTGTTTTTTTGGCTCGGCAGCGCGATTACAAACGAATGTTAGCTTATTCCAGCGTGGAGCACATGGGGATTTTGGTTTTGGGAATGGGTATTGGGGGGCTAGGAGTCTACGGCTCCTTATTGCATATAATTAATAATGGATTTGCTAAGGGAGTTTTATTTCTTGCAGCAGCTAATACGCATCGTGCTTATGGAAGTAAACTAGTAAGCGAGGTTAGGGGAGTTATCAGGCGCTTGCCAATTACTGGAAGTCTTTTTTTGGCTGGTTTTTTTGCAATTTCCGGTTCTCCTCCTTTTGGCCCATTTTTTAGTGAGTTTACTATAGTGCGCGCAGCTTTTTCCAGTGGGCAATTTATTGTGGGAGGCCTTTTTTTGCTCATTCTTTTTGTGGTGTTTATGGGAATTAGCTCCACTGTGTTGGCAATTCTTCCGGGAGAACCTTCCCTTGAGGGCGCTTCTAAATTTAAAGACGGTTTCTTCACGGTGGCGCCCCTGATAGCAATGGTTTTGCTGGTGCTAATATTGGGAATTTATTTGCCGGCCCCCCTTAATGATTCACTTCATCAGGCCGCGCGCTTTTTGGAGGGTAAATCATGAAAATGATTTCCGCCAAAACCTGGCTAACTGTAC
>JBNKEI010000121.1:0-32255 GCA_050288705.1 Myxococcales bacterium
ACATTAACGGTCTTTCAAAATCAGTCCCGAAGTTTGTCAAAAACGTTCATGACCACATCCAAGTTTTTGAGGTCCCCGATGCCATGGACATCCGAGGACTCGGAGACAAGCTAATAGCGTCACTAATTGATAATGGTTTGATACAAGATGTCTCTGATCTCTATAAACTCACCTTGGAGTCGCTCGTTCAGCTCCCGCGAATGGGCCAAAAAAGCGCTCAGAATGTTTTGGACTCCATCAATCGTAGTCGCAAGACCACTCTACGCAGGTTTGTATATGCCTTAGGAATTCGCCACGTTGGAGAAGCTACTGCCAAATCGTTGGCTCAGAACACATCTAGTATTTACGACTTTTATGACCAGCCCCCAGAGCACTGGCAAGCCCTACGTGATATTGGCCCGGAAGTAGCTGCCTCAATATTCAGTTTTTTCCAAGAAGAACAGAACCGAGCAGTAATCGAGAGGCTTCTCCAAGCAGGAGTCGCCCCTCAAAACGAAAAACAGCAAATCTCTGGCGCATTCCATCAAAAAACTGTGGTTCTTACCGGCGGGCTTTCTTCCCTTACCAGAGAGCAAGCAAAGGCAGAGATCGAGCGCCACGGAGGACAAGTTTCCAGTAGTGTTTCCAACAAGACCGATTTCGTGATCGCGGGAGCGGATGCTGGTAGTAAATTGCAAAAAGCAACCGAGCTAGGAATCACCATTCTTCGTGAAGAAGACTTTTTACATTTAATCGGGAGAGCCCCATGAAGACAAAAGCTCACTTACTCGTTTTCGGCAAAGTACAGGGTGTTTTTTATCGTTCAAGCGCTCAACAAGAAGCTCATCGCCTGGGACTTCGCGGATGGGTTCGCAATCTACCCTCGGGTGAAGTGGAAAGCGAGGTAGAAGGTGAGGAGGCAGAGGTAGAGGAATTTATTGCTTGGTGTCGCCAGGGACCATCTAAATCCTTGGTTTCTCGGGTAGACGTGGATAAATCTCCCTACCAAGGCAGTTATACTGCTTTCCAGATTATTTAGATTCCTAGCTGGTCAAGAGGTCTCATCCTGACCAAAATGGGAGCATAAAGTTAAAAAATTTGGGAAAATACAGAACTTGGGCAGCGGCCAGCGAAAGAAATGGTCCTAAAGGAAAAGCTGTGGGGTCTGGCTTCCATTCTTCCTCGTCTTCTTTTTCGGAGAATGCCGCCTCGCTCTCATTCATGACCTCGCTAGATTTTGCTCCAATCACTTTTGCTTCCGATTGCGATGTTGAGAAATCTACGCTTGCCGAGTACCTAGCCTGCCGTCTGCGGGCCAAAACCATGATGCCACCGATGATGGTTCCTTGTATCGATGCAAGAAAAAGAACGGAAGGAAGCATATAAGGGCCTAAAAAGGCTCCAATCAAAGCCATCAGCCACAAATCACCTCTGCCCAAAGCCTCCTTCCGTAAAATTCGCTCGAATATGAATCCGATCAACAGCATTCCCGTGTAACCAGCCACCGCTCCCAGTATATGAAGCAACAGAGTTGAGTAGCCTTGCCACAATGTCAGCAACCATCCACAAAGAATTCCGGGTAAGGTGATTTCTCTCGGTAAAATCCAGTGCTCTAGATCGATTAGGGCCAAAGGAATCAAAAACGCTATGAGTAAAATTTCCTGAGCCGCATGCCAACTTACGCCATGTCTCCACACTGCGGCAAAGCAGACTAGTCCATAAGTCAGCTCTATTAGCGCATAGCGAATCGAGAATTTAGTTCGGCAATGGGCACAACGCCCCCTTAACCAAAACCACGCTATAATGGGGACATTATGATAAAAACGAATGCTCTTTCTGCATCCACGACAGTAGGAGGGTGGCCATAGCACCGATTCTCCTAATGGCACTCGAGCTATCACTACATTTAAAAAACTCCCTACACATGCGCCCATTAGAAAAGCAACTGCACTGCAAAAAACTATTGGCATAGCTCCCGCCAAAACCGTTGACCCGGAATTCTTCTTAGGGAAAGGTATCGAGAATCGTGGTGTTCTACAAGCAGGCTATTTTGTCGCTTTTCTTTTTTAGGATACTTTATAGAAAGATGTAGTTTAAAAAAGCGGCACGTCATTAAGTTGCTAATTAATTGTTTTTGGGGGTAGATCTCGAGGTTTCTGGTGGACACCGACAGAATATCGCATTGTTCGTTTTTCGAGGGTCGCATGCCCGAGCTGAGAAAAGATCCAATCATCGGTAGATGGGTGATTATTTCGACCGAACGAGCCAAACGTCCTAGTGATTTTCGTCTCATTCGGGTTGAACAAAAGGGTGGGTTTTGTCCTTTTTGCCCAGGCAATGAAGAACGCACTCCTCCCGAAGTTCTTGCCTACCGACCGGGACCTAGCCGTCCGAATGGTACAGGCTGGACACTTCGAGTGGTGCCTAATCGCTTTCCAGCTCTCATGATTGAGGGGTCGCTTCATCGAGAAGGCGATGCCATATATGACAAGATGAGTGGAGTTGGAGCTCACGAAGTGATTATCGAGAACCCTGATCACTCGCGTGTTCTTGCTGATCTTTCCGAGAAAGAAGTGGAGGACGTTCTTTGGGCCTATCGCGATCGTATAGTAGATTTGCGAAAAGATATTCGCTTTCGCTACGTGTTAATATTTAAGAACCATGGCGAAGCTGCGGGGGCTTCTCTAGAACATACTCATAGTCAGTTGATTGCTCTGCCCATTGTGCCTCGTAGGGTTCGGGAAGAGCTTGATGGTGCTAAACGTCATTATGACGCCAAAGAACGTTGCATTTTTTGCGATATAGTTCGGCAAGAGAAAAAGGATCAGGCCCGAGTGGTTTATGAGAATGAAGAAATGCTTGTGGTAGCTCCCTGGGCCCCCCGTTCTCCTTTTGAAACCTGGATTCTTCCGAAAGGTCATCTCTCCAATTACGAAGACTGCCAGAAATCGGAGTTTCGTGGCTTAGCCAATGCCCTACGTACGACCTTGCGCAAGCTTAATGCCGCTCTGGAAACTCCTCCTTATAATTTTATTCTTCATACTTCACCCTTAAATGAACGAGGTTTGGCTCACTACCATTGGCATATTGAAATTGTGCCAACGCTAACTAAAGTTGCCGGTTTTGAAGAAGGTAGTGGGTTTTACATTAACCCCACTCCTCCTGAAGAGGCAGCCGAATTCCTACGAAAATTGGACGTGTAGTATGACACAAAAGTCGATCTCTCCTTGGGCGGCAGAAAGCACTCTCGAAGTCAATGAATTGTCTCTAACACTGGGACCGGTAAGCGAATTAGGCATGCCGGGCAACGCTAGAGATGGTCGAGCAGCCGATGGACGAGTCTTCCGAATTTTAGAATTTTCAGAAGGAAAGGTTCCGGTAGGCCTGGAAGCAGCTTTGCAAATTGAGGGAGTGGCGAGCACTACTGCTCGCATAACCGCGCAGGGAACAGAAGTTTTTGTTTTGCGTCCCTCACCAGGCCCATCCTTGGATTGGGTCTTTCAGCGCTTAGAAAGCCCATTAGCGGTCATTGCGCTATTCGAGTCCTTGGCGATTCTTTTTCAGAAGGTCCACGATGCCTGTTTGGCTTTTCGTACAATATCCCCTTCTATGTTCGCGGTTTCCGCTGAGGGAAGCATTTCCCTGGAAGAACCTGAAGCACTACGTAAAGCAGAGGAAAGAACTATTCCTACTCTGTACAGCCCTCCAGAAGCAGTAGCTATGGTAGATGCCGGTCCGCGTTCTGACCAGTACTCTTTGGCGGGCCTTCTTCACACCTTGTTGACCGGACGCGAACCTCTTGCTCTTTACGATTTCCCTTCGCCAAGGATCTTTTTGCCTCGGCTACCTCACGGAGTTGTCTCTTCCCTTTCTCGCGCACTCAACCCTTATGCAGCTAATCGCTATGATAGCTGTCGTGCATTTGCAGACGATCTACGTTCACGAGTAATTCCCAAAGGAACTAACCCAGGCCACGTGGCGGCTGCGGCGGCTACTGAATTAGGCCGCGTAAAAGGTAAACAAACTCCTGTCAATCAAGATGCCTTTTTTATTGGCCTAGACTCTACTTCTACTCGAGGAATGATGCTGGTTGCCGATGGCATTTCTACCGCCGATGTTGGGTCTGGCGACTTAGCTTCGGGCTTTGTACGAGAAGCGGTACGCAATGCTTGGGAAGGTCCGGTAGGAGAAGTATTGCGCTCTCATCAAGGAAACTTACCCAACGAATGGCCAAAAACAGCCTTGGAAGCAATTTTAGAAGATGCTAATGCCCGCATATATTCCTTTCTGAAACAACCTATGTTCGTAGGTTCTTTAGGCCCAGGAATTCATCCACCGGGCTCTACGGCAGTATTGGCTATTCTTGTTGAAGACTGTCTCACCGTGGCTAATGTCGGAGATAGTCGTCTTTATCTGCTGCGCGATGGCGTTATGGAACAATTTACCGTAGACCAGGATTTGCGTACCGAAGTCATCAGATCGGGTCGAAATCTAGGCAACGCCGAACCTGCGTCTCTTGGAGCTTTGACTCATAGCATTGGAAGCTTTTTTTTCGACAATGATGGGGGAATAATTCAGCGAAAGATTGGGGCAGATATTCAAATATTGCATTTGCGCTCGGGCGATCGGCTTCTTTTTTGTTCTGATGGCGTTCCTGATTGCCTAGGAGAAAACCATGAACAAATTATGGCCGCCGAGCTAGGCAGCGGTAGTGACCCTCAAGCAATTGCCACTCGACTATGCAAATTGGCAGACGAAGCACTAGGTGGTGACAATATTACTGCTTTAGTTGTAATAGCCGAGCCTCTGCCGCTTTCTACTTGAGAGGTTGCGGAAAAACGAACGCTTTCCCTTGCTAGATACTGGCTTCCCGCTGCTTATTGGTTTGAATGCCCTATAAATTTATCGAAGATGATCAACAACAATTTTTACACCAATGGCAATTAGTAAAACACCGCCAAATAGTTCCGCTCGTTTTCTCCATAAGTTTCCCACCCGGCAACCTAAAGTCATTCCTAGCGCCGTAAAGATCGCCGCTACCAAACCAATGATCAATGCTGGGATAAGAATAGGCAATCTCATTATGGCCAGAGTCATTCCAGCAGCTAGTGCATCAATGCTGGTGGCAACCGAAAGAAACACTAGTTTCCAACCGCGCGTAGGATCTTGTGAAAGACAGCTTTCTTTATTCCCAGGAAGCGCTTCGCAAATCATTTTTCCGCCAATAAATGCCAGTAATGCGAATGCAATCCAGTGATCGTATTTTCCAACATACCTCAATGCAGTGCTTCCCGCCCCCCACCCTATTACAGGCATGAGCGCTTGAAATAACCCGAAGTGAAAGGAAAGACGAAAAACGTGGCGCCTAGTCAATGGATTAATTGCTATTCCTGCGGACAAAGAAACCGCGAAGGCATCCATAGCCAGCGCTATCGAAAGCGCTAAAAGACTCACTAAACTCATTGCTCTAACCTTGTGCGTCCGTGTAGTCACCTTGCCTAAGAAGCCAGGTTCGGAAATTGCTGTGTATAAAACTTTTTTACGTAACCCCTCCCCAGATATTCCTACTTAGATTATTCTTCTGCGCCGTTTAGTGGGCAACCGCCAACAGCAGCCCAACGGTTGCCCATATGGCCGGTAAATTGCATACATAATCGGCTTTTTTTGGAATTGGGATCAGTTAAAGAAGATATTAGCTGTCTTTTCCTCCTATAGACAGCAGATAAGTGATGCGGAAATTGTGGCCAGGTGCAAAGCCAATCACGCATAAAATGACGAGAGTGCGTGAATGGTTACGCAGTAAGGAGACAACATATGAGTACGCACGGCATTGATTCAGACGCTTTGGACGCCGTTTTAAAAAGCCTATGGCAATTCGCATCGCGTTCGGTTCCGCTTTCTTGGCGATTGAAATTGGACGCTAAAGAGCAATTCCCGGCGGAAATCATCCAACAACTAATGGGACCAGAAATAGGACTGCATCTTATTTACATTCCCGAAGAATACGGCGGCCTTGGTGGCGGCGCTTATGACATTTATCGAGTCAGCGAAACTATGGCCGCCATAGATTTAGGTTTAGCAACTGCCTTCTTGGCTATCTCTTTAGGGCTTGATCCCATATTGGTGGGCGGAACCCCTGAGCAAAAAACTCATTGGATAGGGCGAGTTGCTGAGGAAGGCTTAATCGTCGCCTATGGTGTGACTGAGCCTACTGCCGGCAGCGATTTGGGAGCCATTCAATCAAGGGCTGTTCGTTTTGAACGTGATGGAAAAACCTTTTATCGCCTCAATGGTAGCAAGCAATTTATTACCAATGGAGGAGTAGCTGACTTCACAACTGTATTAGCAGCTACAGAAGATGGCCCTAGTTTCTTCATTGTGGAAAAAAACACTCCCGGATTTTCGGCTGATAAACCTGAGGACAAACATGGTATCCGCATGTCCAACACCACCGCTTTGACTCTGGATAATTTAGAAATTCCTGCAGAAAATCTCATTGGTGCAGTGGAGGGCAAAGGACTCGCGCAGGCTCAACAAGTTTTTGGGTACACCCGCCTGATGGTCGCGGCCTTTGGTTTAGGAGGAGGAGAAGCAGCTTTGGCCAAATCAATCGCCTATGCCAAAGAACGCAAGCAAGGAGGAAACTTGCTGGCAGAAAAGCAGGCGTTTACTCATAAATTATTGGTTCCCCATGCCGTTTGGTTGACGGCATCGCGCGCCTATATTGAAGAGGTTGCTACTCGGCTAGATTCGGGCCAGGAAAATCTACAAACCGAGGGAGCTATCGCCAAGCTATGCGCTACTGAAGCAGGAAACGCCGCTGCAGATGCTGCTATTCAAGCCCACGGAGGCTATGGATATACTCGTGAATACGAAGTAGAAAAAATCAAGCGTGACGTGCGTATTACTACTATTTACGAAGGCACCAGCGAGATTATGCAGTGGACCATTGGTCGTGATCGCTGGAAGAACCATCTCCAGTCACAAGGTTCTTTCTATTCGAAATGGTCTCAAGAACTGTCCGAGTTACATTCAAGCGCGCCTCAGGTAGGAGCAGGTATCGCAGCTCTTGCTCTGCGTTCTTTACGTGAAATTTTTGAACGGGCACGCACTGCTCGCCTAACTCGTCACCAGCATTTGCTTTTCCAACTAGGTGAATTAGCCATGCAAGCAGAGACTGCTGCTTGTTTTGCTAAGGATGCAGCTTCCAAGGTACGCGGCCCGCGCCCTCGGCAAACAGTACACCAAGCTATGGCCAGAATTTATGCTCGCCAATGCGCAGCACAGATTTGTCACGAAGGATTACGATTACTGCGGGGCTGCGACCTCAAAGAAAATCTTACTGCACTGGAGAAAGCCTTACTCACTAGCGAAATTCACGAATCATTTTCGGGGAACATGGCTGATCTCGATCTGGTCGCTCACTCATTATGTGCGGCACAAGCTTAGAACCCGAGCGGTCAATTCCTAAACAAGCGGGCTTATAAGCCCATGATAGCAATTACACTTTAACATCTGTCGCCTTGGGCGCAGCGAAGCGAGGAATCGATGGCACCTGACAATCTTGGACTCGAAGCAGCAGACCGAGCAATAGCAATAGTAGGAATTTCGGCTCTGCTCCCCGACGCTCCGGATGTCCAAAGCTTTTGGAAAAACATTCTGGAGGGCAAATATAGCATTACTGAGGTTCCCCACGATCGCTGGAATCCTAAGGACTATTGGAACCCCGATCCTGCGGTTCCTGACAAGACCTATTCCAAAATCGGTGCTTTCATTCGTAATTATCAGTTCGACAGCTTACGTTATCGTATTCCTCCCCGTGTGGCCGCGTGCATGGATTTGGCACAGCAATGGATGTTGGGCTGTGCTCGTGAAGCACTTAGTGATGCCGGCTGGCCAGAAAAACTAGGGGTCGATTCTTCTCGCATTGGGGTAATTTTTGGTAACGCACTAGGAGGAGAGCTTCATGAGTTAACTTCCGCGCGAGTAATGATTCCTGAAGTTGCTTTAGCACTACAAGAAGTTCCCGAGTTCCAAGCTCTTCCTCCCTCGATTCGTTCGGCTTTGGTACAAGGAATGCTCGCCCGAGCAAGTAAAAGGTTTCCGGTCATCAACGAGGACAGTATGCCTGGTGAACTGGGTAACTGTATCGCTGGACGGGTAACCAACGTATTAGATTTGGGAGGTACTAATTTCACTGCCGACGCAGCTTGCGCTTCATCTCTGGCGGCAATCCATTCGGCTATTGCACTTCTTTTAAACGGTCAAATCGACGCGGTAGTTACCGGAGGGGTGGATCGCACTATGGCCCCCCCAACTTACGTAAAATTCTGCAAAGTGGGAGCGCTATCCCCAGACGGCAGCCGGCCTTTTGATGCCAGGGCTAACGGGTTTGTCATGGGCGAAGGTTGCACTGCCTTCGTCCTTCGTCGCTTAGCCGACGCCGAACGCGACGGAAACCGCATTTGGGCAGTCATCCGGGCTATAGGAAGCTCTAGCGATGGAAAAGGAAAAGGAATCACTGCGCCAAATTCAAAGGGGCAAATTTTGGCTATGCAGCGGGCTTTAGAAAACGCAGGAATTCTTCCCCAAAGCATTGGTCTTATCGAAACCCACGGCACTTCTACTCCGGCAGGAGATATTGCCGAGGCCTATTCGCTGTCTCAAGTTTTTGCTGGATTGAAAAATGGAAGTGTAGCGCTGGGCTCGGTAAAATCACAGATTGGCCATCTAAAAAGCGCTGCGGGAGCTGCTGGTGTTTTGAAAGCAGTTCTAGCTCTTCATCACAAAACTTTGCCCTCCACCTATAATGTAGAGAAACCTACTCAGGGTGTTTCTATTGAACCTAACGCTCCCATCTTTCTGAATATCCGCAATCAAGCTTGGGAGAGACCAACCAACCATCCGAGACGAGCAGGTGTTTCTGCTTTCGGTTTTGGAGGAACCAATTTTCACGTCATCGTGGAGGAATATGTGCCTGGTTTGCTCACTTCTCGCCAAAAACCCCAAGTGCCAGTTTCTGTGTCTTTAGAGCATGTCCCACCTAAAAGCATGCTTTGCTTGGGCGCATCTGACTTGACTGGACTCCAACAACGCCTGAGGGAAGTAATAGAAGAAGCTAAACAAGGGCGCCTAGCAGAAAAACCCCCCGTTCACCAGAGAGATTTGCAAGCCTCCCAGCGAGTAGCCATTGGTTTTTCTAGCGCAAGTGAATTGGTGGAAAAGGCAGAAAAAGTGTTGCCAGTCTTGGGAGCTTCTGATCCACGAATCGATAAGGGATTGCGGATTAAAGGCATTCATCGCGGATTTGGACCAGCCCCTAAAGTAGCTTTCCTGTTTCCGGGACAAGGGTCGCAATATGTTGGAATGCTTAAGAATATGTACCAAAGCGAGCCTGAGGTTCGCGATACTTTCGCCGAAGCTAACGAGGTAATGAAAGGCAAGCTTCCCAAGCTCTTAACTGACTATATTTTTGATTCCGGTGACGCCATAGCTGCCGACACGGCGCTACGAGATACTACCGTTTGTCAGCCGGCAGTTCTTGCGGTTGACTTTGCCCTGCTGCGCCTTTTGAAGAGATATGGAATTACTCCCGATATGGTGATTGGTCATAGCCTGGGCGAATACGCCGCTTTAGTGGCGTCTGGAGCTATGCCTTTTGCGGATGCATTGTTGGCGGTTTCTGCGCGCGCCAAGGAAATGGCCAGCGTAAGCATAGCGGACAACGGAAAAATGGCTTCCGTTTTCGCTCCCAAAGAAAAGGTACGGGAGGTACTTGCCCAAGCCGAGGGCTATGTGGTCGCCGCCAATATCAATAGTCACAACCAAACGGTAATCGGTGGTGCAACCCTCGCGGTCGAGCAAGCGGTAAAAAGATTTGAGTCTATTGGTATGAAAGCGGTCTTTTTACCGGTTTCTCATGCCTTTCATACCGAGATTGTAGCGCCCGCCAGCCAACCCTTGCGTCAAGTGTTGGCTCGTTTACGTTTGAAAGCGCCAGAGATTCCACTGATCAGTAATGTGACTGGCGAGCCCTATCCTACAGGTACTGACGCCCGGGAAAAAATGCTCGATCTTCTGGCTCGCCAAATTGCCGCTCCGGTTCAGTTCGTAACTGGCTTGGAGAAGCTCTATTCCATGGGGGCACGGGTTTTTGTGGAAGTTGGACCGAAGAAGGTATTGGCTTCTTTTGCGGAAGACGTGCTGGCTCACCACGGAGATGTTATTGCCTTTCACACGAACAACCCCAAAAAGGGCGACGCCGAATCGTTTTCTGATGCTCTAGCTGGTCTGTTTGCAGCAGGACTGGGAGCCTCTCCCAGTTCTTCTCCAGCGCCTGTTTATGAGGTTTCCTCGGCTGCTTCTGTTTCCCTGCCTTCTTCTCCTCCTCCTGCTACCATTGAGCACTCTGAGTCATCGATAGTGGCAAAAACGGGCACTGAGACACCACCAGAGACCTCGCCTGCGGAAGCCGGATTTGTGGAGTTGGGCAAAATCTTCGCCCAGTTTCTCGAAACCGGAGCTAGTACTTACCGAAAGCATTTTGGTGAACAAGCAAACTTGCCTGCCCCCAAAAAAGTGGCCGCTGAAAGCACAGGGTCTACAGTCGGTGACGATGGTTCAATCGTAATAACTGGGGTGGGAATTGGCCTACCTGGCCGTCGTAGCGCGGTTTTTTCTGAAGACTCAGTCGATCGCATTCTCGCCGGAGAGATGATGATCGACCCAATTGATGAAAACTTACAAAAGGAAATGGTGGATAAGCATGTTGTCCGCCTTAACAAGAGTGCTGACGGAACCGGCAAATTCGAAGATATTACTGACACCTCAGAGGTACTTAAACTAGCTGGCCAGCGTGGACAGTTTGATCTTACCGAAGAATTTGGCATTGATGCGGAACGCGTCGAGGCATTTGATATCAGCACCAAACTAGCGGTCGGCGCTGCTTTGATGGCTTTGCGCGACGCTGGCATTCCTCTGGTTCGGCGCTACAAGCAAACCACCAAAGGTACTTGGCTTCCAGAACGCTGGGTTCTTCCTGAATCATTGGCCGACGAAACCGGAATTATTTTCGCTTCCGCTTTCCCTGGTCACGATTCTCTCATGGAAGAGATGAGCAAATACTGGCAAGACCGTAGCAAACGAGAAAAGTTGGAAGAGCTCAGAGGCTTGCGCAAATCTTTATTGAAAGAAGCGGCTAATTCTTTAGATGCACGTATTGGACAGTTAGAAACTGAATTGGCAGAGGAACGCTACCGTTTTGACCGCAAATTCCTCTTCCGAGTTCTTTCTATGGGCCACTCTCAATTGGCCGAGTTAATTGGAGCCCGTGGTCCCAACACTCATGTAAACAATGCTTGCGCGTCGGCGGCAATGGCACTGAGTTTAGCCGGTGATTGGATTCGCGCCGGTCGCTGCCGCCGAGTATTGGTGGTTTCTGCCGATGATATCACCGGAAAATACTCTACCGAATGGTTTGGCGCAGGTTTTCTTGCTTCTGGAGCAGCTTCCACCGAGGCAGATGTTTCCAAAGCCGCGCTTCCGTTTGATCGCCGACGCCACGGTTTAATAATGGGCATGGGGGCCAGTAGTTTGGTGGTCGAAGCGGAGGATGCAGTACGCGAGCGCGGTATGCGCGGAATTGCGGAGATTCTTGGGTCAGAACCCTCTAACAGCGCCTTCCATGGTTCTCGTTTGAACGTGGAGCATATTGCGCAGATCATGGAACGACTCATCTCGCAGGTAGAAAAACAACGCGCTATTTCTCGCCAGGTAATTGCAGAGGAAACAGTATTTGTTTCCCATGAAACCTATACTCCTGCTCGCGGGGGCAGCGCTTCCGCAGAAATATTTTCACTGCGCAGTGTCTTTGGGGAAAAGGCTTCCCAAATCGTTATTGCTAACACCAAAGGAATGACCGGCCACCCTATGGGGGCAGGAGTTGAAGAAGGCGTAGCAGTAAAGATATTGGAAACCGGAATTGTTCCTCCAGTTCCTAATCTAAAGGAGCCCGACCCTGAGCTAGGCGACCTGAAAATTTCCCAGGGAGGCCGTTATCCGGTGCGTTATGCTCTGCGACTAGGCGCCGGGTTTGGTTCGCAAATTGTCCTCACTTTATTGCAAAAAATTGAGAAACCACGGCTAGCTAGCCCTGCTCAATACCAGCAATGGTTGGAAGAACAATCGGGAAGACCTGGCGCAGTCACTGAAATTGCTTACAAAACTCTGCGCATTCGCGATGATGGTCCCCCTGCTCATCCATTGGCAAAATCTACTTGGGTTTACGGAATAGGCCCGGTGCTAAAAGCAGAAGTTTCCAACCAGCACTCATCCAGTTCAACCATTACCAGTTCAACCTCTAATTCAACTTCTAATGGAAACACCGCTCAATCAAATACCTCTGCTTCGCCGACTACGTTGTCCGATTCAGAAAAAAAGGGCGAGTGCAAGCGAACAGAGGCAGTCGCCATCAACGATCAAGTACTAGAACTCGTTTCTGCTAAAACCGGTTATCCGCTAGAAATGCTCGCTCTTGATCTTGATTTGGAAGCGGATTTGGGAATCGATACGGTCAAGCAAGCGGAAATTTTTTCGGAAATTCGCGAAAAATTTGCGCTCCCTCGTCGCGACGATTTGCGCCTTCGGGATTACCCAACTTTGGGGCATCTAATTCGCTTAGTGCAGGAAGCACGGCCTGATCTTGCCTCTATGGCGGCTGATCCAAGCGATTATAATGAGCCAACACCAGCCTCTGCAGAAAGCACTTGTCTACCGGTTCCTCAAGCCAGCCATGTCGCTGACCAAGTTTTGGAGGTGGTTTCTAACAAAACTGGCTACCCCCAAGAAATGCTTGCTCTTGACCTGGATTTGGAAGCCGACCTGGGTATTGACACTGTTAAGCAGGCAGAGATTTTCTCCGAAATACGCGAGACTTTTGCACTTCCCCGGCAAGATGATTTGCGATTGCGTGATTACCCAACCTTGGGGCACCTAATTAAGTTGGTGAAACAATTTCGACCAGAAGTAGCTGGTCCGGAAGTATCACCGGCTGCTTCAACATCAAGTCAGTCAAAAACTGAAACAACTCCATTTAGTCCGGTTTGTTCCGATAATGTCGATCCGGTAGTTAGCAAGCTACTGGAACTGGTGGCCTCCAAAACTGGGTATCCTCCAGAAATGCTAGCGATGGATTTAGATTTGGAAGCCGATTTGGGCATCGACACAGTCAAACAAGCAGAGATTTTCTCAGAAATCCGGTCTACTTTCGAGCTACCTCGCCAAGACGATCTCAAGCTTCGTGACTACCCTACTCTCGGCCACATAGTGGAGTTTGTACGCGGATTAAAGCCAGAGCTTGCTACTACTTGCTTGCCGGTTAGTGAGCCAAATGTCGTCGCGAACCAGGAGGTTGGTCAGGCAGCTAACTCTGCTCTTTCGACAGAATCTGCTGGCGATTCGGTTTCCGAGAACATTCTCACAATGGTAGCGGACAAAACCGGATATCCCTTGGAAATGCTCGCCCTGGATCTCGATTTGGAAGCCGACCTGGGCATAGATACTGTTAAGCAGGCAGAAATTTTTTCGCAAATTCGCGAGACTTTTAGCCTGCCGCGTAGAGATGACCTAAAATTACGAGACTATCCAACTTTGGGTCACCTGATTCAGTTGGTAAAGGAAAACCAAACAACCGCTATCGCACCAACTGGTTCTACTTCTAGCGAATCGACTTTGGCTCCACGATCAGTTTCTCCTAGCGATTTTAGCGAGAAAAATAATAATGCCCTGCGCCGCATTCCTATCACCGTAATCCGTCCGTCATTGGAGCTTTGCAAACCGACTGGCGTGAGCTTGGAAAAAGGTAAGCGAGTAATAGTGGTTCCTGATTCCGCGGGAATCGCCAAACGACTAGGAAAAGATCTTCACAAAAAAGGAGTGGAAGTTCTAACAATTAAGGCCGGTACTACTGACTCTCTTAGTGAACAGATTAATCAATGGTTAGCCAGTGGACCAATAAATGGAGTGTTTTATCTGGCGGGCTTGGACCAAGAGCCAGACTTTGTTAGCGCTTCTCACGAAGAGATGTCTGCGCTCATTGATTGGCGAGTACGGCGTCTGTACAACCTGGCCAGGGCCTTGCAACCTTCTCTCCAGCATGCCGGAACATTCTTGGTTTCTGCTACACGCATGGGAGGGCTTTTGGGATATGGCCAGGAAGCTAGCGCCACTCCCGTGGCGGGAGCAATTTCTGGGTTTACCAAAGCTTTTGGCCGAGAATACCCCGCCTGTACCGTAAAAGTAGTCGACTTTGAGCAAAGAACTGAAGTCGCGCAAATAGCTTCTAAGTTAATTGCCGAGGCCTTACGCGATCCCGGATCACTAGAAGTAGGCTACCTAGGCAACACTCGCCATTCCATTGGCTTAGCACCACGAGAAGCTCCCCAAGGCACCGACGGATTAGCTATGGGGCCAGATAAGGTGTTTGTGGTTACTGGAGCTGCCGGTTCTATTACCAGCATCATCACCCAAGACTTGGCTAAGGCTTCTCGCGGGACTTTCTATTTACTCGATTTAGCCCCTCTTCCGGATGCCAGTAATCCTGACTTGCGCAAACTTGCTGATAAGGAAACTCTGCGTAAGGAGATTTTTGCCAAACTTAAGGCCAATTCTACTGGCGGCACCAATGCCCGAGTCACTCCTGTCCAAGTGGAAAAGGTTTTAACCTCACTGGAACGCGACCAAGCAGTGCTTACCGCTATTGATGAGATTAAAAAAACTGGCGCCAAGGTACACTACCGTTCGCTAGATATTCGCGATCCTCAAGCGGTTAAGGCCGTGGTGGAAGAAATCCGTGCTGGCCATGGCCGCATAGATGCCTTGTTACATGCTGCGGGACTAGAGCGTAGCCGGCTGCTTCCAGACAAAACTCCTGAGGAGTTCAACCTTGTTTTGGATGTGAAGGTGTTTGGCCTTTGCAACATTTTGAGAGCCGCTCAAGGAATGCCTATAGGCGCGGTGGTCTCGTTTTCTTCGGTGGCCGGACGTTTTGGAAATGCTGGCCAAGTCGACTACAGCTCTGCCAACGATTTTCTTTGCAAAGCCATGTTGGCCATGCCTCGTTTCCGCAAAGAAACTAAGGCATTGGCAATCGACTGGACTGCTTGGGGAGGCGTGGGCATGGCCACCCGAGGAAGTATTCCGGAAATGATGCGCCGAGCAGGTATTGAAATGCTCGATCCTTCCGACGGTGTGCCGGTCATTAGACAAGAATTGGTAGCTGGTACCTCCGGAGAAATGGTGGTTGGTCGTAAATTGGGCGTACTGGTTCAGTCAAAAGACCCCGAAGGTGGCCTTGACCTTTCGGCAGCAGCACATCACTTAGAATCTGCTCGCTATCCCATGTTAGGCCGAGTGCTAGGATGGGATGTCTACCAGGGAATCCAAGTAGAGACCGTTCTCGACCCCACTGCCGAGCCTTTTTTGCACGACCATGAAATTGAGGGGGTTCCAGTTCTTCCTGGTGTAATGGGACTGGAAGGGTTCGCGGAAGTTGCCCGAATATTTCTTCCCGATTACCGAGTAAGCTCCATAGAAGACACTCGCTTTAAGGCTCCGCTGAAATACTACCGACGACAGCCGAGAACGGGCCTTTTCCGAGCAGTTATACTTCGGGAAAGCGCTGATGCAGTGTGCGCGGAACTCAGTCTTACTTCTGCTCGTTTTTTAGCCACTGGAGAGCAGACTGAGTCTAGCCATTTTTCTGGAAGAGTTAGGTTAACTAGTTCCCCAGCCAAAGCGGTGCTCATTCCCAGCAATAGCGAGCAAGACAAAGATTATCGCCCGCTATCTTCGCAGGATATCTACCGGATCTATTTCCACGGACCTTCCTTCCAGGTACTGGAAAACGTGGAAATGGGAGCAAACGGACTACGTAGCAACTTTAAAGGTGAACTACCGGCAGCCTTACGTGAGAATGCTGCTACTGTTCTCGCTCCACGCTTAGTGGAGCTTTGCTTCCAAGTCGCCGGCGTGTGGGAAATTACTAAAACTGGACGAATGGCCCTTCCCGCAGCCATTGATCAGTTGGTTTTTTACGAAGTACCCGCAGAATCTGCTTCTCTACATGCGTTGGTCGTGCCTCGCTGGGAAGGTGATACCCTCTGCTTTGATGCCCGGATCGGCGACACGCAGGGTCGTGTTTATTTGGAAATGATTGGCTACCGTACTTCAGTTCTTCCATCTAGGTTGCCAGAAGAATTGCTTCTTCCTCTGCAAAAAGGCGCTCCGGAGAAAGTAGCTTGATCTTTTGGGATTTGCGCAGTGCTGCTGATAATTCCGATCTTCTTGAGGGTAAGCCACCTGGTGGCTTACTCTCTCGGCCGGAAGAGGTCTATTTCAGCCGTTTGCGCACTGCTCGCCGCCGCGAAGAATGGCTATTAGGACGTTGGACGGCCAAATGCTTGTGCCTTGCTTGGCTTGCAAAAAATGGCCAAAAGCTACCAGCAACTAATCTCACCATTGCTCCTGCCGCCGACGGCTCTCCGTATGTCCTGGCGGCTCACCTTGGACGTCTTCCGATCACCCTGTCTATTACTCACCGTCACCAATGGTCGGCTTGCGCTTTAATCGCCGAGCCAAATGCATTCCTCGGGGTTGACTTGGAATTTGTCGAACCAAAATCCAACAGGTTCGTAGATGATTTTTTTACAGAATCGGAAATTGAGCAAACCAATCGAAGCGCGAACCCCAATCAGGCGGTAGTCGAGATTTGGTCTTTGAAAGAAGCGGTACTCAAGGCTTTGCGACTGGGACTCACGGTTGACACCCGTAAACTTAATGTTCGACCAAGAGCCATGCACTACTCATCACCTTCAATCCAATCATTAGAATGGGGAGAAGCATCGATCCAAGTGAATATCGAAAGAAAGTCCCAACCTTTCTCCGCTTGGGTTCGCGATTGCAACGGATATGTTCTTTGCCTTGCTTGGAATGGCAAAACTCCCAATCCGTTACTCAGCGATACCCTTCGGGGATACTCTCCCTGCCTTTCCAAAACTGATTAATGCATCACATCGAGCGCCACCCTTGCTCAAGGGCCTTCGCGCAGAAAGAGAACTATGAGCGAAACGCGAACTAGAAAATTTGAGCGCATCGCCGTTGTCAATCGGGGAGAGCCCGCGCTCAGGCTCATCCGAGCAGTTCGAGAATGGAATTGCGGTCACTGCGAACGACTTAGCACCATAGCGCTATTTACCGAGCCTGATCGCAATGCACTTTTTGTGCGTGAGGCGGATTCATTATTTTATCTTGGTCCGTCGATGTTTCATGATCCCAAGGACCTTGATGAGCATGGTCAGCCTCGCAGAAAAAGCCGCTATCTCGACTACGACCGTCTTCGCGAAGCTTTGGTACGCACCCGCGCACAAGCAGTTTGGGTGGGATGGGGTTTCGTAGCTGAACATGCTGCCTTTGCTGAGTTGTGCCAAGAGCTAAGCGTAGTCTTTATTGGGCCTTCACCTATGGCCATGCGTAGACTAGGAGATAAAATTGGCTCCAAACTACTGGCCGAAGGTGCGGGAGTACCAGTAGCTCCTTGGAGTGGCGGTCCGGTAGCCACTTTAGAAACCGCCCAAGAACATGCCACTCGCATTGGTTTTCCTTTGCTAGTCAAAGCAACCGCGGGAGGCGGTGGTCGCGGAATTCGCTTTGTGCATTCTGCCGGTCAACTAGAAGAAGCTTTTTCCTCAGCCTCCGCGGAAGCCCGTAAAGCCTTCGGAGATGGCACCGTTTTTCTGGAAAAGAAGGTGGGAGAAGCTCGCCATATTGAGGTTCAGATTCTTGCCGATCGCTATGGAACGGTGTGGCCAGTGGGCATTCGCGACTGTACTGCCCAACGCTGTAATCAAAAAGTAATTGAAGAGGCCCCTTCCCCGGTTTTATCCGCTGAGCAACAAAAAAAATTTTTGGACGCAGCGGTACGCATTGCGCGATCCGCCGGATATGAAAATGCAGGTACGGTAGAATTTTTGTTCGAACCTCAGACTGGGGATTTTTTCTTCATGGAGATGAACACTCGTCTTCAGGTGGAACACCCGGTCACCGAGGCCACCACCGGTCTTGATTTAGTGCGCTGCCAAATCGAGATTGCGCAAGGACAGCGGCTTCCTGCGGAAGGTCCTCCCCCCACCAATGGGTACTCCATTGAGGTACGTCTATGTGCAGAAGACCCAGACCGAGGATTCGCCCCTGCTCCGGGAAAAGTAGTTTCTTTTCGTCCGGCATTAGGGCCAGGAGTGCGTACTGATTCCGGGGTAAGAGAAGGCGATCACATTCCCGTTGATTTTGACTCAATGATTGCCAAGGTGATTGCTTACGGAGCGACCCGCGAAGAAGCCCGCGCTCGACTAGCACGGGCGCTGTTAGAAACATTGGTGGTGGTAGAAGGAGGCACTACCAACCGCGCCTTTTTATTGCGCCTCCTGAATAATCCCGATTTCGTTTCCGGGCAAATCGATACTGGGTGGATCGATCGTCTAATGCAAAAAGGAAACGAAGAGTCCGGGCCGCAGGCTTATGCCGCTTTAATTGCCACTGCTATAGAGCTGCAAGAGCGCCAACTCAATGACGAAAAGTTGAATTTCTTCGCTTCTGCTGCTCGCGGACGCCCGTCGCTTCCCCCACAGCAAAGGCGACCGATAGAACTTCGCTATGGAGGCCTATGCTACGAGTTCAGGGTCTCCACTCTGGAACCGGGCGCTTTTCGCGTGGAAGTAGATGGAGGCCAAATTGATGTTCGCTACGAGCACGATGGCGAATACGAATCACGCCTTTGCTTTGACACTCCTAAAGGGGTTAGGCGTCACCGTATTGTGAGCGTGCCCGCCGGGCTAGATCATCTAGTAGAAGTAGATGGATACGCCTACCGCATTTCCCGCGATCCCGGTGGTTTACTGCGTGCTCCCGCCCCCGGATTGGTCCTATTTCTTCACGTGTCAGAAGGAGACCACATAAAAGCCGGCGATCGTCTTCTAGGACTGGAAGCCATGAAAATGGAAATGCCAGTAGTGGCTCCTTTTGATGCTCGGGTACGAAAAGTCTTGGTAGGACAAAGCGTGCAGGTATCGGCAGGAGATCCTTTGTTGGTATTGGAACCAGACGCCCAGCAAGAACAATCGTCCAAGCAGTGCCAGCGAGTGGAATTTCCTCGTTTAGAAGCGGATGCGGAAAAAAGCCCGGCCAAGGCATTTCGCGCTACGCTGCGGGAGCTAAGGCGATTAATGCTTGGTTTTGACATAACCAACGAAAGGGTAAGCGCCTTACTAAAACGCTGGAATTTAGCATTTCCCGATGATCCAGCGCGTGGAAATTTCGAGATGGAATCAGTCCATGCACTGCCTCCCGATTACGATGCAGTGCGTGAACTTTTGGCTCTATATATCAATATAGAAGCACTTTTCTCCAAGCAATACTCAGAAATACGCTCGACCATGCCACGGCTTTCCTGCGAGCAATATTTACATATTTATTTGCGGGAATTCCGAGCCGAAGGGAAAGGCCTTCCCGAAGATTTCTTAGCTACTTTGCGCCAGGCATTAGAGCATTACAGTGTTAGCTCTTTGGCCGATTCACCACGCTTATGCGATGGACTGGTGTGGCTACACCGTTCTCATCAGAACGTAGCTCAGAAAAACCGGGTTGTGGTGGCTATTTTGCAACGCTGCTTGGATCGCCCGGGATGGAGAAGCGCAGTACGCGAGCCTTCATTCCGTCAGCTACTCGATCGATTGGTTTCGTTGACTCAAGAAGCGCATCCAGGAGTATGCGAATCAGCACAGCAGGCTCGTTACTCGCTGTTTGAAGGCCGGGTATTAGAGCAGCGACGTAGAGAAGCAATTTGGCGAGTGGATGAATCCATTGAAAAATTGCACGCCGAACCGTGCACACCCGAACGTGCAGCCCTTATTGCCGAGCTAGTGGCTACTCCTTTTTCTTTGACTAGCCATTTAGTGCAGTACCTGGAACGAGGCGACGTAGCTATGAAAGCGCTCGTCTTAGAAGTAATGGTTCGCCGTGCTTACCGCACTCGGGCAATGGCAGAACCATGTGTAGTTCAGGTTGACGGGAGAGTACATTTACTAGTTCGCTGGCAAGATCCGATTAATGCACCAAGCAATCTTTCCACCCATGTTGCTCTTCCAGAGTTTTCCGCTGCTCTAGATAGCGTCTCTCAGGTAGTTAGTCAGCTTCCCGAGCAAACCGATGTGGCTCTCGATATTTACCTAAGCGTACCTCATGGCATAGACGAACCAGGCTCAGCGGTATTTTTAGCTCAGAAATTGGAAAAGTTGCCGGCTAACCCCCGAATCAAACGAGTATGCGCGGCCTTAATACATCCCGGTTCCAAAGTGCACTGTTATACCTTTATGCGTAATGGCGAAGGATTTCGCGAAGCCGAAACCTTCCGCGGATTCCACCCCTGCACGGGCGAACGTCTGGAGCTATGGAGGCTCAAAAACTTTAATGTTAAGCGAGTAGCCAGCAGTCAAAACCTTTATTTGTTTCATCTTCGAGGCCGCGAAAATGCTCGCGATGAACGCTTTTTCGCGGTTGCCGAGGTTCGTGACCTCCATCCGGTACGAGCTGCCACTGGACATTTGGTAGCCCTTCCGGAACTAGAGCACGCCGTACTAGAAGCTTTTCATGCTATTCGCGAGCAACAAGCCCGTCGCGATGCCCGTAAACGCCTTCATTGGAATCGAGTAGTTGTTTTTGTACGCCCCCCTTTGCTAGCCCGCCGAGAAGAAATCCTGGAAATTGCCCGGAGATTGCACGCTTCTAGTCATGGATTAGGGCTAGAAAAGACAATCTTCAGGCTGATGCTGCACGAAAATGCTGCCCAGGTTCCCAAAGACACCTCACTTTCATTAGCTCCTCGTACTGGTAATCGCTTGGAAATGGGCCTATGTGAGCCTCACCAAGAACCTTTGCGCACCATGGACGATTATGCGCTTAAAGTGATTCGTGCCCGTCAGCGACGCATGACCTACGCCTACGAAATAATTAAAATGCTCACCCCTGCTGAACCCAGCGGAGACTTCCCTCGTGGTGAGTTTGAGGAGTACGATTTAAGTCCAGACCATGAATCAAATCGCCTGGTTTCGGTTCAAGGACGCCCCTACGGCGAAAACAAAGCCAATGTAGTAGTAGGATTAGTCCGCAGTTACACTCCTAAGCACCCCGAAGGCATGACCAGGGTTCTGTTGCTGGGTGATGGAACTCGGGCTGGCGGAGCACTGGCGGAGGAGGAATGCCGACGCATTATTGCCGCTATTAACTTGGCAGAGCAGCTAAGTATTCCTTTAGAGTGGTTTCCGGTTTCTTCGGGAGCCAAAATTGCCATGGATAGCGGTACAGAAAACCTTGATTGGACCGCTGCGGTTCTCCGCCGCATTATTGAGTTCACCCAGGCCGGGGGCGAAATAAATATAGTGGTTGACGGAACCAATGTCGGCGCCCAATCCTACTGGAACGCGGAAGCCACCATGCTGCAGCATTGCCGAGGATGTTTAATCATGACCCCCCAGGGCACGATGCTACTCACCGGAAAAAGGGCCCTTGATTATTCAGGAGGCATTAGCGCCGAGGATAATCTGGGAATTGGTGGATTCGAACGTATTATGGGGCCCAACGGTGAAGCTCAGTACCACGCTCATGATTTAGATGAGGCCTGTCACATTCTTTTGCGCTACTACGAACACACCTACAAAGCACCGGGAGAGAACCATCCCCGCCGCAGACCGTCTATCGATATCATCAGTCGAAATATCCGCTTAGCTCCCTATTCTGGAGGAGAAGAATTTGATCGGGTGGGAGAGCTTTGGGACGACGCAAAAAACCCTGGCCGCAAAAAACCATTTGATATCCGCGCATTGTTGCGCGCGGTAATTGACCAGGACAGTACTCCTTTAGAACGCTGGCCTTCGCAAGCAGACGCAGAAGTGGCAGTAACCTGGGAAGCCCATTTAGGAGGATGGCCGGTCTGTCTAATTGGAATTGAAAGCAAACCGCTTTCTCGGCTTGGCTACGTCCCTTCAGATGGCCCAGAAACCTGGTCTGGGGGTACTCTTTTCCCAATAGCCTCGAAAAAAGTGGCTCGCGCAATCAACTCTGCTTCGGGCAATCGCCCAGTAGTAGTTTTAGCCAATCTTTCGGGATTTGACGGCTCACCAGAATCTTTGCGGCGACTACAATTAGAATACGGCGCGGAAATAGGTCGGGCGGTGGTTAATTTCAAAGGCCCGTTCGTTTTCTGCGTAATAGCCCGTTATCATGGCGGCGCCTATGTAGTATTTTCTAAGACACTGAATCCTTCTATGCGAGTAATGGCTCTTTCCGGGTCATATGCATCAGTAATTGGAGGAGCGCCTGCTGCAGCGGTAATCTTTCCTGAAGAAGCCCGAGCGGCTGCACAAAAAGATGCAAGGGTTTTGGAAATAGCAAAAAAACTGGAAAGCAATGACCAACCAAAACCGCAACTCCAGCAAGAATACGAGGAAATGTACGCTCGAATATATGTCGAAAAATTACGGGAAATTGCTGAACGTTTCGATTCAATTCATTCAGTCCAGCGAGCGCTGGAAGTTAACTCTTTAGACGCAATTGTTGAGCCTGATCGCCTGCGAAACGCACTAATTGAATCTATTGAAGAAGGATGGAATCAATTAGCGCCTAGAGCTACTCATGCATGTAAAAGTGCTTAAATAACTACACGACCTGTTAGCAACCGCAATCTTGCTTGTTTGCAAAGAAATGTAAGAAAATAGAAATCAAAAGATGTGTAAAAAAAAGAATATAAAAAAAAAGCTAGCGTATTGACATAGAGCACCGGAATGTCAGATATTTCAACGACAATAACCACTTGCTTCGCGCACAAGGAGTTCACGAAGGGCTCTTTTTGTTTGCGCGACCTAGGAGCGTGCAAATGCCCGGCACGGATAAGCGAAAACAGAGTCTGTATTTCCCCGAAGACATGCTTAAAGAAATCCAGGAAGAAGCGAATAGACAGGACCGTTCGCTCTCATGGATTGTGCAACAAGCTTGGCGTCTTGCCAGGAACGAAGTTATGCGGTTTCCTTCCGTAAACGACGTTATTGGCGCTGAACGCGCGGAAGATGATCCTCGCGAACGAACTAATGGTGCACAGTAACTCCTTTGCGTAACCACTTCATTCTGGGGTCGTAATTCTGTTTTAACCGAATTATAACCCCAATGATTATTTAGAATCCATATCCCCCAAAAAAGTTTTTCTAGCAAATCTTACATGCCTGGTAGTCAATTTATGCTCAACAAAACACACGCTGTCATTTTTGACCTCGATGGAACCATAATTAACAATATGTCTTTTCATGCAAAGGCATGGGTAGAAATATCTAGGCGCCTAGGTTGCGAAAAACCAGTTGAGCACTTTCAAAGAGTCACTGCTGGTCAAAAGAACATTGAAATCCTGTCGACGTTACTCAACATAGCAGTCGAAGAACAAAAGCTAGAAAAGTTATCCGAAGAAAAGGAAGCTCTTTATCGCCAACTTTACCGTCCGCATATGAAGTTAGTAGCAGGCGCACGGGAATTTATTATCCGACTTCGCGAAGCAAAAATTCCCTGTGCCTTGGCTACCCTTTCTCCCAAGGCTAATCGAGAAATGGCGCTAGAAGCAATAAGCATTGCCCATGCCTTCGATTACATTGTAGGCGCCGAACACACCAAGCGCGGCAAACCAGCTCCGGATATTTTTTTGGCCGCCGCTAGCCTTCTGAAAATAGAGCCCTCTGGCTGCATCGCTTTTGAAGACGCGGTTAACGGAGTGCAATCAGCCCGCAGCGCGGGAATGACCGTGGTAGGCGTGTGCACCGCAACCCCTGCTGCCGACCTAATTGACGCGGGAGCACAATGGGTGATTCCTGACTACCAAACTTTGCCTCAAGAGCTGGAAAGGCTACTTTTTGCATCGCCTACCAATGCAGCTATTCGCGCAAATAATGACAAGAATAGCCGTGATCATGGTGCATCAAATATTTCTGATGATATTCCTCTGCTGTAAAAAAAGGTCCGGCTTCGACTATTTCAGTAACAACAGGTTTTTTCCAGAAACCCGACTTGTTCGCTTCGGCTTTTACTTTTTCGGCAATTTGCCGCTGCTCTGGCGAATGAACAAATATGGCCGATCGATATTGCGATCCCATATCATTTCCCTGCCGGTTACGGGTAGTTGGGTCATGCATGCGAAAAAAGTATTTTTCTAACAGTTGCTGATAGCTAATTTGGGAAGGATCAAAGCGAACTTCAACTGCTTCGGCATGCTCAGTAAGACCGGAGCATACTTCTTCGTAGGAAGGGTAACTCTTTCTACCCCCGGTGTAACCGACACGGGTACTCAGCACTCCCGGTACTTGGCGAAGTATTTCTTCCATTCCCCAGAAGCAACCACCAGCAACAGTCGCCAGACTACTCTCTGTTTTTTCGCTCTCAAAAAGCGAAGCGTACGGTTCGTATCCCTCTTCAGCCAGGCGGCTAGCGGGGATGAATTTTAGCGACGCCGAATTAATGCAGTAGCGCAGACCAGTGGGCGGTGGCCCATCGGGGAAAACGTGGCCTAAGTAGATTCCTCCATGACGTGAATGCACTTCTGTTCGCTTCAAGCCGTGCGAAAAATCTTCACGTTCTTCAATAGTGTCATCCATCAGCGGTCTAAGAAAACTAGGCCATCCTGTGCCCGAATCGTATTTATCTAATGAGCTAAATAGCGGCTCACCGGTAGCCACATCGACATAAATGCCGGACTCATGGTTATCCCAATAAGCATTATGGAAGGCGGGTTCGGTGCCTTTATTACATGCGACCTGGAACTGATTGGGGGTCAATATTCTGCGCAGCTCGTCGAGAGAAGGTTGGTGGTATTTCTTGCTCATTGTCGTTCCTAATAAGAACTTCTTTTTCCTCGATTTAGAAGAACAAAACTCATAGACGCCAATCCGAATCGGATGATGCCTAAAAACTTGTCAAGAAATTGGCAATTGAGGGGACAAGATTCAAGGAGTCATAAATCACTTAACACAGTCCAGTACAAAAAATGTGCTGTTACCCTTGTTCAAAACCTCAAACAATCGGCTAGTTTTTTGAATAACCCAAAATCCGATATATAACTCGTCCGGCTAGCTCGCGAATCATTTCTGCGCTCTCTTGCAATCTATGCGCTTGGGGCAGCAAACTCCACGAGGAAGATGCCTCCCGAAAATCCACCGGGTCGCTGTCTGGATTTAGTCCCACCGCATAAAAACATCCCAGAGCTCTGGGCATATGCGCGGCGCTAGTAACCAAGACTATCTTCTTCCATTTTTGCGCGCTCACAATCTTGGCGGATTCTATAGCGTTTTCTCGGGTATTGCGGCTTTTTCCATCCACAAATATACGCTGAGGCTCTACTCCCCACTCTTTTAATTGATTGGCCAGCACCTGTGCCTCCACCACTGCACTAGGATCGGGGTCCAAAGTTCCCGCGGCCAGCAAAATATTACGCGCCCGCTCGGTACGAACCCATTGGAAACCGCGTAAAACTCGGTCGCCAGCCGCAGTATACTCCGGACTTCCGGTACGCTTGGTCACAATAGGATCGAGCCCCCCACCCAAAACCACTACCGCGTCATATTGCAAGCCAGGCTGTATAGTGGACGAAGCTTGGCTTTCTACCCACAGCGCCAATCGGCTAGATACTGCGGGCAGAGAAAAAACTACCAATACAACCGCTGCTCCTAATGCTAGCAACTTTGCCCAGTAGGTAGATCGCTTTCTGAGCAGCAAGCCTACCAGCAGTAATACAATCGACCAGCTCAGCGGGCTGAGAAACCAATCTAGAGTCTTAGAAAGAAAAATAAACATGAGTAAGCGACAATTTAGGGCGTGTCCCCATATCCGGCACCACGCCCTCCGTCATTCCCGCGAAAGCGGGAATCCAGGGGGCACCACAGTCGAAAGACCAGCTTGCATTCCGATCTGACCTTTGGTTTAGGCTTTGGATGGCGTTACGATTGCAGGCCCGAGGTGGAATGCACATTCAATATTCTCAAACAAGCCCGCCGGTTCGCAACTCGGTACGAAAAGACGTCACGCAACTACGCTGCCGTGAAAAGCAGCTAAAAAAGTGACGTCGTGCGTGGAAGATGGGTCTCATCGAAAAAACGAACCCTGGATGGGCTGACTTTGGCCCCAAATCATCGATTGACAAAGTCGTGCCCACTGGATTCCCGCCTTCGCGGGAATGACGGAGCGGCGATGTCGGATATAGGGACATGCCCCAGTAACTCCCAGTCGTCTAGGATTCTCCCTAACCTGGTTAATCAATAGAAAGGCTATCCGTGTTGCTCTAGCACCGAGAGAGCTACGAGCCCATAAATGAAACCGTGCGCTTCATGCTCAGGCTTATTAGATAGGGTAATCAATTCTTTTACGGTACGGGTTCCATCAGCACTGGGCAAAAGCTCCGCCTCCCATTTTTCCAGCTCTATTTCTTTCAACGTGTAGGCAGGTTGTAGCGAGGGGCGAAGGTACGCTTCTGGACCCAATAAACAACGTAACCTCTCTAGTTTATAAAGTTTTTTTATTCCCCTCATTATTAGGTTAGCCGGATGGGTATCTAATTTTAGTGGCTCCTGAGCGGCACTTCGTTTGAATGCCAACTCATATATTCCTTCTTCCCATCCGAATAGGCTGTATATTATGCTTTTTACATGCTGGCCCAGAAAATACAGTTGCTCAGTCTCTGATTTTAATAGCCCCATTTCCTCCAACACGTCTCCTAAACGGCGGTGAGAGACATCGGCTTGTGCTGCTGCTTTTTGAAGTTGGGTCTCGTTCAATTTTCCCACTCGAACTAGGAATTGCCCAAACCGATCGGCCACTAAATTAGATAAGGCATAGACTGGCTGGCCTTTCTCAAAATAGACTACTTTCTTCACCTTGCCGCGCTGCACGCCTAGTTCGCCAGTCTCTTGGGATTGGTAAAAAGCATTAATAAGAGAAGGAAGGTTGTCTTTTAGCTCACCCCGACGAATTCCCCTTTCCGCCTCCACTATTGGCGCTGGCGCAACCGGATAGTTAACCGGCGGCGGACGCAACCACTTTGCGGTTCCCGTTTGGTAAACCCCTGCAGTTAGCGGCTCTCCTTTTAACTCGGCACTAACCGCGTCTCCGCCAGTAACCCGCACCAATCCGGTAAGCTCTAGAGGGTCTTGATCAGGCTCTTCGTCCACATCAACGTCGAGCTCAACGTCGAAGCTGTCTTCTCCGTCAACTTCAGGAGAAAATTTAGCCCCGGGAGCCACAACTGACTTAGCAGTCTCAATTAACTTGCTAGCTTCGAACGGTTTTTCGAAATAGGCAATGGCCCCATATTTTGCCTTTGCTTCCTGGGCATGTTTGCCACCCTTGAATACCCCGGTAATAAAGATTATTGGAGTGCCTAACTCTCGGCGAATAACTTCCGCCAAGTGATACCCCATCATGTCAGGCAAAAGAATATCCAGAACAGTAAGCACTGGCTTCTCTAATCGAGCCATCTCCAATGCAGTTTTGCCTCTTCCGGATAATATTACTTGGTAACCAGCATCCGTAAAAAGCCGGGCCAGCAGATTTAAGAATTCCTGATTATCGTCAACAATAAGGACCTTGGGCTCCATGATCGAAGACGATATCATGCACCTTAGGCGAGTCAACGCGTCTACGGACGTAAGCTTGCCTATTTACCAAAAACTGTAGAAATATTAGTCATTTATAAGCGCCTATTTCCGAGCATAATACGTCACTCTGCCAATCTTTTTGGCTGGTCAGTGCTCTTTTCCGATTGCTTAGACATGCCCACAGTCATGGCGGGAATATAGGTAATCAACAGAACCCCAATCGCCAAAATGGCCATAAAAGGTAGAGTGACTCTGTACAATCGAACCAGCGGTTGGTTGAACCGAGAGCTGGAAAGAATCAGATTGAGCCCCATGGGTGGAAAAAGAAATCCCAACTCCAAGTTGGCTAAAAAAACAATCCCCAAATGCAACGGATTAATGCCATATGCCGCCGCCAAGGGAGTAAGCAAGGGAGCAAGCACAATGATGGCCGAGTAGATTTCTAGTACGCTTCCCAGAACTAGCAGCAAGCCATTAAGCACCAGCAAAAACACCACAGGAGAATGTATGTGACTTTTTGTCCAGTCCAGTACCAAGGTAGGAACCTCGGCATCTACCAGGTAGCTAGTAAGCCCCATGGCCACGCCCAAAAGCACTACTACCGCCCCTACCAATACTCCCGCGCGAGCCATGGTTTCTGGAAGCTGCCTACGCCAGTGTAAATCTCTAAAGACTAGGCTTTGAGTAACCATCGCCGCCAACAAAGCCAAAGCCGCGGTTTCAATGATGGTAGTAATTCCCCCTAGAAACAAAGAGTAGAGAAAGATGGGTATTAGCACTTCCCATTTTGCTTCCCATAAGGCGCTTCCTAATTCAGGTAAGGAAAATGGCTGGCGAGGAGCCTTTTGCCGAATTCCAGTCACTACGCCCCAGATAGCTATTAAGACCATCATGAGCAGGCCCGGTATTAAACCAGCGGCAAACAAGTCACTAGGGCTCTCACCAGCGACTACTGCGTAGAGAATCACTGGCAAACTGGGAAAAAAAAGCAATCCGAGGGAACTGGAGGAGGTAACCAAACCCAAGCTGAAATCTTCGGAATACTTCTCGGAAACCAGCATAGGCAAAACCAAGCCGCCCATGGCCAAAATGGTTACCCCTGAACCGCCAGTGATGGTAGTGAACCCGGTGCACAAGAGTACCACCATTAGCGCCATAGAACCCGGAGCCCATCCAATAAGCGCCCGCGCTAGTCGCAAAAATCTTTTGGATGCCCCTCCCTCGGCAAAAATGTAACCTGCTGCGGTCAATAAAGGTATTGCCGGAAGGGTTGAAGAAGCCACTAATCGGTAGGTTTCGGTGGGAACTGCAGCAATGGAAACACCGTCGGCGAAAAATAAAAGCATGGCCAAACCCGCCATGCCAATAAATAATGGAGCACCAAGCACAACCCCCACGAGAATTGCAACTACCCCGGGAAGCAACATTGTTTCCGCCTGGGATGCCCAAGCCCCCATGCCCACCATGGCCCCTGCCAGAACTAGCGCCAGCACTTTCCCCCATCCGCGGGGTGACGCGCGCCAAGAGAATCTTAGTGCCATCATTCCCAAAGCAACGGGCATGATTAGCTCACTCCACCACTCAGGAATCCCTCCTGGAAGGTCTCGTTCCATTACGGAATCGGCTTGGACTAATACTGCCGAAGCATAGGCTAAAAGCGCACAAGTACCTGCACACAGTCCTCCGACATATATTTGGGCCGATTCACGTACTCGCCCAGCAGGAATTAGTTCGCCGGTAGCCAGCGAGAGATGTTTTCCTAATGTCGTGGCCAAGAGAGCGCCTAAAAAACCAACCCACAATGTTAAATGTTGAGAATAAAGCACCGCCCCGGGAATGGTGGTTTTGCACAAGCGGGCCAAGCTTTCGGCAGATGGCAAAACCATCATTGCCAAAAAAAGAACTACTACCGCCCACTTTTCCACGCCTCGCACGAGAAAAGCCGAGTAGCGCCGTACTGTCGAAAAAACAGACAAAGACTCTACATGCTGCGGTTGGCGAGCCTTAATCGGAGGAGTTTCTTGGACAATCACTGCCTTTTCTGGCCTTTCGCAGCCCGGTATTCGTCACGGACTCGCTTTATTTCATCAAAGTCTTCCACCGTACACACACCGCCACGAATAGCCGGCCACATTTTTTCCGCAAGCTTAACCCATTTAGCTTGGTCAGCCTGGTTTAGAGTCACTACCTGAAGGCCATTTTTCTTCATCTGCACAATAGCTTCGGCCTGCATTCTCGCCACTTCGGCATTCACCTGCACTCCTATTTTTCGAGCAATAGCCAGAAGCTTTGGTTGCAAGTCAGCAGGTATTTTGTCCCAGGTATTCTTGTTAACAATAGTTGCTCCTGGCAAATGACCCCAGCTAGCATTAATCATATATTTCGCATTTTCGTACCAGCGAGCAGTGAAAGCCATAATTGGGGCGGTTGCAAAACCCTGAATCATCCCAGTTTGCAGTGAAGGCATGATGTCGGTAGAACTAATCACCACCGGTTGAAATCCAGCTAGCCGCAAAGCTTTCGAGGAGGAAGGGTCACCGGCCCAAGCAAACATTTTTAGTCCCCGAAGATCGTTTAGACTAGAAATCTTTTTGGAAGAAAACATTTGTACCCAACCGGTATCCCCCCAATTGAGCACCACGAACCCTTTCTCCAAAAATCGTTTTTCGAAAACAGGCTCCATTTTCGCGAAAACATGGTCCCACTCACTTTGGTCGCTTATAAGCCCGGGAGTAGAAATCGCCTGGGGGCTAGTCTCAATATCGTGTAACCCAATAACCGAAAGAGCTGCCGAATGCAGTTGCCCTACTCTAAGCTTGCGAACCATATCGCCTTCATTTCCTGCTACTCCACCCGCATAAACTTTTAGCTTTACTGTTCCTTGAGAGACTTGCGACCACTGTTCGCCCATTTGCTTAAGCAAGGAGTGCCAGGAAGAACCATCCGGAGCCAAAGTTCCCAATTTAATGGTGACTTTGGCCTGAGCCGTTAGCGACCAGAGCAATACCAAAACAAAAACAGAAAACCGGCTACGCATTTTATTCCTCCAAAAATAGTTCACTGGCTTGCGACATAAGAAAACGCGCCCGGCGCTGAGCTATTAAATTCATTAGTCGGAACTTTGGCTGAGCATAAGCATCAAACTCAATGGCCTGAGCAAGCAGCTTGTTAAACAATTTTCGGTCTTGGGCTTGCACTGCTACCATTTCGGCCCAGGTTACCAAGGGAGCAATCTTTTGATTACCAGAAAGAACCAGGGCGCGGTCATAATGTTTTTGGGCTCTTTGCAAACTACCACCCGAAGCTTCGGAGCGCCCAGCATTGTAGCTCACATAGAACTCGTGGATGGCCCCGTTATCATAGGTTTCATTTAACTCAAAAGCTCTTCCCATTAGTGCTTCTACCTCGGAAAGCCTTCCAATGGCAGCCATATCGTCTTTAGACAAAGAAATACGGGCAGCTAAGGCCGCCCCCGTCCAATACAACAAAGGGACCTGCTCTGCGTCCAAGAGCTTTACCGCTTGCTGCTTATTCTTTAAAAAAAGCGCGCGAAAACCATGGCAGCTAGCTTCCAATCCCCGAAATCCATATTCTTCGGCGCGAGCATAAAGTCTTTTCGCCCGAGCAAACATTTGACGGGCCCGTGATGGGTCAATGGGTTCCATTTCCGCAGCGTCTTGCTGCACAAATGCATAACTGTACTGCGCAAAGCCAGAAGCAGCAGCCAATAACAGCTTCGGATTATCGGGCGACTCTGCCAGTAGCGACTCGACAGTCTTCAAGCCAAAAGGAACCGCTTGGCGTACCAGCTCGGGATCGTCTTCGGCGCTAAAAACCGTTCCCGAACCAGAAAGCGTATCCGCAGCCATATTAGCCACTAAGCGAGCACAGCCCGATGTCCACAGCGTCAGCAGAAAAAAAACTGAAAGGGGTACATGTGTCCGGCGCATAAAAGAATCAGTATCCTCGATTAGGTGCTCAGTTAAGAGGTGAATGCTAGTGGGAATTGAACCTTACAGTCAACCTGAATACACGCTTATGTACTCACGCTCCTCGCGTCCCCTCGGCCGGCTAATGGCAACTCTAGGTTTGCTTTGGGTCCTACCTTGGAGCCTACTTGGGGGGTGCGGTGAAGACACTGTCGGCGAAGTACCTCCTGAAGTTTACCCTATTCCGGATATGGAAATAGCAGTCACCCCTTTAGTAGCTCTCTCAGCCCTGTCGACAAATTCCTCGGTCACCCAATTTCACTGGAAGTTAATAGCCTGCCCAGACCGTGACTTGGCAGCACTCTACCCCAGGGGAAAAAGGAATGAATTCGCTGACCTGCTTACCGCCAGCCAGCCTGGACTTTACCTGGTCGCAGTGTGGGCATCCACTGCTGATGGCACTGTGTCGGATAACGAATACATCAACATAACCCTTTTTTCCGAGTAATAGTAATGGGCACGACTTTGTCAATCGATGATTTGGGGCCAAAGGTCAGCCCATCCAGGGTTCGTTTTTTCGATGAGACCCATCTTCCACGCACGACGCCACTTTTTTAGCTGC
>JBNKEI010000122.1:0-122113 GCA_050288705.1 Myxococcales bacterium
CACCATGGAACATACTTTTTCCCTACACGACGCTCTTCCGACCTCAAAAGCAGAAGAAGCTGCGCGCCTAGCAATGCTAGAAAGAAAAAGAGCAGAGGAGAAAAGAAAAGCAGAGCAAGAAGAGGCAAAAAAAAGACTGGCTGAAGAAAAGAAAGCAAAAGCAGAAGAAGCTGCGCGCCTAGCAATGCTAGAAAGAAAAAGAGCAGAGGAGAAAAGAAAAGCAGAGCAAGAAGAGGCAAAAAAAAGGCTAGCTGAAGAAAAGAAAACAAAAGCAGAAGAAGCTGCGCGCCTAGCAATGCTAGAAAGAAAAAGAGCAGAGGAAAAAAGAAAAGCAGAGCAACAAGAAATAAAGAAAAGGCAGATTTCAGGAAGGTTAGAGTTAGTTGGGTTTAGGCAGGACGGCCAATATTCTCGCGTTTTGGTGCGAACCAATCAACCAATCCGTTATTCTATTGGAAAGGCAAACTCTAAAATACTAATTTTACGCCTAGAGAATACTAAAATTGGCAATAGAAGCGTTCTTCGATTTTTGGATACTCAATATTTTGACTCCCCCGTAAACCGGGTGTGGCCTCGTATAGCAGGAAATGCTATCGAAGTGGAAATTGAGCTGAAATTACCGGCGACATATGGCATTAGACAACAAGGTGAGGTAATTATCGTAGAGTTTCTTGAAGTGGAGTCTTAACTTCTAAAAGATCAACGCAACTACTTTATGCTAATTGATGCCTCTCCCCTTGGTTTCCGCAACGCAACTTGATAATTAGTTGATATGCTACGAGTGACTATTCAAGAAAACGAGGGAGCAATTGTTACCCAGTTGTATGAAAAAAACGATATCTTGGTAGGATGTGCTGACGGTAACGACATTGTTCTTTCTAAACATGATATTAGTAAACGGCATAGTCGGGTAATTTTCAAAGAAGGCAAATTGATTGTCCTAGACTTGCAATCAGCCACTGGAACTTACATTAACGGAAGAAGGGTTTCTACTTCCCAGGTGCTTCGGTGTGATGATAAAATACAAATAGGTGATTTCGTTCTTACTGTAAGTGTAGAAGAACAAATAAAAACAGATATCGAAGCAGGCATAGAGAGAAACAGTTCTCCTCAAATGTCTGAAAGCGCTGTGCCAGTTTTGGAGCAATCATCGGATGTTGAATCTAAGTCGGATCAGGAAATTATTCTTGCGTCTTCGACTAACCGTTTGGACAAAATAAATTCGGAATTATGCGCGGTAGAAAACAAAATCAATGAATCTCGAGATTGTACACAAAGAAGCGAAAAGTTTGTATATAATATTTCAGAAGAGGCGTTAGGGTTGGGGCCATTAGACCTACTACTAAAAGATCCCAACGTTAACCAAATAATGGTGATTGGCGCATCAAAGGTATACGTACAAAGGAACGAATGTATTTACCTTTCCGAGTACACATTTGCTTCCAATGAAATTCTGTCTTCGGTAGTTAAGCGATTATTAACCTTGGCTAAGCAAAATGCTGACCAGACTAATCTTCTAGTAAATGCTCGGCTGGCCGACGGAAGTAAATTGCAAGTCATGGTTCCTCCTCTCGCAATTAATGGGCCTTGCATAACAATCCAAAAACCGCGACGTGACGCGTCTACTTTGGACAATCTCGTACATTTGGGAACACTCTCGTCTTCAATGGCTCAGCTTTTAGAGGAACTTACCCGGAACGGAAGAAATGTACTGATTTGCGGAGAGCCAGGTAGCGGAAAGACCACCACCCTGAACGCTATTGCTCAATGTATTCCGCAAGAGGAACGCATAATTTCTATCGAAGAAGTTTCGGAAATCAGTTTGCATCAGCCGTGGTGGGTGCAATTAGAAACCGGACCGACTAATTCAAAAAGCAAGTCATTGGTGAGTGTGCCAGAATTGGTAAAGAACTGCGCATATATGTATGCCGATCGTCTAATAATAGGTGAATGTCGCAAAGAAGAAACTTTGTCTTTGTTGCAGACTATTAGTGGCGGGCAGCAGTCCATACTAGCCACCCTGCTGGCGGTTAATCCCAAAGATGCGGTTGCTCGCATCAAATCGATGGCTCTTCAATCAAGTAGCCTGCCAATTAGTATAGTGCAGGAATATATAGAATTAGCAAAGTGCATTTTAGTTTTTCAAACGCGATTGAGAAATGGAAACTGTAAAATTACGCATATTTCCGAAATTCTCGGTTTTGATGAGCAGGGAGAGCCGCTAATCCAGGATTTCTTTCTTTTTGTCGCTCCTGACGAACCGGGAAAAGGGGAGGGAACGTTTAGCCCTACCGGAAAAATTCCTTCGAATGATTTTAGAGTGAATGAACTCCTATTTGCTGGGGAAGTTCGGAAACCGAATTGATTGTAATGCTAGGCTTAATTGGCAATTCCCGCTGGCGATCGAGATCTTTGACCCAGGCAGTGCGCAATCCTACTTGGGCGGCCCCAGCAATATCCTCCCTGGGGTCGTTTCCAACAAACAAGGCTTCAGTTGCGCTGACTCTTGCTCGCTCCAGAGCTAGCCGAAAAATTGCTTCCGAAGGTTTACGTAACCCTATTTCCGAAGAAATGATTAATGGTTGAAAAAAATCCTCCAAACGCAATTCGCGCAGCTCCGGATAAGTGAACAGTGCTTGCGCATTGGAAACCAGTCCGAGAGAAAATTTAGTTTTTAAAATAGTAAGGGCTTGCATAGTTCCCGGAAAAAGAAAAAGATGTCGCCGAGAAGCTAGACGAAATTCTAGCGCGGCTTCCGAAATTTCTGCTTGGGAAGGACTTCGCTGAAGAATGAAATGCAAATGGTCGGCAATGGAGTGGGCAATATCGGGTTCGGTATGAGTTCCAGGCGGGGGAATTATCCTCTGAAAATCAGAGAATAATGGGCGAGATTGTTCCCGAAGCAGAGAAACGGGACCGTAGCGGTTTTTCACCCATTCTTCCCATCTTTGGGTGGTGTGGGGAGACGCCTCCTGGGTTTCAATGCTGGCTAGCGTCCCGTAGAGATCGAAAAAAATTGTACTAATCATAGATTAAACTCAATAGGTTAGCTTATTTGGTTTTTCGTGGAAAAGAAAGCTTATCTGCCAACTCAATATCCAATACCGTAATTGAATAGGGTGGGAGTATTTCGTGAATATATCCCCCTTCGTTCTGCTTATCCTCCAATTTTACTAACTCTTTCTTGTGTTGGGTTAGCGAAAATGTACGCCTCTTGGCAACTGCGCCACAAGTCGCCACGTCAATGGAGGCGTTTGCAGATTGAATAGGATCAAAATTCATGACAATAGCTACCACGTGGTTGGTGTCCTTGCCTGTTCCTTGAGAAGCAAATAGAGAAGTATGAGGAGGCGCTTGGGTATCAACTAGCGAGTCTAAAAAGCGGCCTCCGTGGCCGTCAAAATTGCGCCACGCACGAAAAGACCAATAGGCAAAGGAATCTTTCGCGGGAATAATCCAATAAAAAGCCGACTCTAGTCCATTTTTAGCAAATTGTCCCAGAGCCTCAGATAAAGCTAATGCTCCGCTTATGTGGTTTTCTGCTCCAAAATTGTACTCGCCGACGGAAATTTTCAATCCTGGATAGAATTGATTTATCCACTGGCGTAAGCGAGGAATCAAACGGATTGATTCCTTAATCCAAGACTCATCTACATAGGTTGAATCCCAAAGACTGCGCGTTGCTCGGATTCTGCGGGCGTTGGTCTGCGGATCAGTATTCCCCCCTGTTCCCATCTTTAGTCCCTCTCCCTGTGGATAAAAATGAACATCAACCACGTCAAGAATCTTTACCCCAGTCTTCTGCTCATGTTCGCGAAGTCGCTGTAAATACCAAGGGAGGAAAGGAATATCATTATGTGCGCGGCGGTCAGGCCTGGCTTCCAGGCCTATTGCGCTATCTTTTGCGGAATAAAAAAGCGCTGGCCAACCCCATAGAGCGGGGCCGGCAATTACTGCTTTAGGATCGGCTTTGCGAATAGCTGTACCGTAAGAGATAGTTTTTTCCAATAGTTCATCATAGCTGGTAGGGTGAGGGTGTACGTCGCGGTGAGTGGAATTCCAAAGAAAGGGTTCGTTATCCAAAATATACATATGTACGCCGCGAGCATTTCTTTTCTTATCATTTTGGCGAATTTCTTTAATCCACTCTAAGACCGAAGCTGACGATTGATAAACACTGGTAATGTTAGCGGAGGGGCACATAATTGGTTTTCCGCTAGGAGTAAAGCCATCACCGGCGTCCGGTTCTTGAGGATCGGTCGATCTTTGATGGCCATGAGTTCTAACTGAATACGAATACGAAAGAGTGTCTTTAGCTACCCATCCCATAATTGGAATAGTGAGTGCTGTTTTCACGCGCCGCACAGCATTTTCTTCCAAAAAAACATTATAACTATAGTCAGGACTGCCGGAATAATTAACATTGCGAAAATACCAATCGGAGCCAGCGTTCCAAGCGTTTCCTAATTTCCAATTGTACCGCGTACTGGGGTTTCCACCCCAACGCCTTGCTGAGGGGTTCATTTGCCATTGATAGCTTGCAGCCCCTCCTGATTGATGGGCTATTCCATATATCATTGGACTAATGGGTTGGCTTTTAGGAATGCAATCAATAACCATCTTAACTTGTTTAGCATTTTTTGCTTGCGCAACCGATCGCGGATTAGCAGCAGCAATAAGTCCTATTTTATCTAATTCAACGGGAGCATTGCCTACAGATTTATATGCGCGAATAACTAAGCGATCAAAGGCAAGTCCATCGGGATTGAGTTTCATCATTGGGACAAGAACTTCTGACCAATTTTTAGGCAGGTCAAGGCGATGTTCCGGGCCAATTTTTACACGGGGAAAAGTATTACCTTGAGTAGATTCCACGCGAACTTCAAAAAAATCCCCATATTTAACCGGCGCTCGAAAACGAAATACTAGACCGCCAAAAGAACCAGAAAGTTCTTCTTGGGCAGCAATCCAGGTTCCCTTTTCTGAAAAATCAAAAGAAGCCGGCCCTTTTTTAGTGTTAGTGGTTGGAACCCGGGGAGCCCAGCCTTTTTCAGACCAGGAAGACGATAATGCTCCATCGTATACCATTTCCACAATTTCTATAGGCTCTGGTTTTCTTTGCCCAGGAGACCTTTGCGTTTTTTCACATCCAGTAACTAAACTGCAGACCAGTATAAAAAACGCCAAACGATCAGCAGTCATCGATGTTTCTCCAGATGGAGAGCGACAGTTCCAATGATTCGTTCACTTCCAATAAGCTCCACGGTTCTCCTGGCGGAAGCTATATCTGCGGTTTGCAATGACACGCTCAAAAGCACTGCATCAGCCCCGCGAGCCAAAGGAATAGCTGCTAAGCTCTGCACCACTGGTTCTACCGCGACTACCGCTTTGCCTCCGGACTCCACATGGGAAGCAATACTTTTTGCAAGCAGCGTAGACTCTTTCAATTCAATTCCCTCGGCGTCTATTAACCGAACCGGAATATTATCTTGCAGGTTTCCCACCTCCGCTAGCGCCTCCGCCACCGGGTAGGCCGAACCTCCCCGATGAGTTGGTACCACTACCAAAACTGACCAAGGGTAGCGCAAAGTAGAAAACCAGAGCTGTTGCAGCTCGGGAGGACGCATTTTGCGGTTACGAGCGTGGGAGTGCCCTAACGCAGAGTGCTCTAGGTCGTCTACACCATCTTCAAGGAGGTTGTTGGTTGTAGAGCGCCCTATCAGTCTTGAAAACCAACCTATGGTTTTTTTTCCCTGGTTGTTCTGACCCATTCGTTTTCCTTCTGGTTTCGTCGAAACCGGAGCGTAAATTTCCACATCACAAAGGCAGGCGCAAAAAGCAGATCAAGAAGGCCGCCTAGGCCTGTTTTCGATAGCCACCATCCTCGTACCAGATAGAGCCCCAAGAACAGGATAGTGGGGCTCCAAGTCCATAATGACCAGGAGTGCGCAATAACTGAAGACAAAGCAATGGAGGCAGCGGTTCCCAAGGCTGCCAAAGACACAATCATGGTTAGGGGCGGAACCAACAAATCAGCAGCCAGGTCAAACAACACTTTGTTACGGCGCGCAAGAGCGTTCGCCAGAAGACTGGCCGCATACTGCCTTACCATTTGCCTACGTCCCTCTTCCCAGCGATGTCTTTGGGACTGTGCTGCTTTACCGGAAGAGACCATTTCGCCCAGAACCTGGGCTTCGTGGGCATAAAAAACCCGATACCCAGCTTGGGCGATGCGAATACCGTATTCAACATCTTCTACTAAAGAAAAAGCGTCATAAGGAACACTCTCTAGAAGCTTAGACGCGAAGCACATTCCATTGCCGCGAAGACCACACGAGACTTGCATTCGCTCTCTGCCCAGCGAGCGCACACCGTGAAAAAGAGCCAGAGCAATGGTCATTAAGCGTGTTCGCCAGGAATCCCGAGAATTAAGTACTCCATATTCCGCCTGTATGGCCAAGGCTCCTTGCTCCAACCGAGCGGAAAAGGCGTGCAAAAGATTAGCAGAAACCACACTGTCGGCATCAACTATCACCACGGCGTCAGCCCAACGGTTTGATGACGAGTGCTTGAACGCGTGAGCTAGCGCATACCCTTTTCCTTTGTGGGATGAGTCGTTGCGCACCAAAACGCTAGCTCCTGCTTGAGCGGCGCGTTGGGCAGTAGAATCAGTGCAATTGTCTGCAACCACCAAAACGCGACGCAAATCGGTTGGATAATCCATTGCTAGAAGGCTTTGAACGGTCTGGGCAATGCCTTGTTCCTCGTTATGGGCGGGAACAACTATTTCGAAACGCCAATAAGTTTTGGAAACGCAAGGTGGCGTAAGCGACCACGAAAAAACAGCAAGAATCGCAAGATAACCAGTGATTAGCAGCATGGGAAGAGCTGCTGCGGTAAGTATAAAATCAAGCCAAATCACGCCATGTCCTCCTTAGGAAGAACCAGGGTGGGCACTTTTTGCGAGCGTCTTTTTCGCAGGGAAGGCCAGGCGCCAACAGCCATGGCAAGTTTGCCACTGACTGCCAGTGCCATTGCTAGAAAAACAGCAGACGACCAACATTGGTATCCAATGTCTCCGTATGCTTGAAGTGAGTAAGTGATAAAGACGGAAATACAAACTAAGGCAGCAGCGCGGTCCTCCGGTCGTTTGGCTAATGAGAAGGAACGCGTAGCTAAGTAAGCGCCAACCGCCAAGCTAAACCATATTGCGCAAAACCCTACTAATCCTCCGAAAGCCCAAATACCTAAAAGGCTATTGTGGGGAAGATATCGATATTGAGGGAATATATAAGATATGTCATCTGCACGGAGTAGCTCATTGTACTCATGGCCAAAACCAACACCTAATAAAGGACTACTTTTTAGAGTAAATATTAGATTATAATTCTCAATATCTCTGGTGGCGGTAGATCGATCGGAATCCGAGGAAATCACTGACTTAAATGTCCGGGCAGGGCCAAATATTGCTGAGTTAGAATTCCAACCAGCAGCAATATATACAGGCAGAAAAGGCAAAGCCATTAGTATTGCTCTGACCGCCATGCGTTTTACCGGAGTCCAGGGTACAATGAAGCCTATTGCTATTATGGAGAACGCTAATTCTACGTAAACTAAACGACGGTTGTTTAAAATCATGCCTAGACAAATAATGGGCAAAACAATTAGAGCGAGCATTAAACCTTGAAAATTACGCTTCTCGTGCCATAATGCTAATATAATAACTATTGCTGTTACAAAAAGCACGCTATCAGAATGAGATGTTACATATGGAGGCTGAACATTAAGCGGTCTACAAATTACTTCATAGAAATAGATGCCTAATAAAGACTTCCAGCATGCGGCAGCAATTATCAATATTCCTATAGCTGAAAAATCCTTAGGTCCGCGTAGAGATGCTAAAAACATAAACGCAAGCATCGGAGTAAACAAAGGAACTCGAACTTGCCACAGAGAATCTTTAAAATTTCCGCCGCGTAGAAGTCCCCACGTCTCCATGATAAAGATTCCAGCAATGCCGATAAAAAGAGCGGTATTAAGAATGCTCGGATTGCCTACTCGGCCCACTCGGTCAATTATCCGATTCCTGCGTATGATCGCTAAGCCAAGAAGAAGAATAATGGAGGCATCTAAAACAGAGAAACGCAGCGATGGTAAGTCGATGCTTTTGTTCAAATTATCAAAAAAAAGCTTTCCGTAAGGAAGTAGAGGAGTTTCCCACATTTTTGAGGCTGGGCCCTCTGCGGGATTATCGACAGCCAAAATCAGAAAGAACAGTGCCAAGGCTGCGCCACGCGAAGGCGAAACCCATATGCCATACAGCATGCCAATCAAGAGAAATGGCGCAATAGCTAGCTCAGTTTCTCCTTGATTTAGAACAGCTACTCCCATCGCAATGAAAGCGCCGAATAGGAGAAAAAGGTGGCGTTTCAACTTCAATTCCACTTCACCTCAGCCAACACTGGAAGCTTTAAAAAGCGTTCAACTTGCCAAGCTTCAATGATTCGTCCTCTTCGCAAATCAGCAAGAGTACACAATAAAAAAACAAAAAATACCCCTGCAAAAACAGCTCCCGAAAGAACCAGGGCTGGCTTAGGTTTGATAGGATCGTTAGGAATCTGGGCGGGTCGAATTACGCTATATCGATATTTAAACGCTACCCGGGCAGTTTGCAATTCGAGCTTTGCAGCGCTAATGCGATCTATTAGGTCTTCATATTTATGGGAAGCAATTTGCAATTGAGCGCGAGCATATTCTAAATTCCCACCTTCATTGGCCACGCTTTCACGTATTTGCTGTAAGCTCTCAATTTCATTTTGCTTAAGCGCTGCTTTGGTATCCAAGGGAACCGCGGGTGCCGACGAACCTGGTTTTCGTGCATCGGATTCGTGAGACAAAGCTATTCTTGCCAGCTCGTAGTCTTCCATGAGCTCGGCTTCCTCTCTTTTTAATGAAGCAAGTTGCGGAGAGTCCTTGGAGATTGCTTTAATGCTTTCCTCAATATTCATGATCATAGGATGAGCGGCAGCGTAAGTAGACTTAGCCTCCAGTAATTGAGTCTGTAAATCGTTTTGTTTTTGCCTACGGGAAGCTTCCAAATCGGCAATTGTCCGGCGTTTGACTTCCAATAGTCCGCCAATTCGATCTAATTCCCTACTTTGGGGCGATTTTGTTCGTATACTAAAGGACCTGACGCTAGGAGCAGTTTTGCCCTTGACTGAGCTTTTGCTAATTTCTGTTTCGGAAGAATGAATCTCATCGAGAATAACTTTAATACTGTCGTGAACGGTAGAAGCGTGACTTTCTAAAATAGAAATAGCCTCCGAGATATTAGAAACTTCCATCGAATGCCGAGTCTCCAAAAAATTTTGCTGAGCGGCTTCCACTAGCTGATATGCCATTTGGGCGTCTGGCCAATCGATTTCAATTCTCAAGGTTCCTTCTCGGGAAGACGCACTTACCTGGAGGCGTTTTTCCAGTAAGCCAACCAGTGAATCCAACTTTTCCTGTTCGGTTGGTTGCCCAACCAGCAGGTTTCTCAAAAAGTCTTTAACTCTCAATATAGGAGCACGGCTCAATTCCCAGTGATCAATAAGATTGGTCTGCTTGACTAATGCAACTAAATTGTCATTTCGTAATACCGTTTCCGCAGCCGCACGCGTAGGTGAATCGGCATCCCAAGGTATAGTTCGCCTTGGGTTTACGATAGTTGGTATCACCTGATTACGTTGCGCAAGAATATTACTTTCTGCGTGATAGGTTTTAGGCATTACCCACAAAAAAACTAATCCCGCACATAAAGTGCCAAAAAAGGCCAAGCAAGCCAAAACAGTATGTCTTTTTATCGCCCCAACGACAAATCCCCCATAATCTTCAAACTGTCGAAAATCGAATAAGTCGGCAGTCTCGGTTTCAAAAGAATTTGGCGGCGGGGCGGAAGGAAGACTCATCATTGTGTTGCTCGCTTGTTCAAATTGTTTTGCTCATTCAGCAGAGCGCGAACTCTTTTGGCGAAAGCATCTCTGCTAAAGGGTTTGGTTAGGTAGGCAGAAGCTCCCAATTCCTCGGCGTAAGCGCGATCTACCGGAAGAGTTTTTGCGCTAATTACCATAATGGGAATATTGACCAGTAGAGGTGTTTTTTGAATGTACTCGCAAACGTCAAATCCTGAAGATTGGGGGAGCATTAAGTCCAGGCAGACCAAATCGAACGGACCATCTGCCCCTAGCTTGAATATTGCTGCTTGTCCATCGTGAGCTTCTACTGCGTGCAGTCCCATCCACTCTAAGTACCTGCGTACCAATTGACGAATGGCCGGATCGTCATCGACCACCAAAACACGACGCTCTTGTTCCATGCTTTTTAACTCCCAGGTTGGAAGGGGTCAAAGAATGCGGGGATAGACAAACAAAATCGCCAACCAGTACATTACGTTGAACACCAGGTAAAAATAAAAAAGTTTATTTAAACTACGGCCTAGCAAACGATCTCTTCCTGCTAAAGCAGGTAAAAGAATGTTAGCTACTATTACGGAAATCAAAATTAATTTTACCATGGATGTATTTGACTTATCTACAAAGAGGGTGGTGCATGTGTGCGATCCCCGAAATTTCTTAGAAGTCAAAAATAACTGCCTATTTTGGATAGTCCCTGCGTAATCGAGCGAAACTGATCCTGATAGCTAACCGTCAAGAAAACACCCCATACCAGAGATGAGCTAGATTGTTCAGTAATAGTACTGCCGCTGGTACGCTGCCAACTCAAGCGAGTTCCTGCTCCAAGTTCCCATCCACGAGAGGGAACGGTAGAGCTAAGCTCTAGCTCGCTTGAGTAGCTGGGAGGAGTATATAACGATATTCCATTGGTGGAAGCGAGTGAAACCTGAACTTTGGAGGGAGTAATCCACACAACTTTGGAAGAGGAGCTTAGTCGATGGCGAGCAGTCCCTGCAAATCGATCGATGGAAGGAGAAAAGGTTGCGTCCCATTGTAGTTCAATGTGCTGTAAGGGCATAGGAATTCGGTAAGTTATTCCCATTCCCGCGTAGGGAAGAATCACCGAGCTACTTAATTCAGGTGAAACAGTAAGACCTGCACCTAGTCCCACACGAGAGCTAACCCTGCCACTCCAATTTCGTTGCCACGATTCGTGAGCTTCACTAGCTATGGCCAAGCCATTTTTGCGTCCAGTAGATGCCGATTCAGCGGAAGAATTAACGCCATTGGTAAAATCGGAGCAGGAATTGGAAATATTTGTCAAAAAGGAGTCTTTGGAGGTAGCAGCCCAGGTAAGAGTTGTGGAGTTGCGGTAAGAAGTTTCTGTAGGAACATGTCTACGCGCGGTCTCGTTAATTCCTCCGCTCAACCCGAAAGAAAAAGTGGAAGTTAAGCTCAAGTTCTGGGAGATGATCCATGCCAGTCCCAGCGATGAGTTTGAGCTAAAATATCCAAGAGAGCGTATTTCTGGTGGGGGAGGCTGCCCATTGGTGGTCTTTTCGGTAGTGACAGTGGTGGTATCGGTGGAGTTTTGGTTTAGAAGGGAATTATTCGCTGTCGAGAAATCACGCGTCCCATATCCTAGTTGTTCCCCTATACTAAAAACCCAAAAAGGACTTGCATTCCATTGGCCGGAAAATCCGGCATTGTGAAAAAAACTTGCCTGCGAGGAATTGCCTATGGAAAAGGAGGGCGAATACCGCGCGCTAAACAATAATTGCCTAGTGGCTAGCTCTACTCCGCCAGAAGGTGCAATGGATGTGCTAGCATCCAAATCTCGTGAATTGCTAGCAGAAACCCGTGCTTCCCCACGCAATCCTACATCCCAAGTAGCAAGGGTTCCGGTGGAAAAAACGCAGTAGACAATGATGGATGACATAGACGCCATTGGACTATTCAACCACGATAACGTCGCCGCTCATTAAGCGGAAGGACCCAGCCTTACCTTCTGCTCGCAATAGGGGCTGGTATCGGAAGCGAATTCTAACCAAAGAAGGGGTGCGTCTTACTACGTATATCGAATCTTGGGCAGCGTAATTGTTGAGTCCGCCTGCCTTAGCTAGAGCATCAATAACCCCTGTTCCGGGTTCAATAACGTACGCACCTGGTTGAGCTACCTCTCCCACTATAGAAATTGAAAAAGGTTTGGTTTCTTCCAAGGATACAGTTACTACGGGATTATTTAAATACTGCTTGAGGCTGTCTTCGATCTGTCGGGAGAGAGCATCGGGAGTTAGTCCAGAGGCCACGACATCGTTCAGCAAAGGCAAGGAAATTTTCCCATCCGGCCGAACGCGCGATCGCGCAGACATTTTTTCTTGATCCCAAACGCGAACGTTTAAGACATCCCCTGCAGATATTACGTATTCTTTTGGGTAGTGTGTACCGGAGGTTGAGTAATTGTCGACCCACACATACCTTCCAGGATTGGTGCAGCCGACCAAAAAGCAAAAACCAAGCAAAGTAAAAAGAAGGGAACGCAACGCAGTCACCTGTCAATCGTGAGAAATGGAAATCTATGTAGAATCGGAGCTTATACTAACTTGCGCCTCTGCCGGTAAGAACAGCAGGAACTGTCTTGAGGATAAGGTTAAAATCTTCACTTAAGCTCCAATGATCTATGTATTGCATATCCATGTACATCCATTCCTCGAAAGAGATTTGGTTGCGTCCGCTTACCTGCCAAATACAGGTAAGTCCTGGTCGTACTGACAGTCGTCGTCTCTGCCAAGGTTTGTATTGAAGTACTTCTTTCGGTACTGGTGGACGAGGCCCTACCAGGCTCATATCTCCGCGCAACACATTGATAAGCTGAGGAAGCTCATCGATGCTATAGCGTCGCAGATGGCGACCGATGGAGGTTACTCGTGGGTCCTTTTTCATTTTGAAAACTGGCCCCGACTGCTCATTTTTCGATTCGAGTTGAGTTTTGAGTTGTTCGGCGTTAGTGACCATGGAGCGAAATTTTAGCATATGAAAATGCCGACCATTGAGTCCTACCCGAACTTGTTTGAAAAAGATGGGGCCCTTGGAAGACAATTTCACCAAAAGAGCTACAACCGACAGCAACGGCAGTAGCAACCAAAGCGCTGCCGCGGAAACCACAATATCAAATAGGCGCTTCAAAGCCATTTGAGATGGTTTAGGAGTCACGTTGGTAAAATGCAGATAGCCATCTATGGCGGCTTTGGGATCGAGCAACCGTGCGCGGTCTAGTCGGAAACCAGAAGTTAAAGGAAGAGCGAAGGGTACGCCAAGCGTTTCACATACCTTGATTACCTTTTGTATGGCGTCATAGTCACGAATAATGTTTCCGGCAATGAACACCTCGGTCACCGGAATTCTAGAAAGAACACTCTCTATTTGGTCCGATGTGCCTAGGACTTGTCTTCCCAGGCGTTCTGGCTTCTTGTCTCCGGGAAGATTCAGGAAACCAACTACTTGTTGTCGACGGGTTTTACTATGCTCCAAATCCTCTGCAGTAACTCTTCCTAGCGCTTCTGTTCCCACTATTAAAACTTCTGCCAACGGTTCTTCTTGAGTGGAAGCAAAAAGCCGGTTCAAAAATAGCCGGTTGAGAATAAGAACAGGCCAGGTAATGAGCAGAAAATAGCTAACTTTAGGAACGGTGGATTCTGCCGGTGCTAAAAAGTTGGCAATTCCTACTACGGTAGCTACCGCCAACACCAACACTGTTACCATTGCCGCATCATCTACTACCATGCGATTGACCCAAGGGTCGTAATAGCGTAATGCAGTACTTGTGATTATCCACACAGCGACCGCCAAAGTAAGAAACCAAATCATTTCCGGCGGTTTGCCTGTTTCCGGGGTTTGAGAAAGGGTGGAAGCGAAGAGAATTCCTAATAGCAAGAAAGCTAAATCGAGGAATAAATTAACTTTTTCTCTTGTACCTGGGGCAACTCTAGAATTCATAGGTTCTCCCAACGTCCCCAGCACGACATCGTTTCCTATGACTATCGACGAGGGTGGTGAATAAGCGCCTATACGACATAAATATTACCGAGGAAACGATACTATGCTTGGCAGGTAGGATCAAGTGCCACTTAAGTTAGTGTATAAAAAAAACTTCTATGTTTGAAGGGTTCGGAGTTTACATACATTTTCCCTACTGCGCTTCGAAGTGTGGCTATTGCGACTTCGCTTCGCAAGTGTCCAATCGGATACCGCATAAGAGGTATGCAAGGGCGGTTAGGAATGAGCTTGCCTTGCGAAAAAAACGGATAAGCTATCGCCAGGCCAACTCTATGTACTTGGGAGGAGGTACTCCTTCACTTTGGTCAGTAAGTGCTTTGAAACAAGTTCTGGTCGCAGTGGGTGAGTCCATTGGCTTTGGCGCCGATGCCGAAGTTACTATAGAAGCCAATCCAAGCTCAATCGTGAAAGAAAGAATACTGGCCTGGAGGAGTTTAGGAGTAAACCGTGTCTCTCTAGGCGTTCAATCTTTTAATGATGGTGCATTAAAAAGCTTGGGCAGAAAACATTCCTCTCGCGAAGCCTTGGCTGCCATAAAGATGATTCGCGACGCCGGATTTTCTAATCTGGCGCTGGACTTAATTCAAGGGGCTCCTGAGCAGACCCTAGCCATGGCGCGGGAGGACGTATTGTGTGCGGTCGCGCAAAGTCCGCAGCACCTTTCTATTTATGCGTTGACTTTAGACAATCTAGAAATCGAAGTTCCTCTGGCAAAAAAGCTTCGTGAAGGCAAACTTCAGCTTCCGAACGAAGAAGTTTTGTGGCAAATGACTCAAGAAACCAGACAAGTCTTGAAGTCCCAGGGATGGGTTCGTTACGAAATATCTAATTGGTCTCAGCCTGGTTTGCAATCTCGACACAACGCTCTGTATTGGACAGGGGGACAGTATTTGGGTCTTGGTTGTGGTGCCTGTGGATTTACTTTTTATGATCGGTCTAACCCCTCTTTAGGGGGACGGCGGTGGGGGAATTATCGGTCGCCCGAGCAGTATATTGCTTCAGTGGAACAAGGAATAGTTCCCGAAGAATGGAGTGAACACTTGGATGCGTCAGTTTTGTTAAAAGAAATCTTGGCGATAGGCACGCGTCAAGTAGCAGGTATAGATGTTGATGAAGTCTGCAGGTTATTGCAACAAGATAGTGGGCCTATACTTGAGAAAGCTGGTGCTCTTGTGCAGCGCGGGTTAGCTAGAGTAATTGAGAATAGGGTTGTTCTAACCGAAAGAGGGCTTGATTTTCATAACGAGGCTGCCCTGATATTTGTGTAATTACTGTTGATCATTTTCTTGACGCTGCTGACGGAGGGAACATAATTTGGCGATTATGCGAAAAAGGGTGAGAACGAGTCAGGTAATTGAAGAAGTAATTGCAGAAGATGCACCTGCGAAAGCAGAAACAGGTTTTTTTTGTGAAAAAAAATTGTTACCCATAGCCATGTTGCGAGTTGCGCTGGAGCTGAAAACAAATCCTTCTGCGGATATGACAGAAATAATCAGGAAAATTGCAAAGGAAATGAAAATTTCGCAAAAAATGCTAGAAAGCCATCTAAGGGAAGGTATCTAAATATTGCCGAAGAATGTTCTATCAATTTTGCTGGTAAGTAGTAGGTAATTTTCTACAAAATGCAACCGATTTCTTGTGGATAAAGTTAGGTTGTTAAGCTGTATTTGTTCGCTACTCTTTCTTTTGTTGGTGCGAAGTTGGTGAGAGGCCAAGGGCGATAATTAATGAACAATAAATCAGCAGTGTTACTTCTTTCTGGTGGGCTTGATTCAGCTACTTGTTTAGCCATTGCCCGTGCAGAAGGGTTTAATGTACACGCACTTACGATTGCTTATGGGCAACGTCATTCGTGTGAAGTTGAATGCGCCCGAACTGTGGCTCAAAAACTAGGAGTTGCTTCTCATCGAGTGGTGACTGTCGATTTGCGTACTATCGGAGGGTCGTCTCTCACTGCGGATATGGTGGTAATTAAAGACCGAGTGGAAGACGGAACTATTCCCGACACCTATGTTCCTGCCCGCAATACGGTTTTTTTGGGATTGGCTTTAGGGGTTGCCGAGGTAGTAGGGGCCAGCCATTTATTCATTGGGGTTAGTTCGGTAGACTATTCAGGTTATCCTGATTGCCGGCCAGCGTTTATTGAGGCTTTTGAAAAATTGGCTAATCTGGCAACTCGCGGAGGAGTACAAGGTACTCGTTTCACTATTCATGCACCCCTTTTACATCTCACCAAATCTCAGACTATTCATCGGGGAATTGAGCTAGGAGTGGATTATTCTATGACTCATTCTTGCTACGATCCACTTCCTCATGGCCAAGCTTGTGGACATTGTGACAGTTGTATTCTGCGTCGCAAGGGTTTTGAAAAGGCTGGTCTTGCTGATCCTGCTTTTTCTGCTTCGCTATCTTTCAAATAGTAATGAAAAAAGACTGGATTATTGTTTTGCCAAAAAATCGATTGCTTATTTTCGGGTGTTAAAATACTGGAAGTGCCGTTTAGAAATTGTTGATAAAGCGCCAACCACAATTTTTTTAAGCCCTGTGACGCTGCGCTCCTTACTTCTTATCGGCCTTAAAGTTAACGCGCAGCTCAGAAAATCGCTTGCCTATTGTTCTAGCTATAGGAGTAAAGGCATTTTCATTGCGAACAATGCTAAGATGGTCTCCTTCGACGACATGGGCGGTTAATTTTCCCACGTCTTTTTCCAGCCAGCCATTATTGGGGAGCCATTCCGGCGAGGGATCGGTTTTTTTTGCGGCCACAAAAAGAAGGGTGTCTACGTTTATAGGGAGAGGATGATACTTGCGAGCAGCAAGTTCGTAAACTCCATGAATATATCGAGGTCTTTCTATGGAGGGAACCAAACCTCGCCGAGCAATATACAATTGCGCTTTGGCAATACAAGATTCATATGTGATTCGAGCTCGTACTTGGTATGCCGATCGGCGCACCCACTGCAGCCCCGGGGAGGCGGAATTTCCGTATGCCCGTGGGTGAAAAGAATCAAGAATGATTAGAGTTTTTACCTCGATCCCGTTTCTAATCATTAAATGCGCCAAGTGGTAAGCTACTAGCCCGCCGAATGAATGGCCTCCCAATATGCAGGAGCGGGTTTTATGGATTGCTCTCCATTCGATGAAGCATTGCTCGGCAAGTGATTCTACGGTTTTATGGTGAATAAATTCTCCATCGGAGCCTTGATGCACAAATCCATAAAATGCTTGGCCTGAGGGCAGCCAGGGTAGCAGAAATTCATCGGCGCGATCGCCATTAATAAGAAAGAAGGGCAAATTATTGTCGCCTTCGCGCAATCTGACTAATCCACGGAATGATCCTGAACGTTGGGAAATTATTTGCGGAGGAGCGTCGGTTTTGGTGGAGTCGTTTGTTTGAATTGCCAGTAGAGAAGCTAGTTTTTTTACCGAATTGAATTCAACAATTTGAGCAATGCCAATGGAAGTTCCCAGACTCTTATTGAGATGCTCGGCAAATTGAACAAGCAATAAAGATTCCATTCCTTGGCTTTGCAGTGAGCGAATAGGGTCTATGTTGGCGGGAGCAATACCAGAAACATCAGTTAAACAAGCCAGAATTTTATTTTCAATATTGGTTTGCGGGTTTTCGGCGCAGGGTAGGTTAGATTCAGGACTAGAAGTCGAGGATTCTATTTCTGAGGATGGTGGCAAATGTAAATCATCAGAAGGCGGAGCATCACGCCAATAGCGCTGTCTTTCAAAAGGATAGGTTGGCAGGATTGGCGCGGCAGTTGACAATTCGACTGAATCTATTACTGGCTTCAGCAAATCGAGCTCAAAGCCTCGAACCCACAGTCTGGCCGGAGCTCGTTGTAGTTCTTGTGCCGAGTAGGGTTGATTGCCGATTGGCAACAGGGGAATAGCATCTTGTCGCTGGCGGTTTGCTCGCTGGGAACGCAGCAGAGCGGTAAGTGTTGAACCAGTACCTACCTCGAGAGCCAAGAGCGATTCTTCTCCTAAGCAGCTAATAGCGCTTGCAAATTGCACGCAGGCTCGCGGTTGGCGTGCCCAAAACTCGCTATCGATTGCCTCGGCGGTGTGCAGCCAAGCGCCGGTTGCCGGGGAAAGGATAGGGTTGGTAGGTTTTCGAAACTCCATCCGTTTTAAAATGTCTCCCAGAGGCCTAATAATGGCATCCATGGCGGGGGAGTGTACTGCTACTCGTATAGGAATGCTTTGGGCAGCGATAGAAAGCTCCCTCAGCTTTTCTCGGAAACCAGTAATTGCCTCGGGCGAGCCACTTACCAAACACAATTTGGGCCCATTAATACAGGCAATGCTTACGTTTGAAGGCAAGTGAACAGACAACTCGCCTGGGCAGGCCCTTACAATTAGCGCTGCTCCTGGCCCAGTCTGCTGCATCAGTCGACCACGATGATAAACGGCTTGCAGGCAGTCTTCTAGACTGAGAATTCCCGCCAGGTGTGCAGCAGTCCATTCTCCTAAAGAGTGGCCAAGATATCCGGAGGCTTTAATTTCGTGTCGGGCAAGCCACTGGGCTAAAGCAGTGGAAAAGCAAAAAACCGCTAACTGCGCTCGTGCGTTGTCTTGCTCCAGGTCTTGGGCGTCAGCTTGAGGGTCTCGAAACCAGGACATGAAATCAAAAGCGGCCAGATCAGAAGCGAGCCGGCATACTTGCTGTAAATCGGCGTCTAGTTCTTTTTCTTGGAGCAATAACGAGGAGAATTTGCCAGCAGGAAGACTGCCCTGGCCGGGAAGCAAAAAAATGAGACGCGGTTTTCCTTCTAGAGCGCGGCCCGCTATCCCGCAGGTCATATCTTTTAAACCAGCAATCGCTTCTTTCCAATTTCGCGCGCTTACTACTCGTCGTTCGGAGAATGCTTTTTTGCGAAGGCCTAGAGTGATTGCCAGGTCTTTTAAAGGGATGCGTCCGCATGCTTTTGACTCTGCCCATTCAGCTAGGTCTAGAGATACACGTTGCAAAGCAGTAGCGGTGCCTGCAGAAACTAGCAGGGGGAAAGAGGGAGCGTCGTTAATAATTGCAATATCTTCGTGAAATTCTACGGGAACGTCTACCTGGTTGGGAGCAGGTAAGTATTCTTCTAATACCACATGGGCATTGGTACCGCCAATTCCGAAGGCGCTCACTCCTGCTCGCCGTGGATGCTGGCGAGAAGGCCAGGCTGCTTTTTCGCGCAAAACATAAAAAGGGGTAGAATCTAGCCGAAGTTCGGGGTTCGGTAATTGAAAGTGCGCGGTAGGTGGAAAAACGCGATGCTGCAGAGCAAGAATTGAGCGAATTAAGCCGGCTATCCCGGCGGCAGCATCGAGGTGTCCAATGTTCCCTTTAGCTGACCCCAGACAACAAAAACCATTTTTCTGGGTAGATTGCCGAAACGCCCGAGTTAGCGCCTCAATTTCGATAGGATCGCCGATGGGGGTTCCTGTTCCGTGCCCCTCAACATACTCGATAGTGGCCGCATCTATATTGGCCAAAGTATGAGCAGTAGTTATGACCTCCGCTTGTCCTTGCACACTGGGCGCGGCGTAGCTGACTTTGGTGTGACCATCGTTATTAATAGCCGCGCCGCGAATTACTGCGAGAATGGGGTCTCCATCATTTTCCGCATCAGCTAGTCGTTTTAAAAGTACCGCTCCCGCGCCATTCGAAAACACCGTTCCGCAGGCGCGATGATCATAAGGGCGGCACACTCCATCTCGCGAAGCAATGGAACCTTCTTGAAAAAAATAGCCATGATTTTGAGGTAAAGCAATGCATACTCCTCCCGCCAGCGCCAAGTCTACTTCAAAATTCAATAGACTTTGCACTGCTAAGCAAACCGTTACCAGCGAAGTAGAACAAGCGGTTTGTACATTAATGGCCGGTCCGCGCAAATTAAATTTATAGGCGGTTCGGCTAGGTAAAAAAGCCGGATCATTGTGCACCATTAGGGCAAATGACTGCGGTCGATTCATGCGTAAAAAGTCTTCTAATGAGGCGCGATTGGGAATGAGGTTGCTATAAAGATAATTAGATAAAAAACTACCTGCCCAAACCCCAACAATATAATCATGCTGTTGGTGCGCATAGCCGCCGCGTTCCAAAGCTTCCCAGGCGATTTCTAGCCATATACGTTGCTGGGGATCAAGAAGCGAGGCCTCGGCGGGGGTTAAATCAAAAAAAGATGCATCGAAATGCTCAACGTTGGAAAGAATACCCCGTGCACGGAGGTAGTTTTTCATTTCTGCTGAAGAAACCTTGGGAGCGGGTTCCAAGTCATTATCACGAGTTATGGCATCATGTCCGTTTTCGATAAGGCTCCAAAAGCTTTCTATGTTGGAAGCGCCGGGAAAGCGCCCGGACATGGCGATAATAGCAATTGCTTGTTCACGTTCAGAAGATGGCATGTGAGAAGTATGGCTCATTATTCAACTAAAATGTTAATGGTACGCAAAGAAGTGGGGGTACATTGATTAATGCGTGGATGGCGACAATGGTGGGCTATTAATTGAGTTGAGAGCATAAAGCAGAAAAGCATGTTGTCGCGGTAACCAACGTTTTCGGGTGCTCCTTTTGCGAATTTAACCAGAAAGCGGTCCACCATGCGCGGTTCAAAAATGCCTGCTGAAGCAATGGAAGCAGGGCTGAGGTAATCGCTGGCCATGGCGCCTAATTTTCCTTTAGAAAAGAAAGCCTTCAAATCAGGCGCCTGATATGGCTGTTTAGGGCGGTCGACAATACCCGGCGGTAAATGGGGACGAAATGCTTGGCGTAATAAATGTTTTTGCGAAAGCATGGGCATTTTAAGTCGGTCAGGAAGATGAAACGCCCAATCGACCACAGTGTGATCTAGAAAAGGGAAGCGTCCCTCTATGCCGTAAGCAAGACTCATACGATCGCCTTGTGAAGATAGTAAATATCCGTCCAGCAAGGTGCGCATTTCCAAAAATTGATGTTTCTGCAACGTGCTCCACTGCGACCACGAAGAAGGTAGAATAGCTTCTATATGGTTGGTCAAGTAATTATTGTCGACCGGGAACCGTAGGTCAGAACGCAAGTAGTTGACCACCGCTCGGTTGTTGTGAACACGCATGTTAAGCCCTAAAAGGGCATTGTTATACGAATCCAAAAAGCCTTCATAAAACATGCGCATTAAGCCGAATTGCTTACTGTTACTATAATGAGCTAAATGAGGATAAAGAGTTCGAATTAATTGGGGTCGTAATCGCGAGTGTGGTTGTTTAGACCAGAATTGTAGAAGTTTTAATTCTTTGAAAGCGTCGTATCCCCAAAGAATTTCGTCTGCTCCTTCACCAGTGAGCACCACCCGAATTTCCGATTGGCGTACGTGCTGGGCTAGCAATAATAGAGGAACTGGCGCAGTGCGAAAAACTGGGCGCTCGCCATGCCAAATTGCTTTTTCAAAGTTCTTTTCAATATCAGCGTATTTAATACACCTAGAAAAACGATCGGTTTTAAGGCGGTCGGCTGCTAAAAGCTGAAAGTGCGATTCATCAAATTGGGGGTCAGCAAAGGCTATCGAAAAAGTTTTAAAGCGATCGGTACATAGTTTATCTGTAAGCAAAGATATTGCCGAGGAGTCAATTCCTCCACTTAAATAGGCCCCAACCGGTACGTCACTGCGCAAACGCAACGATACTGCTTGACTAAGACGACTAACTAGCTCGGCTTGGGCCGATTCAATGTTGTGAGGAACAACTCCTCGGAAGGAACTTCCCAACTCATAAAAACGAACGACATAGGGGGGTTGCTCAGGCCGAAAAATAACTCCGGTGCCTGGCTCAATGGAGTGTACGTCTTGATATACTGTACGATCATTCAAAGTATTCCAAAATAGACCATGCTCGACAAGCGCGGATGGGTTCAGATTACGCCCTAAACCCGGTACTGCGTCGAAGGCTTTAATTTCTGAGGTGAACCAGAGAGTTCCTTCCCACTGGCGGTAAAATAAGGGGCGTACTCCAAAACGATCACGGGCAGCTAGAAGGATTTGACGGGCAGCATCCCAAAACAAAAAGGCAAATTGGCCGTTGAATTTCTCTAAGGCCTTTAGTCCCCAGTGCGCCAAAGAGCGCAGCAACACTTCGGTGTCGCTTTGAGTTTTAAAAACCAATCCCTCCCGCTCTAGTTCTTCACGAATTTCCAGATAGTTAAAGATTTCGCCGTTAAACGATAGGGCGTAGTGATCAGCAACCATTGGTTGGTGACCTTCGGCAACGTCAATAATAGAGAGACGCACATGCCCTAATCCAATTTGGGGAGTGGCGTAGGTTCCCCAGGCATCCGGACCGCGATGTTGAATGCAGGCGAGCATCTTTTCCAAGTGTGCTCTGCGCTCTCTCGGATGCCAATCACCACCAAAAATGCCAGCAACTCCGCACATAGTTTTGCTCGCGCGCCAAAAGTGATATGAACAACACTATATCACTTTGGAAATTGCCAGAAGTGCAAAGAAGTTGATTGCAAAGAAGTTGATCGTGTGGCGCTAAGACTGCGGGCAAAAGGGGCCGACGTAAAAAACTGTATTGCCAATGCGCACAATACGTTTTTTCAGGGCTATTTTGTTCTTAAGGATTGTTTACTCGGCAATCAGAACGCTTTAGCCCTTCCGAAGTTTCAATAGAAGCTTTTCCGACAGTGTTCGGATTTGCCGAATCAAATCTCACTAACACTGATGCTTCATGTCTGTTACGTTGAAAAATCGAAGTAGAGCGTAATTTTTGCGGCAAGCGGGGATCGTAAAAACGAAATTGCACATCATCTGCGTCTAGATCGCTGCCTGGAGTGGCCACGGTGAATCCTTTGTTTACATTTAAACAAGACGCAGCGATTGTCTTCACAAGCTGATTTGATTGTTCAGAAAGCAAACGTCCATGATTCAATTCTGCCCTAGTGATTACGATATTGCCCACAACCGAAACTAATCCGGTTGCCACACCCGCCAGTAGTAGGCTGGATTTCTGTAATCTACTACGCATTGGAAACCATGCGGAAAATCGATTCAGGCCAAAAGCGGCGGCGCCGAAAAGTCCAATTAGCGGGTACATGTACCTACTCTCGGGAAGTCCACCTAATACCAGTACCGGAAAAATTCCTATTAGACTGGTCAGTATTAGCAGTTGGCCTGTTCTGGTTTGAATTGCTGATGCAAGAATTACTGTTAGTAGAAGACCGGTAGCAATTGCACATGATGCCATTACCCAACTTGGTAATGATAGCTTGAGCGCTCCCGCAGTAACTGGATAAGCAATGCTCAATAAATAACTTAAAAATCGCTTTATGATGTACCCTAGTTCCACGACGGCATTATCGCGATGAGGGTCATAAATCGCGGTTACTTCCCATGCTAAGAAAGTCATAATTGGAGCAAGCGCTAATCCGCTCACCATTAGTCGCTTCTCAAGCGAAAATGGCTTGAAGCCTACGGCGTCAGCAAAGAACCAAGTAATGAGCAAGATAAATATGCCACCCCATATTCCATCGGTTTTGGTTAAGCAAGCACCCCATAGGGTGACCATAGAAAGAAGCAACCAAGGCCATCGAGAACTACGCCACTGCAAGAAAGCGCATCCAGACAAGATTGACAATAGCAACGCCCACATGTGCGGGGATGCACATGGTCTGCTCCAGGCCTCAACTGGTCCGGCGGTAATTAATCCGAATAGAGCGGCGAAAACAACCCCTAGGGTGCGGGCGCCCATTTGAAGTAATAAAACCGCCAGTGCGGTTACAGTAAGTACATGGCCAAAAAAATCAATAATGTGATGGACAGCCATATTGTCGCCAGCAATAGCGAAATGCAGCCGGTATGCCTGAACTTCTAGTGGCAGAGGATTGGTATGATTTGCCCAGTCATAATAAGGACCACCAAAGTTGAGTTTGTCTTCCTGAGCATCGGCCCACCATTGATAATCCCAAGACCAGAAACCAGCTTTAGCTGCCAACGGCATCATAAGCAAAAGAGCAGCGCCCAAAATAATGGCTCCCGCATGCCATAAAAACCGGTCAGGTGTGGAATTCTGCGTATTTTCCCCAGCATGATTATTCATAGGATCACCTTCCCAATTTGAGTTTGGATTGCGTAATAGATCTGAGGTGTTAATGAGATATTTCTTTGGCAAAGGAAAAAATGTAACAATTGCAATAAATGTTTCTTATTTCTAGTTTGTCGACTATCGCAAACTGGCTTTCGCTGCTGATTGGATTTTTTCCGGGTATTATAAATAGCTGCCTGGTGGTTTATGGTACGCCAGGTAACTGCATGTGTGCCAATTAATGCAGACAGATGATTTGTCAGTGCATTATGCTGCTTGAATTACCTTATGCCTAAAATGCGCTGATCCTCTAAAGAAAGCCCCAGTTTTTCCGCCAAAACGGGAAGCATGTGCTTGGGCTGGTTTTGGATTTTTTCCAATGCCTCTTTGCGGGACATTAGATCTTTGCGAATTAGTTGACTGAGTTCAAATTCGTAAGGATTGTATCCATACCGCCGATAATGTACGTAGTTATTGAAGGTATTTAATGTGCAGTTTGAAGAGCAACCGTCAACGTCTTGAGGCTGCTCCCAGCCCAGATTTTTAATCTGGGAGATTATTTCTTTTTCGGTAATATTTTCTAGGCATAGTAAATTAATGTTATGAGGATAGGACTCTACCTTGTCGAGGACATGGTCAGGAATGCCATAGTAGTCATTAACCTCGTTGCCTACTGCTTGATACAATCGTTCCAGGCTTTTTTTTCTGCTATCCGCAAAAAACCGAAAATGATTGCGGTAGATTATTCCGTTGGTAGGTATTTGGCCAAGCGTAAATCCTGCCAGAATAAAAGGAATTTTTTTCTCTAAAGCCATTCTTAAAGCGGTAGTATTCACTAATGAAATGCAAGAATTGCATCCCGAAGAAATGCGCATTTGGCTTTTTTCGCTATAAATGGGTAATAACGCGGAAGCGCGAATTACTGCGCTCATAAAACTAAAAGAAGGGCGAACGGTTATGTGGTCTACTCCCAGGGAATCTACCACTGTCCGAATATTGGAAAAAGTTTGCTGCGGAATAAATCCATTATCCAGTGTGAAAGAAAGCACCTTGAGACCATAGTGTTTCACCGCTAGTCTCAATGTGTAAGAGCTATCTTTACCGCCACTATTGCACAAAATAGCGTCATATGGTCGAGTTTTCTGGGAAAAAAACTCTGCCACCTGTGAACGCGCGCGTTCAAGTGCGGTTTGTTCGCTAGAAAAATAAATGGTATCTCGGCAAAAACTACACTTGCCAGTTTCGTCAAAAGTGATCCCTGGAACTTTGTCTGATAGTATGCAGAAACTGCAGCGTTGTGCAGCCATTATTCCTCTCTCAGTGTTCGTATTACGATGAAATTGGCCATTTTGTTCATGGAACCAAAAGCTTCGCGGGTCATGTCCTGTTCACCAATTTTCATGCCAAACTTTTGTTCAATAAAAACAGTAATTTCTGTCAGACCAAAAGAATCAATGATTCCTTGATCGATGAGCGATTCGTCCATGTTGATGTCACTGGTTTCCACATTGAAGTTTCGGGTGACAAACAGGGTGAGCTCATTGCGTATTTGGTCAAAAAAATTTTTCTTATCAGTGGTTTCCGCTGTTAGGTATTGATTCATAAAAACCAATTCGTCCTTTAAATATGTAGGAACTAGGTAAAATTATTGGTTGTCCCGATCAGTTTTTTCTATGGTACAGCAATATTCCGCAGTCATGCAATGCGAGATGTCAGTACAATCATGTTTACAAACATGATAAGAAAGCAAGAACGAACGATCGAGAATTTGAAAACTTTCATATCATCGAATGACACCTGCCTCAAAAATGGCGTACTTTATTGCCTATGAAACCATACCATCGATTCCTCGCATCCAGTATTCAACGTCAGTTCTGGTTTTTGCAGAACTGGCAGCCGCGTACCACTGCATATCACACTTCCTGCGTATTCTGTATACACGGATGGCTGGATATAAAAGCACTAAAGCTGGCTTTTGACGATTTGGCTTGCCAACATGCTTCTCTACGCACCACCTTTCAGCAGCAAGAAGAGCTGTGGCAATGCGTTCACGAATGGGCTGGGGAGTTGCCCAAAGAGTGGGCCGGGGAGCTGGCCAAAGATTGGGATAACAAAGTCCCGATCGCTGACCAAGTAGTGGCATCCCAAGTAATAGGTCCCAACGACCAAGTGGTTCAAAATTTTTTGCGTCTCCCTTTTCGACTAGATCACGGTCCATTGTGGCGCGTTGGCCTTTGGCGCAGTGGTCCTCAAGAATTTGTTCTTGTCTGGTCGTTTCACCACATTATTGTTGACCTAAGGTCAAAAGAAATTTTGGCTCAAGATTTAGCGCGTTTTTACCAGGCTCGCTTGTCTGGTCAGGCATTACCGGCCTTACCAGCGCAAAATGAGAACTACGTGCAGTTCGCTCTCTGGGAACGCCAATGGCTGCAAGACTCCGCTACTGCTGCAGGCAAATACTTTGTCGATCATTTGTCGCCAGGAATCGAGCCTTTAGCGCTGGTGACCGATCGTCCTCGGCCACCTTTGCAGGGATTTGCCGGAGCGCGTCTGGTTTTTGAAGTGGAAAGCAAACGTGCGCAACTCCTCCATCAGCTCTGTCAAAAAGAAGCTACCAAGCCCTTTTTGGTTTTACTTTCGGTTTGGGCTTTATTGCTTTCGCGTTATAGCAATAGTCAGGAAGTAGTGCTGGGAGTTCCTTTTTCCAACCGCAAGCGCAAAGAAAGCAAAAACGTGGTGGGATGCTTTGTTAATAGCTTGCCTTTAGCGGTAAAAGTAGAAAAAAAACAGCCATTTGCGCGGCTGCTTTCGCAAATTCGAGCCTCTATGCTGGGGCACCACCGACACCAAGAACTAGGGTTGGAACGCATAGTTGCCTTCGTAAACCCGCCACGCGACTCTAGCCGTAGCCCGCTTTTTCAGGCGGGATTTACGTTTGAGCCTCTCACCGAACTATCTCTGGGCGATGCCCAAGTAACTAGCATCAAATCGTACGCTGGTGGCGCGCAGCTCGATCTTTATCTGACTTTTTGGCCGCAAGGAGAAGGGTTTGGCGGGCAAGTAGAATATGCTACCGCGCTATTTGATGAGTTTACCATTTCCCAAATGGTAGAAAGCTATTTTGAGTTGCTGGACCAAATACTCGACCCGCTGCCGCAAGGACAAGGATTTGCCAGTATTGCTTGTTCCCAGTTAAGAATAGTCAATTCGGCCCAGGAACATCGTGTGCTGAATGCCTTTAATGCTACCGAGGTCAACTATTCTCCTCCACTGCGTCTTCCTCAACTTTTTTTAAACCAGGTTGCAAAAAATGAACACGCGGTGGCTGTACGCTATGGAGAGCAGAGCCTTACTTTTTGCGAGCTGCGCGCTAAAGCATGTGCGCTGTCTAACCAGTTGCGCGAATCGATTTTCCCTGGCGAACATGTGGGAATATTTATGCAGCGATCGTTGGAAATGGTGGTATCGCTGCTGGCTGTGCCTATGGCCGACGGAGTTTATGTCCCTATAGACCCCGAATATCCTTCTCCGCGTATCGAGCAGATGCTGGAAGATTCAAGGCCGCGAATAGTGCTCACTCACGCCCCGGTGATGCCTAGATGGAAAGGCGAAAAAGGGCTGCTGCAATTGGTGGACATTGCCGACTTAAAAAATCTGAAAAAAACTGATCATACTTTTCCCGACCCCCGGCCCATTCCCGGCAATGCGCTTTACACGCTGTTTACCTCAGGATCTACTGGCCGTCCCAAGGGAGCGACTAATACTCACCAGGGGGTGATCAATCGCATTCTTTGGATGCAGCAAGCTCTGAAGCTAGACGCTCAGGATGTGGTGTTGCAAAAAACTCCCTTTTCATTTGACGTATCGACCTGGGAGTTTTTCTGGCCCCTAGTAACTGGGGCTATGCTAGAAGTGCTGCCTCCGGAAGAGCACCGAGACCCCTCTGCTCTATGCCGAATAATTCGCGAGCGTAAAGTAACTACCTTACATTTTGTGCCGTCAATGCTGGGAGCTTTCTTGGAATACCCTTTGGCTGAGCAATGCACTAGTTTGCGTCGCATTGTAGCTAGTGGCGAGGCTTTGAGCGCTGAGCTAGTGCGCCGGTGTTATCAAATTATTCCTCACGCCGAGCTGCACAACTTGTATGGTCCTACTGAGGCCGCAGTGGATGTGACTTGGTGGGAGTGCAGCAATGACTTGCTGCGTGATCCGGTTCCAATTGGAAAACCTATTGCCAACACAAAGTTGTACGTTTTGGACCATCAGCAGCAACCTGTGCCAGTTGGGGTTCCTGGGGAGCTCTATATTGGTGGAGTGCAGGTGGCTCTGGGATACGTAAATCGCCCCGATCTTACTGTCAAGCGGTTTGTTCCCGACCGGTTTTCGGCCAATTCTTCTTCACCAGTTGGTTGCCAAGCCGCGTTGTACCGAACCGGGGATTTGGTGCGCTGGACCGCAGACGGGAACCTGATTTTTCTGGGGCGGCTCGATCACCAAGTCAAGCTTCGCGGACTGCGCATTGAATTAGGTGAAATCGAGAGTGTAATCGAGCGTTTTCCTATGGTTCGTCAGTGTGTGGTGGTTGTGCGCTCGATGGAAGGAAAAAACCAGCAGTTGGTAGCCTACCTGGTAGTTGATAAGTCATTTAGCGACAATATTAGCAGAGAGGCGCTGTTAAGCGCCCATGTTACCCAGTTGCTTCCTACTTATATGGTGCCGGATAGTTGGGTGTTTTTGCCCCAACTGCCTTTGTCTCCTAATGGCAAAATTGATCGCAACGCTTTGCCCGAGCCACCGACCAAAGTTCAGTTGCCATCCCCGGATGGTCCACTTCTTCCCTTGGAAAAATGGCTTCAAGAGCAGTGTCAAGACCTGTTTGGAGCTTGTTCAATGGATAGAGCGAGTAATTTTTTTGAGATGGGAGGCACATCGATAGCTCTAGCTCAACTGGCTGGAAGAATTATGAGGCATCACAACCTAGAAATTCGTATCAGCCAGATTTTTGAATATCCTACTATTAGTAGTTTGGCCAAGCATCTGACTTCTTGCCTAGCAGGTGATCGGGAAATTTCTTCCTCGCTAGACGAGACCCAAGCACGTGCTCAGCTACGTAGACAGCGACACGCTATTCGGCGCCCCGGCAAACGTGAATAGATTCATTATTACTCTTGAGAACTTGGTTATACACCCGCTGACTGAAAAACTTCTTGCAGAATGCCTTTGGCTTCTTGCTGTATTTGTTCTAAATGGTCAGAATTCAAAAAACTTTCCGCATAGATCTTATAAATATCCTCGGTGCCGGATGGACGAGCAGCAAACCATCCATTTTGAGAAGCCACTTTTAACCCACCGATAGAAGCTTGGTTTCCCGGAGCATGGGTAATGCGCTGGAGAATGGGTTCTCCTGCTAAGGAGGTAGTCTTAACTTGCTGGGGAGAAAGATTTTTCAAAATATCTTTCTGGGCAGGAGTAGCCGCATTATCTGTTCGTTTATATACTGGAGAACCCAGTTCTGAGGCCAGTTGTTGATACACCATGGAAGGATCTTGGCCCAGTTTGGCGGTGATTTCTGCGGCCAGAAGGCCCAAAAGAATACCGTCTTTATCGGTAGTCCAAGTAGTTCCATCTCGGCGCAAAAAGGAAGCGCCCGCGCTTTCTTCTCCCCCGAATCCATAGCTGCCGTCAGAAAGACCTTTGACAAACCATTTGAAACCCACCGGAACCTCTAACAGAGGTCTGCCAATATGTTTGGCTACGCGATCGATTATGGCGCTGGAAACTAAAGTTTTACCAATGGCCGCATTAGGATTCCATTGGGGTCGGTTTTGAAATAAATAATAAATTGCTACTGCAAGAAAGTGATTAGGGTTCATAAGTCCGTTTTTAGTAACAATACCATGGCGGTCGCCATCGGTATCATTACCAAAAGCAATGTCGAATCGATCTTTTAACTTAATAAGACTAGCCATTGCATAAGGCGAAGAACAATCCATACGAATTTTGCCATCATGATCGATGGTCATGAATGAAAACGTAGGATCAATACGTCGGTTAACAACCTCTAAATTTAATCCGTAGCGATTAACAATGGGGTCCCATAAATCAATACTAGCGCCTCCCATAGGGTCCACTCCGATTCGAATTTTGCTGGTACGGAGTGCATCCATATCTAATACCGAAGACAATTCTTCTACATAAGGAAGAATGAAATCATGCTGGTGGGCACGTGCAAATGCTTGGGACCAGGGAGTTTTAGTAACACCGGCATTTTGTTCTGCCAGAAGCTGGTTAGCTCGTTTTTCTATAGCCTTGGTGATAGCAGTGTCGGCGGGTCCGCCATGAGGAGGATTATATTTGAATCCACCCCCGTCGGGCGGATTATGGGAAGGAGTAATCACAATGCCATCGGCTAAGCCTTGGGTGCGACCCCGATTGTGAGAAAGAATAGCATGGGAAACTACCGGAGTAGGGCTATAGCCCAGATTTTTCTGAATAAATACTTCCACTCCGTTGGCAACTAAAACCTCGAGAGTAGTAACCAAAGCCGGTTCGGAAAGAGCATGAGTATCCATTCCTAAAAAAAGTGGCCCAGTAATGCCTTGCGATTTTCGCACCTCGCATACTGCCTGGGAAATGGCTTGAATATGGTCTTCATTAAAACTGCCGCTGGTAGATACTCCCCGATGTCCAGAGGTGCCGAAACTGACTAGTTGGGTTTCTTCCGAAGGGTCGGGATGCTCACAGTAAAAGGAGGTAACTAATCGGGGAACATTGACCAGTTGAGAAGCAGGCGCTGGTTTACCAGCGAGAGGATGAACAACCATGGTGCATTTTGCTCCTTGCATTTAATTTCGAGGGAACGCACCCTACTCCACAACTTGTGTATGTGCCAAGAGAAGGCTCAGTTTTTTGAAGCCTAGATGTCAAATTTATGAGATTTGGATTGGCTCCGTAGCAAACAAAAAATTGTTTTTTATGTATTTTCGGGCTATTGACTCTTAGTCGTAAAGGGGTGTGGTCGCGCATACGTCGGGCATGAAGCTTGCTTTCTACTATTCTTATGTTGATTCGACGCTGGGTTTTGGTGCTCTGGGCAGTAGTGTTTTTCCTCGGTGACGCGCAGTCGGCGAACTTGGATGTTTTACGCCAAAAAGTAGCCCAAGCCCATTCCCGAAAAGAAACTTTGCGCAGTCAACGCCAATCATTGGAAAAGTCGTTAGAACAACTCGCCGATAGAATTGAACAGGAGAAAAAGTCCCGAGGGAGCAATTGGTTTGTTCATTCCGACTTGTATCGGTTACTGGAAAAATCCCAAGAAATTTCTTCCCAAATAATTAAGCTAGTACAGGCGGAAAACCATGTTTTGGAGGAGCTGAAAGCCCATAAAGAAAAGCTTGTCGAGCAGCTAGGCATTGAATTGGAAGAGTATCGAAAACAACTGAAGCAAGCTGGTCAAGCTATTGGTCAAACTCAGACTATTAACCAAGAGCGTTGGGGACTTCTTTCCCAAATTAGGGTTCTAAGTGCAGAGCGGAGCAAAATGCTAGAGGCGATAGCTGCGGTTCCTACCGAACCCCTAGTTGTCGTAAAGTCTGAAGATGACCCGGAAAAACTCAGGGAGCTGGCAGATGCCTTTTTAGATTACGAAGATAAGCTTCGGCGTGAAGAGCAACTGCTTTCTCAGCGCATCGAAGTATTGGAAAAGGAGCGTGATCTTGAGCGACGCATGGGTGAACTAATGGAAGAAGACTCGCTTTGGGGAGAAAACGACCGACGCATCGCTATTAAGCAGCATTTGGCTGCTTCGCCGCCAAATGAGCAAGCCGACCAGATGAATGCTCAGAATACGGACACGCCGGTTACTGCTGAAAGCAGAGACACTCAGGAAACCGCGGTGTCCAAAGAAAAGTCTCCCGATCAAGCACCTACGACTTATTTTCCTACCGATAATAAAGATAATGCAGAAGGGCAGAAGCATTTGGTAAACGTGCCTTCCGGGGTTAGTAATACCTGGATTTCTTTTTCGGATAACGAAACCATAGAACAATTAATTAATAGGCGTGCCAGGGTGCATCAGCTTGCCGCAGAGGCTCGTATAAAAGCCAAAGAAATCCGGTCAAAAGCTCAAGCGCTTCATTCTCATGAATAATACTGTTTTTCGAATTTGCTGGCTGGTGTTCTGCGTGGCTGTGGTTCTGGGTATGTTTAATAATTCTTATGCGAAAACTCGCGGTTTGGTTTCTTTGGGAGGAGGGGTCGATTCCCATCCCTCGAAGACGGTCGGAGAAATTGAGTCTACAGATATGTTTTGGGGGTTGGCGGCTAATGTTTCGGGACGTTGGCGTATTAATGACCGTCATCTTTTGGAGCTATACTCAGTTCTTGGTCTACGCAAGTATTGGAAATCACCAAAAGAAAATGGTTGGGTTCAAAAAATAGGATTCCGCCATCCCTGGAAAATGGAAAAAGCCACCTTGGGATGGGAAGGGGAGGGGCAAGCCAAACTATTTTTCTCTAGAAATGATAATTCATTTTTCTTTGACAGCTCCTTGTATTATGAACGTTATATATCTCAAAATCATCTGGGGCGCATCACCGTTGGGCTCAAAAGTTTTTTATTTCCTTCGGAAATAGCTTACAACTATTTTGGTCCGTATATAGAATTTTTGTTGCGTTATCAAATTTCTCGCAGTCATTTCTTTGCCTTGTCTTGCAGCGAAAGCCTGCTCTGGTATCGAGGTGAAATTTTTCGTGAGAAGGCTACGCATTTTAATGAAGTTCTTACAAAACGACAGGATTGGCCTTTGGAAGCGCGGGGAGTATTCGGATATAAAGGTACAATAGGATTGCAGTTGGGGTATTTAGTACGTTGGATTAAATCAAATAGCTTTGGAGAAAACCATTGGAGGCACAATTGGTGGGTTTTATTTTCCACTCGCCTTTGGGGGCAATGGGTTGCTATGCTACAAGCTTCGTATCAGTATTTTCAATATACTGACGGCGGGTTTCCTCAAGGATTATTTCTAATTGATGATGAATCGCGAAGTTCGATTACTGCGAAAGTTTCTTATCCAGTTTGGAAAAGATTAGATATGGAAGCAAAGTATTCGTTGCAATGGAGTCCTTCCCTGGCAATTAATGAGGGAAGCGAGCGAATTTCCGAGTATTTGCGGCAAACTGGGTTTCTGGGGATCGCTTATCGTTGGTGATTTGAGTCGGTGATTCGACAAGGCGAATAATTGTTTTTCCGTTTCTTCTTTTCTTGACTTTTTGGCCAAGTGGCTTGATGGTCGTCTAGTCGGTCATAAAACCGTACAACCAACTACAATACGGAGTCTTTGCAATGAAAATGTCTTGGCTGTATAAAATCTCTATTTGCGCAGCTACTCTGTACTGCGCAACCGCACTTTCACAAGAAGATATATCCAAAGTCAGAATTGAAGCCGAAAAGCTATCGGAAACAACTTATATGCTGACTGGCTCGATGGCAGGTAACATAGGTTTATCGATTGGTAAAGACTCGGTATTAATGGTTGACACTCAAATAGCGCCGCTCATGCCTAAAATTAAAAAAGCTATCGCCAAGATTACCAATATGCCAATCAAGATGGTAATTAATACTCACTGGCATTTCGATCATATTGGCGGTAACGAAAACCTAGGAAAAAAAGGGGTGCTTATCATTGCTCATGAAAATGTCTTGAAGCGTGCATCTGCTGAGAGTGTAATTGAATTTTTAAATATGCGTTTCCCGGCAAGCCCCCTAAAAGCGCTTCCAGTAATTACTTTGTCGCAGAATATGAGCATCTTTATCAATGGGGAAGAGGTAACGGTAATTCATATGCCAAGCGCGCATACTGATAGTGATTCAATCGTGTATTTCAAGAAAAGCAATGTAATTCATGCCGGCGACATTTTTTTTAATAAGATATATCCTTTTATTGATACCTCAAGTGGCGGTACAGTGGATGGCGTAATAGCAGCGGTCGACAATATGCTAAAAATGGCTAGCAATAAAACTAAGATTATACCAGGCCACGGACCATTGGCCGCCAAAGAGGATCTGAAAGCATATAGAGACATGCTTGCAGTTGTGTCCAATCGCATCAAGGGCCAGCTAAAACAAGGAAAAAGTTTGGAGCAAGTACTTGCTTCCAAGCCTAGCGCCGACTACGATCAACAATGGGGTAAAGGTTTTTTAACGCCACCTAAGTTCGTAGAAATGATTTATAAGAATTTACAAATACAAAAAAAATAGTGCGCTTGCCAATTAGGAAGCTCCATGTTTTAGAAAACCTAAGATGGTTATAGGCGAAACCAACTGTGGTTTCAGCGGCATTCGCGTTTAAAGGTCGGCACCGCCACCTCGGCCACCAGTACATGGTGATCGGAGGCGCTTGTGCGGGTGACCCATGAGCTTTCCAAGACTAAATCGCGAGAAGCAAAAATGTAGTCAATACGTAGGTTTAGGAAAGGAATAACCGCTCGGGTGCCGCCCTTTCCAACGCCTACTGCTGCAAATACGTCTACCAAGCTTTCGCTTAGCGTTTGGCAGGCAGCACTGGAAGGAAGGGAATTCATATCGCCCAAAAGTAACCCGATATCCAAGAATTGTTGCACAATGCTACGGGCTTGTGCGCAGCGCAGTTGAAAGCTGGTATGGGCATGAGTGAGATGGGTAGCACATACGCGAAAATTTTTTCCAGGAAGGACCAACTGGGCAGAAGCCAAAATTCTTTGCTCAAGGCTTCGCCGGTTAGGAAGTTTTACTGAGCAGCATTCGCTGAGTGGCCATTGAGAAAGAAGTGCTAAGCCATACTCACCAGGATTCCAGTCGACCGCTTTAAAAAAATGAAAATAAGCAAAACCAGCTTCTTGGGCAAGGAGTTCGGCTTGGTCTTTCCATCCAGAGCGATGAGTATGACGGTCTACTTCTTGTAATGCTACCACATCGGCGTTTAGGCTCTTCAATAGAGTGGCTATTCGGGACAGCCCCCTGGTACAGGATTGGAGATTCCAAGTCACCACTCGCAACCTATGGAGCGCGGGTAGTTGTGCCGGCGCTGCGGATGCTATTACACAATTCTCGACACGACTTTTCTGAGCTTGACCCACGCTGAATGCCTCCTAAGGAGTGCGCAGCGTAGCAAACCGAGTAGAATGCAAAAAGAGAGACTCAGCTAGGGGCTTGGTTCGGCAGCCGCAAAGTTGCAAACCAAGCGCATAATCACCAGCCAATTTGCGAGCTGGGTCGTCGGGCTTGTTTTTCGTACAATTGTTGTTGATAAAGAGACAAGTATTCTTTGGCCGATCGTTGCCAGCTAAAATCTTTTTTCATTCCATTGTGAACCAATTGATTCCAAAGAAGCTTGTTTTGGAAGCAGACTTTCACCAAATTAAGGGTTTCCAAAAGACCAGAAGGTGTTGGCGATTTTAGTTCAAATCCGGTGGCGGTAAGGACGTTCGCACCCGTAAATGGTTCTACCGTATCTCTCAATCCCCCGACTCGGTTAACTATCGGCAAAGAACCATAAGCCAATGAATACAATTGGGATAGTCCGCAAGGCTCGAAACGAGAAGGCATGAGAAAAGCATCGCACCCTGCTTCAATCCAATGGGCCAAGGTGTCTTCGAAGCCCACATATCCCCAGAATTTAGTGCGAGCAGAGTGCGAATAAGCACGCACCTGTCGCTCAAATTCTGGCTCTCCGGTTCCTAAGAGAACGAAACGAAAACCTTGGCTAATCAGTTCCTGCAAAACCGGAAAAACCAAATCATAACCTTTTTGCTCGGTTAGTCTTCCCACCAGACCAATTACTAGGCCCGAATCATCCGGGTCCATGCCGGCCATGGTGAGCAAAGCGCGGCGGCAGTGAGATTTTTCCGAAGGATTTTCTAGGCCATAATGGCAAGGAATCCGAGGGTCCTTCGAAGGATTCCATTCGTTGCGATCAACTCCATTAATAATTCCTACCAGTCGATCCGAACGACTGCGAAAAACTGATTCTAAATCGAATCCCCAAGGGTGGGAGGTGATTTCCCGCGCATAGCTAGGCGAGACAGTGGTGAGTGCATCAGCGGCTATTGCCGCGCCTTTAAGCAGATTTATATGCTCTCTCCAAGAACTAGCTGCTAACTTATCTATAGGCAATCCAAGATAGAGATATTGGTTTTGCTCGTAAATTCCCTGGAATGCCAGGTTGTGAATAGTGAATACGGAAACTGCGTCTTTGTAATACGGATTTGCCGGTTGATCCCATGCTAATGCCATTGGCGCCAGGGCTGTATGCCAGTCGTGGGCATGAATTATATCGGGAGCAGGAGCAAGCATGGGAATAGCTTTTAGAGCAGCGCGTACAAAAACAGCAAAGCGAAAAAGCCCATCATCTCTTCCGTAAGAATCGGGCGAGTAAATAGCTGGCCGGTCAAAAAACGGATCAGCGCCAACAAAATAGATAGAGACATTAGATCCTGGAAGTTTGCTTTGTAACAAACCAATATTATGGGTCTGGTAGCCTAATTCGATAGAAAAAGGCTCAATCGTCCATTCTAAAGGAATGCCTAAATGTTCTGCTTCCCGGCGAACTTGTTGGTATAGAGGCGCCCATACCGAAACATGGTGGCCAAGGCTGGCCTGGATTATAGGTAGAGCTCCTATAACCTCACCTAAGCCACCGGTGCGAGCAAAAGGCCGAACTTCCGCTGCTAAATGAGCTATGTTCATGATAATTTCCTAATTTTAAAACTATGCATTGGAGCTCAAGTTGGTGGTCTTTTTAAAATTCTCGCGTTTCTTGTTTTTTGGCAGGCTTTTTTTTGGTAAGATGTTTGATTTGCGAAACGATAAGGTTTGGAGACCGCGCTTTTTAGTCAAACTAAGAATACTGCTGTTTATCACTTTCTTGTCATTCGTACAATGCACGCCATCTCCTTCTGATTTATCTGCCAAGGCGGCATCCTTGCACTCTGACCTCCACCGAGCAATGCTTCTTTCCAAAAGGTTAGGAAGGTTTGGTGTTTACGGTTTACTGGAGGAAGACATGGAAAAAATTCCTTGCCAGGCTCCTTTATCTGATGCAAACCGAAAATGCGAGGTATTCTTGGTGGGTAAGGGAAAGGTTACTCTAGAAGTTCTTCCTTTTACCAAAAGCCAGACATTAAAAAAAAACGCGTTGATTTCGGTGCTCTATTCGACCGATTGCTCAAATAAGAGTTTTGATTTCAAAACCTTTGATCTGGTAATGCGAAGAGGCTCAACCGTAAAAGGGATTACTGTCTGGCAAAACAGATTAATACAGGTACTTTACCGACAGAAAAGAAATAAGGACGGCGAGCATTGCTCTGTACGGGTTCAAGTAGCTCCTGATCTATTGATCAGGGCTCAGAATTTTGTTTTGCCAGCCCAATAATAATTGTTCTTAGCATGTTTGTAATTTTCGAAATGGAATTACCGTATTGACGGTAAGAAAGAGCGGGTGCTGAATAGTTGCGAGGTAACAACTGTGAGGTTCAGGGAGAGGCTTTCAATATTCGGCGTAAAACCATTCTTCCTGTAGACGATAACCCTTTAGGATCAACCGCCGCCTCGATTTGGCGCATGGTTCTGGCTATTTCAAACGCTTTAAGGCGTCCTTCTTTGTCCAGATCGTACCAGGCAGGATGAAACTGAACCGTGCCTGAAGGATCGGAAGGGCGCCAGGCGCTGGTGGAAGCTTCCAAAAGGGTCTGTCGGCGGGCGTCGTTTTTCATGGTAGGTCCGAATCGAGATCAACACCCAGTTTTTTTAAGCACTCAGTAAGAAATCTCCTGGCTCGGCTAACATTCTGTAAAAAAGTATTCAAACTCATTTTGACGCGACTTGCCAGCACTGCGTCGGGTTCTGCTCCTCCACTAGCTAATCTTTGGTCCAAAGCTATGGCTGGCCTTCTAGGAAGAAGCTTGCGGCATTCTTCGATACGCCGGCGAAGAAGGGGATCGTTTCCTGGAAGCGAGTTGTGTTCTAATTGAGTTAGAGCCAACTCTAAACTTTTTCTGTGCTGAGGATTGGAGTGGGTTTGTCTGGCTTCGCTTACTGCTAGGTTGCGCGCGATACGTATTCCTAGTCGTAACAAGCCGTTGGGACGGCCATCGGGAACGTAGCGAGGAGCAACTTGCCATACTCTTAGTAAAGCTTCCTGTAGAATAGCTTCCACGTCTACTACAGTAGCAAATTGGCGAAGACTATTTCGTATAATTGGTTCCGCGCTGGCTACCCAATAGGCAAAAGAATCGGCGTCGCCCTCAATTATTTTAGGGACGTAAGAATCGAGATCGACCATTACTTGCAGTCTCCCTCAACCCAGAGGCCGCGCAAATCAATGGCGATGCATTCTGCGGAAACTCGCAATATAAGAAATTTGGGAGTGGTCGAAAATCTAGGTCTTAAATGCAAAACAATTTTTAATAATTGTCCCTTATCTAAGGTTTTTGCTGGCGTACTACTCTCCAGGTCGATATCAGCGACTACATTGGTGCCATCCCAACAAATTAGCCTTATTTCTGTTGGTGTAGCCCAGCAAAACTCTTTATCGTCGATAGCGGCCTCCAAAATAAGCTTTCTTGAAGAAGTAAAGATAATCCTTCCCTTGAAAATTCTCGAAAGGAGGTCGGTGCAAGAGTCACTCGCTGGCGATTCAGCAACCCTAGAGGTGTGAAAAGAGTCTGGTATTGGCGAAAATATTAGGGATGACGATTGGCTTTTGATGGTAGACGCTGCTGGTTTATGAATTTTGGTAGAAGAATTCAGATATTCATCGATGGAGGGGGAAACCGATGCAAATTTTCTTAGTCCCATGGACTGGGCAGATACTCCGTAGCTAAGCTTGTGCGGTTGGGATATTCTTTTTCGAGGAAGAAGGGGATCGATACTTATTGAATCGCTGACCGCTATCCACGAGGTAAACCGAGAAGGGATTTGAAAAATGAGCCCTATTTGCTGAATCTGTTGTTCAATCTGGGAGCGATTTTCTTCTCCTGCGGCAAGACGCATTTCTAAATCCTCGATATGTTCTCGACCGAAAAGAGCAATATGGGCCTGATTTCCGGTTCCTGGCTCAATTGGTGGAATTTCGATGGAATCGTACCAGACTTCTTTGCGAGTCTTACCGGTGATATCGATTTTGCCACCTTGCGGTTTTATTTTAAGCAAAACTAGTACTGGAGATTCTGCAAATAAATCAGGAATTTTTTCAGGCGTAAATTGAAGCAGAGCACTGCCCTGTATAGAAAGATCAGTAATTAGCGGAGCAGTAGTTCGCGCCAATAAACGACGTATTGCATCTTGAGGAGATTCATCTATTCCTACCACTAGCTCGACACCTTTTCCCGCTCTGGCGGCAGGAGAAGTCAGAGATCGATTAACTGAGGACCCAATTCCTATGGTATGTAATCGAGAATTTGGAGGCAGTTCTTCCAAGATAATTTGAATTACATCGCTTTCAAATCCGATAAGACCGTCGGTAATAAGTACCACCTGACGTTGAGCATCTTTTCGTAGCGGCCGTAGTGCGCTTATGATACCTTGTCTCATTTCGGTGCCACCACCAGCTTCTAAGCGAGAAATCCAGTTAAGTGCTTCTTGCCTAACCATTTGCTGCGCGCAAATAATGTCGCGTTTGAATCGCCGGGTTTCCATTGAGAATTCGATGAGCTCCAAGCGATCATTTTCGGTTAACGAGTTCACTAGTGCACTGCTGATTTCTTTCAAATGATCAAGCGGTGCTCCCGCCATAGAGCCACTGGTGTCGAGTAAAACCATTAAATCCCGGGGCTGTGGACTAACCGAAATAGAAAGGGATTTCTGGGGAGGAATCAAAGTTAGTAGCGCAAAAGCACAATCCGAGTTTGGCTTACCAGCACTTGCTCTTCCAACGTCGATGGAAATACCAGCGGTAGAAAAAGCGATCGGCCACCTGATTACTACGTCACGATCAGGGGAAACTCCATTTTCATTGTCTTGACTGGCGGTACATAAGCCTATGTCCGCCACCGAATGAATGGAGTGGGAAGGAGAGCTTGGTCTAGAGCCAAAAAGCAAGGCGTCGTGAATCTGTATAAAGAAAAAGAGCCGAGCTCCCGTATCATCCTCAACTAGCTCAACGTTGGGAGAAGCAACCGAAGAATCAACATCTTGATTGCCAACATAGCGAGGTATTACTGCGGTAGGAAATCGCCATTCCCAAGCTCCTTCTGCAAGCCAGGTTAATCGCTGATCAATAACTAGTTTGACCAGGACCTCAGTTAGGGGAGGTATGTTACCAAGCTCCTGAGAAAACAAACTGGTGCTGTTTTGCTCCAGAAGGCATGACGAAAACCCCTCGATTAACGCTTGCTCGTACCGCTCGTGAGCTATTTCTCTAAGGTCTACCTCTCCGACTATGCACTGATTGCCAATGTGAAATTCAAATCCACTGACAACGCCATCGGCAGGTAGGGGTAAAAAGTAGGTTACTGCTAGTGATTCGCAATTATGGTTGGCAAAACGTTGTTCCATTAGAATGCGGGCAAGACCGCCCCGCGCGTTCGCGGCTAATCGAGTTTCTTTCAGTGGCAGAATGCGACCATCGAAGCTGCAGACTCTTCCGCCTTGTTCCCCGCGAGATCCGTTCGCTGTCCTCATCGTTTTCTCCGTATGGGTTGCGCTTTGACTGTCTAACGCAATGAGCTTCGATTTTGTGACAGTGTGTGTGTGATTCGTGAGAAGCGCTGGAGCGAAGCGAGTAAACGCTGGATAATCTGCAACAGAAGCATCTGGGGGAGACACGCAGATAGTTGGGGGAAAGGTGATTGGCGCCCATCTATTTTTGGATAGGCTTCCAAAATTTGATTCGAAAAAAAACGGTGCGAGTCAAGGCTTGAGTTGAGCTGACCGCAGACTTGCAAATACATGCAGTAATTTAGTTTTTCTCCTCTTCGCTCGTCTTCACTGTAGTTGTGGTCTTCGGCTCTATGGTTTTTGCAGGAACAAAAGATGGCAAGGTGACTCTACTGGAAGTAACCGAGGGCTGAGGTGCAGGAGAGTTGGAGGCTGAAGATGGATCTGGGCTTCCTGGCGCAAAGGCCAATAAGTACCAATAAATAGCTGCGATAACCAATGCCACGGCTATGGCTATAATATAGTAAAAGCTTTTTGGCCTACTTTTTATATTTTTAATTTCCGAAATGCTAACCGCTTCGGACGGCTCTTCATTTTTATTGGATAAATCTATTTCATTATTCTTGCTAGACTGCAACCAACTACCTTCTGACGTGCCAGCCGTTCTAGAACTTGTTTCTCCAATTTTCGGAAGACGGTGTAGTTCGATAGAATCGTTTTTAGCGAGTTGGCTCTCGATAATCGATTGTATTTTTGCACGTTCGCTTTCAAATAAAGTAGTAATTACCTTAGCCACTTCCTTGCGGCTTACCGTACGACCCTGCTTGTCAAGAAAACGGTCTATTTCATCTTGGAATTCCCTTGCTGATGAAAAGCGTTCATTAGGATCAACCGCCAGCCCCCGTTCGCATATTTGGATAAGTTCCGAAGGTGTATCTGGCTTAGCATCTCTGAGAGACGGAATCTGACCTTGGTATAATTGCAACCAAATGCTTGTTCCGGGAACGCCTTTCCACATTTGATGGCCAACAATTGATTCCCAGAGCATTACTGCCACTGAAAATAAATCTGATCGATGATCGACTTTCTTGTATCGTGTTTGATCCGGCGATGCATAGGCTATTTTGCCTTTGAAAACCCCTGCCTTGGTTTCGCAAGAGGCGCCACTTGCTTTAGCAATGCCAAAATCAAGAATTTTGCACTCACCATCGAAGGTAATTAAAATATTTTGCGGAGTTAAATCTCTATGGACAATATTCAGAGGCTGACCAGTGTAATCTTTTAGCTCATGAGCGTATTGAAGACCGTTAAGAATATCTGATATTAAAAACAGCGAAAGATTAACTCCCAGCTTATAATTTTTTTGGACTGCTAATTTTCGTAAAGAAGATAGCGTAGGTCCATGTAAAAATTCCATTACCAGATAGTAATTGTCGCCTTCTTGCCCAACTTCATAGGTATGAACAACATTTGGATGATTAAGCCGGGCAGCAAGTCTGGCCTCATCAAGAAACATTTTTACATAGTCTGGATCGTCGGTATTTCTTAATATTTTGATTACCAGCAGCTTATTAAAATCGCCAAGTCCCTGAGCTGCTGCTAGGTATACATCGGCCATACCGCCATGTCCTAGCTCGGCAATTAGGCGATATTTTCCCAACTTAGATGACAAGGAATGAAGGCCCAATGTGTTACCTCGTGTGAATGTGCAGACTATTCATCCGAAACTTGGTGACGGCTTTTTCCCGTCTATTGTGTTTTGAAAATGCTAGCGCAAACAACTTATTGCAGTCAAAGCCGAAGGGCAGGTCGATAGCACGAGCAGTACATAAAGCCTTGCGAAATATGCAAATTCGACGTAACCGATTTTATCTAACCAATGGTTGTGGAGCGTAAATGTGTAGTCTAAGGGGCTTGACAAGTGGGTCGCTAATACCCCGGACAAGCCAGAAAGTTTGGCGGTTCTGATGCATCTTAAGTCATTGGAAGGCACTCTACACGATTAGAGACCTGCGTAAATTATGAACCTGGCTCGATTTTGTGTGATATTTTAGGAGCGCAAGAACGTACCGGAGACCCAATATCTGTGTGGGCAGCGCCTTGCAATACCTTTGGAGCATGGGATGGAGCACGGGAACACGTTGGACGGGAGGCCTAGGAAATGATACATGAGGTCGCGATTCAAGCCAAAAATGCTTCCGTTTTGTTGGCAGCGTTGGACAAAGAAGTTAAGGATCAAGCGCTCCGAAATATCAAAGACGCGTTGATTCGTAGAAACGTAGACATTTTCGACGCAAATAAAAATGATTTGCACCGGAGTGAGGCGGAAAATGTTGAAGCTCCTCTGTTGAAAAGGCTTAAATTCGACAGCAGAAAACTACAAGAAGTGGTTGCAGGCCTTGAAACTTTAATATTAATGCCCGAGCCGGTTGGACAAACACTATTGGCTACTGAGTTGGACCAAGGGCTAAACTTATATAAAGTTAGCTGTCCTATAGGTGTTATTGGCATTATTTTTGAGTCTCGGCCAGATGCACTGGTGCAAATTGCCACCCTTTGCTTAAAAAGCGGTAATGCCGTACTGCTTAAAGGCGGAAGTGAAGCTAAAGAAACTAATCGAATACTTACTGATGTCATTGAAGAAGCTTGCTTAAGTGCAGGAATTCCCAAGGGATTTATTCATTTGCTTGAAACTAGATCCGATGTCAATGAGATGCTCAAGTTAGATGAATATATTGATTTGATTATTCCTAGGGGCTCCAATGCTTTTGTGAAGTATATTATTCAAAATTCTAACATACCCGTACTGGGGCATGCCGACGGAATTTGTCATTGTTACGTGGACGAATTTGCTGGCCTAGATCAAGCTGTGGCAGTGGTCAATGACTCAAAAACACAGTATGTAGCGGTATGTAACGCAACCGAAACACTGTTGGTTCATGAGAAAATTGCAAAAGACTACTTGCCAAAACTTAAAGTTTTTTTGGATAGTCATTCAGTGGTTCTCTACGGATGTAGTAAAACCGCGAAAATCATTGATTGCGAAAAAGCAACCGAGTTGGAATATCAAACCGAGTATTTAGATTATAAACTAACTGTCAAAATAGTGGGGACCCTCGACGAAGCAATTCAACATATTAATACTTATGGATCTGGTCATACCGATGCGATTATTACTGAGAATAAAAATAATGCAGAGCGATTTATGACCCTGGTGGATTCTGGCAATGTGTTTTGGAATTGTTCAACTCGTTTTTCCGACGGTTTTAAATATGGGTTTGGAGCTGAAGTCGGTATCAGTACCAATAAAATTCATGCCCGGGGGCCGGTGGGGTTAGATGGATTACTGATTTATAAATACAAACTGTACGGGGAAGGTCAAATCGTGGCCGATTATGCCGAAGGGAAGAAAAAATTTGTCCACCGTCCCATAGAGTGAAGCCCGGATAGACTTTTTAGTAAACAGATGATTCAATGAAACTCGGACTAAAAGACTAATGAAAACGAACCCCTTAGCATTTTTTAATCAGTTTGGAAAACCTAGCGACCAAAAAGCCACTAGCATTCTGCTACAGCGGTTGATTTTGTCCGAGGTTCTGGGACCACCACTTGCTCGCAGAAACTCTTGGAAATCAACCAAGCCCTATTCTTCAGTTGTTCAGAAAAAAACTGCTAAGTAGCCGGAGTCCCCTATGTTGCTAGTCGCCTTGGTTAAGGCAATCATCTTTCTAGTGCTGGTGGTCAAGATACTGCTTTGGCTTCACCGGCGCTTTTCCGGTATGTCCGGCCAGCAACGTTCCGCTGATTTGGCTGGGGAAACAATTCCCTCGTCTGCACCTTCCGATGTTCGGTCCAGGCCCAGATTGGCGCTTCCAAAAAACGCCGAGTCGGTCGCGCTAGAAAAGCGGGTACGCGAGCGCCTGAGCCTTCATTTGCAAAGCATTAGCAAAAAAGCGCAGGAACTAGGGAAAGAAGTAGAGCACGAGCGTGCTAATCGCCGATTCGCAAAACTACTAACCGAATGGATTCCCCGGCAAGCGCAATTATTGGAAAATGAGCTTGCTAAAGGAAGCCAAGGCGAGTTTGGTCACGCGACCGGGGTGCTGAATATTGTTTTGGAAGAAGTTAGCGAGCTGATTGGGCAACGTCGAGACGAGAAGCAGGTTGTTGATCTTGGCGATGCCGATGCGTTGGCAGATGCTTGTTATCAACCTATTGTGCAATTTGCCCAAGCCGAGGGACTGCCACTTGCCACTGCTTGGCCAGTTACCCGTCTTTCCAAAGCCAATCTTGCGGTCTGGACCGGATTCGCCCCCACCTCGGTGGCTCCCATCTTTTTGCCGCCTCGTTTCTTTAAGCAATTATCACTATGGCCCGCCCTAGGACACGAAATAGGTCACGATTTTTTAGTTTCGGTGCGCGATTTGGACTCCGATCTGCGCCAAGAAATGGGAATCGTTGATGAAGACCAAGGAGTTTTACCGCTGCAAATTGATTACCAGGGAATAGCAGTTAGCGAAATCCAGCGTATTTGGGGGGCTTGGTTTGAAGAAACCTTTTGCGATGTATTTGGCACCTTAATGTTTGGCCCCGCCTACGTTGCGACTATGGGCGAACACTTTGCTTTTCGTGAACAGCCTCAGGAATCATTGTTGGTAGGGCAGAACCATCGTTCGGGAAGATACGACCCCCATCCCCCTGCTTATCTGCGGGTTTATGTGGGTTGCTGGGTATTGCGCAGAGTAGGATTAGAAAGCGATGCTTCAAAAATTTGGAACAGGTGGAATACTCGCCACGAATTTTTGTCTTCTTCCGAGGAAGAACAATGCCTGTATTTCCCAGTAGATGGAGAATACGTTGGTCTTCCTTGGAAGATTTTTACCTCCACCGCGGAGCCGATTTTGGAGCGGCTATATTCCGGGCCCCTAGCAGCTTTGAGTGGAATGGGGCTAGGTTCTGTTGCCGGACTAGATTTTGGTGTTCACCAGCAGGCGGAGTCATTGCGCGCGTGCGAACAATTGCTTGCCGGCCTGGTACCCAAGGTGAGAGATCCTCGATCAGTAATTTCTGGCGCAGTACTGGCGTATTTTCAGCAGCCAGAAGCGCAACAAAAAATACTTCAACTGGCACGGGCAGCGATTCCTGCTCGAGGAACTCTTGAGCACCGGTCCGATGCTTACCGGCCGGCGAAATTAGAAAAAAAATCGCCTACTGCTCTAGAACTGCATCCCCAGGCGCTGGTTGAGGCTTTGGTGCTGCGGGAAGTATTGGAACGCAGGCGTTGAAAAGCGCGATTTATTTCGATAATGACAATGCACCCATGGGGCAAAACCTAGTGCATTTTCCGCATTTGGTGCACTTCGATACGTCGACAGTGGGAGCGTGAAAACCTTCTTGAATCAGCGCGCTTACCGGACAAATTTTTACTGCAGGACAACTATGATTCTGTGGGCATTTCTCGGAAATCACTTTTAGCTGAATCATTTTGGAATCCTTTAACGCCAAAGAAATCATGATGTCCGCCAACGCTGAGTTTAACGCCTTGTAACTCTTGAATCAAAGCGGGACTTTCTTTTAGTCGAAATGCCTGAAACCCTAATGAGCGAAGAATTTTGACTCCATGGACCGCTTGACCAACCGCTTCTTTTTGCTCCCGGGTTCCCATGAACACGATTTTAAGGTCGGTATTTTGTTCTTTGCTCGTTTGGCTGGCCGGTGGCTGTGAATGCAAGTCAAAGCCCCAGGAGTCCAAATCCGTCAAGCAATTGGTTTCCAACCTGCGTGAAGAGAACGTCACTAGTAAGCACAGGCTGGCATCTAAATCGACTAACCAGCCGTCAGCAGCGTTATGGCAAGCCATTCGCGAGAACCGCTTGGAAGAAGTCAAGCGCCAGGCAAACGCGGGATTGGACATCAATGCTAAGACAAGCCTGCAGATGCACCTGGCACAGTTACCGAAGAAGGAAAACCTGGTTGTTTGGATAAAGGCCTATTTGAAGTACCAGCAATTGGTAACCATTGCCTTGTATACCAAAAACAATCCGGCACTGTGCAAACAACCTGATTTATCTAATGATGACAAGACCATCCCCGAGATCTCCAAGGAACTGGTTGGCATGCTCAAGGACGAAGCCGTCACCATTACCTCTTCGCTGTCGCCGCTCAAGATGCTGGGCTGCCTACACATGGCGGCCCTCTTTTGCCGACCGAAGATGATCGATGCTTTGGTTGACCTTGGTGCGGATGTGAATCAAACCGATGGATTGGGCTTGACCCCGCTGCACTACGTTACCTGTGCGGAGGTAGCCGATCGCTTGATAGCGCACAACGCTGTTGTGCAGGCCACTGATTCTCGCGGGTTGACGCCGCTACATGTAGTGGCGGATCGCCGGGCCGTGAAGGTGCTCATTAGAGCGGGAGCCAAGGTAACAGCGCGAGATCAATGCGGCAATACACCATTGCATTTGGCATATTACTTCTCATTCAGCCATGGCGGCCCTACGCTCCCAAAGAAGGGGAAGCATGTTCAGTCGCAGACGTTGCTTCGGAATGCGCACTGGGCCCTAAAGGTACTAAACGCTGTGGGAGACAAAGCTGTCCAAGTGCTCGACCAGGTATTTCGCGATTTGAATATCGTTAAGGAACTACAAGCTCACAGCGTAGATTTGACCTGCACGAACGATGCCGGGTTTACGCCTCAACAGGTGCAGGAGGAGAAGTCCAAGTACGCGTCGATTGACGATGATTGAAACAGTCGGTTTTGGGTCTGACAAGTGTTCGTCTCAATCCGAAGCCATATGAGTCCTGAATCTTTCCACTAGTGGCGTGAGATTAGCCGATAATATCTTGTCTTGGACAGCACGCAAACGTGGATGTGCTAATCTTTTTACTTTTGATATTCGCTTTGCTAAAACCGGGAGGGCAGTACTTTTAAAAGCCTAAGTGCTTATCTTCGCCATCGCGGCGTGTATATACCTGTGCGTTTACTTATCTGTTTGTTGTACTTGGAAGCTCGGGTAAAATATGATCCCAGATATCCGCTGGAAGCAAAGATACGCTAATTTTGAAAAAGCCTTGCGGCAATTAAAGGAATTTGTGGCGCAGCCTATATTGAATAAAATGGAAAAGCAGGGGCTGATTCAGTGCTTTGAGTATACCTTTGAACTGGCCTGGAAAACGGCCAAAGATTATCTGGAAGAGGAAGGCTTTGATATTAATAGTCCGCGAAAAGCGATTCAAACGGCGTACCAGTCCGGGCTGATTGCTAATGGACATTTGTGGATTGACGCCTTGGAAAAACGGAATTTGATGGCCCATACTTACGATGAAAAAAAGGCGGATGAAGCCGAATATCTAATTCGCAACCAATATTGTCTGATGTTGTCTGAACTTTATGAACAATTGAAGGGCTATTTATGACCTACGGGCTTTTAGAGCAGGATATTGATTTTATTGTTAAAGCCCTTTACCGGTATCCAGAGATTGAGAAGGCGGTTCTTTTCGGTTCTCGTGCCAAAGGTAATTATAAGGCTGGTTCCGACATTGATCTAGCGATTATGGGCGATAAAATTAATTTTGACACTATATCCAGATTGCATGCATTTTTGGAAGAACAAAGCCCAATGCCTTATTTTTTTGATATCATCGATTATACGCATTTAGAGCATCTGGAATTGAAGGAACATATCGGTCGCGTGGGAATAGTTATTTATAATAAATCTTAAATCAATGCATTGGTGAAACGCGGGCAGCGACTCGCGGGAAAGGCGCTGTTCGCTAGCAAATCTTACAGGAGACACCGTCCTTCAGGGCGGTGAGGATGTCCATAGTGGTACTAGCTAGGCTGCTTTTGTGTAAAAAAAGGGCTTGGCGGGATAATCCCGCCACCCTATCGCCATTGGTGTTCTTTCTAGCCTTAAGAAAACACCAATGATTGCACCGCTAGCCTTTAACTATGCTGTCGGTAGGACATACTGCCATACAAGCAGCTTCTTTTTTTCCTGCGCATTCATCGCACTTGGATGCATCGATCTGGTAGTGATCATCTCCCTGAGAGATGGCTTGATTGGGGCACTCAGATTCGCAGCTTCCACAGTTGATGCAGTCATCAGTAATTTTGTTTGCCATTTTGTTTCTCCAATTTTGGTCCGCGAAGAGTGGTTTGACAGTACCACAGCGCGGACACTGCTTAGATAACAGAAGAACCTCATAGTCTGCCAATGAGAAAGAACAAATGATACAAGAACTTTTTGAAACAATTCGTGAATCCTGCTCGCGAGCTAATTGGTCACGAGGCGTAGAGCTTTCTCGGGCCAATGCAGTGATGGGAGAGCAAGCTAATGAAAATCAGGTGATTCTAAAGGTACGCCCTGCCGGTGCGCTGGCAAGTCGCACGGTAACCCTCTTTTTGCAAGAAGAAGACTGGTCTTGCGATTGCTCCACTTCCGAGGACGTGTGTGAACACGTTGCGGCAGGAATAATCGCGTTGCGCCGCGCTCGCCAAGAAGGCAAGCTGCTTCCGGAAACTCCTGCTTCGGTAGCGCGTATTCGTTACCTTTTTAGTCGGGTCAGTGGAGCACTGCATTTTGCCCGCGCCTTTGATTTGCAAGGAAAAATCCAAATATTTGAAGCTACTCTTTCGGCTATTCAATCTGGTCGCATGCACGGCCCGCCTTTTCTGGCTACCCCTGCCGACCTGCAGGTCGATTTGATTTTGGGTATGCGCCTTAATGGCTGGCTTCCTAAGGAGGTTCTGGCCAACTTGCTGGACGCGCTAGTTGATAGTCCAGATATTCAACTGGATGACCAACCGGTTAAAGCCTCCAAAGAGAAAATAGTTCTCCGTTGCCGACTAGATGATCAAGGTGATGGCTATCGCTTATCTCTTCAACAAGATTCGCGGGTTACCGAGGTTTTTTCCAACGGGGTGGTGTTATGCGCCGATACTCTTTGCGTTTTAGGAGAAACTCGCCTTAATGCCCGGGAGTTGGCTGAATGGAAAACCGGCAAATTCTACGGACCAGAACAGAGAGTAGAGCTGTTCACCAAGATATTGCCTTCGCTGCAAGATCGCGTTCCGATTGATCTGCATACTCGTCGGCAGCCTAAGTTTACTCGTGCCTTGCCGCGCATGGAAATTCGAGTGGAGCGTGAAGGAGATACTCTTTGCGTTCTACCAACTTTGGTTTATGGGAATCCGGCCGTTGCTCGGGTGGATGCGGGCTCCCTAGTTCTATTAGGAAACGAGTTGCCGCAGCGTGATGAAGTGGCAGAAGAGAGAATTGTTCGCAAAATGCAAACTTTGGGATTGGCCCCTGGTCACCGCGAGCGCTTCCCTGGAGAGAAAGGGGTAGAATTCGCCCAAAAGCTGGCTTCTTGGCGTGACGTGGTTCAGGGTGAAGCGCATCGTGCTTTCTTTCTGGCTGCCCCTGTGGAGCCCCAGCTTTCGTTTTTAGAAAACGATTTTGATTTGAGTTTTGAGTCCCGAGAAGAAGGGGGAAGGGCGAGAGTTCGTCACGCCCATCCTCAAGCGGTGGTGCGGGCATGGAGAGAAGGGAGTTCGCTAGTTCCTTTACTGGAAGGTGGTTTTGCGCCGCTGCCGAGAGAATGGCTGGCTCGTTACGGAGATCGCATTTCCGACTTGTTGGCGGCAAAAGAAGGAAAAGAAGAACTCCCGGCGAGCGCTTTGCCCGATTTAGCGAAGTTATGCGAATCCATGGAAAGACCTCCTCCCCCGGCATTTGAGTCGCTGCGACCCTTGCTAGAAGGGTTTCAAAATCTTCCCGAAACTACTCTCCCCGCGGATCTGACCGCCCAGCTACGCGCCTATCAAAAAGAAGGAGTGCGCTGGCTGCGTTTTTTGGATTCAACGCAAATGGGGGCATTGCTGGCCGACGATATGGGCTTGGGCAAAACTTTGCAGGCTCTTTGTGCTTTACAACCACCGGCTTTGGTAGTGGCTCCGACCAGTGTGCTGCATAACTGGGTGGCAGAATGCGCAAAGTTTCGCCCTTCTCTAAAAGTCTGCCTTTATCATGGGGCGCAGCGGGAATGGGACCGGCAGGCTGATTTAACCGTGACCAGTTATGCTTTGTTACGTTTGGATATCGACCGTTTAGCTGCGCAAAAATGGAAAACGGTTTTTCTCGACGAGGCGCAGGCCATAAAAAATCCTGACAGCCAAGTAGCTCGTGCTGCTTACCGACTACAAGGACGTTTTCGTATTGCCATGACCGGTACGCCAGTAGAAAACCGCCTGGAGGAATTGTGGAGTCAGTTTCACTTCATTAATCCCGGGCTTTTGGGGGGGCGGCAAGACTTTGAAGAGCGTTATGCCAAGCCCATTGCTACGGGTACTCCCGGTGCGGCATTACGACTGAGAGAAAGAATTCGTCCTTTTGTGTTGCGTCGACTAAAGCGCGAGGTGGCTCCCGAATTGCCGCCGCGAACCGAAGTAGTGTTGCGTTGTGAGCTTTCGGAAGACGAAAAGGTGGTTTACGACGCCATTCGTGCGGCAACTAGGGAAGAAGTGGTTACTCGCCTGCGGGCGGGAGGCAATGTTTTGGCGGCACTGGAAGCCTTATTACGGCTACGACAGGCCTGTTGTCATAGCGCGTTGATTCCTGGGCAAGAGGCCGAAAGTTCCTCCAAAGTCGATTTGTTGGTGGAATCGCTACAAGAAGCAGTTGCCGACGGTCACAAATCGCTGGTCTTTTCGCAGTGGACTGGTCTTCTCGACCTTATTGAGCCAAGGCTGACTCGGGAAAAAATTGCCTTTACTCGGCTGGATGGCTCCACCCGTGATCGCCAGGGAGTAGTACAGGCATTTCAAGAAGAATCAGGTCCGCCGGTAATGCTAATTTCTTTAAAAGCCGGAGGCGCCGGGCTTAATCTTACTGCTGCGGACCATGTCTTTTTGGTGGACCCGTGGTGGAATCCAGCAGTGGAAGATCAAGCCGCTGACCGCGCGCATCGTATTGGGCAGGAACGGCCAGTAATTATTCATCGGCTGGTGGCTAGTGGAACGGTGGAAGAACGGATTCTGGCTTTGCAAGGGGAAAAACGGGCTTTGGCGGAGGCAGCGTTATCGGGAGCGGATCGCGCGGCCAGTTTGACTCGCGATGATTTGATTTCCTTGTTGGAATAGGGAAATGTCTTCGCGGTACGTTTGATTTAATAAGGCCTCTATTTGAATTGAGGCCTTTAATGTTCAAATAGCCCGGATCGTTGCAAGACGTATCGATCAATTGTTTTCATTAGCATCTAGCCGGTCGAATTTAAAATCGGAAGGAAGACTCCCGCGATACTTTTTTAGTCGTGCGAGTAACTCTCTAGCCTTAGGGCTTTTGTTGATTCCAAAGTCGCGATTGCCATCGATGTGGATTTCGATCTCGTAGCATTTTTGGAGGGAAAGTATCCAAAATTCTCTCATATCAACTCAATCCGTGGGAATCGCTCGCCTAGTTGACTCGCGATAATCTATTTCCTTATTGTAGCATTGAGTTTATAGCGGGATTCAATTCATGAAATCTTACAAGGTAGTAGAGACCAGCTCAGTTTTCGACGAGTCGTTAGAAACCATTCTAAACGAATGGGTCGGCAAAGGATGGATACTAGAAGGCATTCACTTTGCGATGCGTGAATCTAGCAAGCGGCCGGCTATGGCCTTTGTTTTGTTTACTCGGGAAGAAGAGCAAGCTTCGCACTAGCTAGAGCAACTATCAAGATGTTCCCTAGAGGTTTGTGGGCTTCAGTAAGATTTCCCAACGAATCTGGTTGTCCCGAGCGTTGGTTTGCATTCATTCTGGTGAAGGTATAATTTTCAAGCGTTTTATTCTTTTATCGTTTTGTCCAGGAGAGGTACGATTAAGTACCGAAAATTGCGTGCGCAAAAAACCTACTCCAAATAATAATGATGTTTCCTATGGACCATTTGGTCGTTTGGGTAGTAAGCGACCAGAAGGGTCACTCTACCCCAAAGCCGAACTATTGCCGCGGATGCTGGCGCGGTTTACCGATTTCGCGGTAGCCGCATTTTTACCGCTCACCACCGGGCCAGCCGGCGCAGTGCTAGCAGGTCTTTATCTGCTGTTTGCCGATGGCTTTTTTCACGGGCAATCGCCTGGCAAAAAATTATTGGGAATTAAGGTAATTCACGTTCCTACTCGTCAGGGAGTTGATTACCGAGAATCGGCTTTGCGCAACTTCCCTTTCGCTTTGATTTCATTGGCGTATTTGCTTCCTGCGGTAGGCAATTTTGTGTTTTGGACCATGGGACCGGCAGTAGTGGTGTTTGAGTCCTGGCAAGTTGTACGCGATAAATTGGGGCTGCGGATGGGAGATTTGTTTGCCTGTACTCAAGTAATTGATTCCAAGGTGCCGGTTGGTCAGGCGCGTCCCCTGCTTCGCGCGGTGCGTGACCGTACATAAGCAGACCAGCCAGCCCATTGAGGTAATCGCAAAACCTGAGTTTTCTGCTCGCCGGCAAAGTCGCGTCTTGTAATTACGGCATAGCACCAAACTTAAGTAAATCGATTTACAAAGAGAAGAATGCTTGGTACTCTAAAGTTTCTCTGTGTTCAGGAGGACGCTAGGCTTGAAATTGTCAACCAAAGGACGCTACGGATTGCGAGTAATGATCGAGCTGGCCATTCATTATGGAAATGGGCCGGTTTCTGTAGAAATAGTGGCCAAAAATCAAAGAATATCAGGCAAATATATTCATGTATTAGTTTCGGGCCTTAAGCTAGCAGGGCTTATTCGGGCGGAGCGCGGTCCTTGTGGGGGTTACGAATTAGCCAGAAAACCATCGTCCATTACTGTCCTAGACGTGATTTCGGCCTTGGAAGGAAAATTTGCTCCCGTAAAGTGTGTTTGTGATGCTTCCTTTTGCCCACAAGCAGCTCACTGCTCTGCTCGTAGTGTGTGGTGCGAGGTTACAACGGCTGTAGAAAAGGTGTTATCTGCATTTACGTTAGAGCAACTTGCGGCTAAGCAGCATGGAATTGAAGAGCCATTGAATTACTGTATCTAAGCCAGTTTAACGGCTGGTCGTTTATTTAAGACGTAGTTTTCCAAATTGGAGTGAAACAATGGCAAAAATATACCTGGATAACAGTCAGAGTATTGGAAACACGCCCCTAGTGCGTACGAATCGCATTACCAAGGGGATGCCCGGTGCGGTAGTAGCTAAAATTGAAGGCCGTAATCCTGCATACTCGGTTAAGTGCCGCATAGGGGCGGCCATGATATGGGCAGCGGAAAGAGAGGGGTATTTGAAGCCGGGAAGCCGGGAAATCACGGTGGTGGAACCAACCAGTGGTAATACCGGAATTGCTTTGGCTTTTGTTTGTGCGGCGCGCGGCTACCCATTGACGCTAACCATGCCGGAAACCATGTCTCTAGAACGGCGCAAAATGCTAACTGCATTTGGTGCTAATTTAGTTCTTACTGCAGGAGATAAAGGTATGAAAGGGGCGGTGGCTAAAGCAGAAGAAATTTTTGCCTCTGACCCCACAAAACATTTTTTACCCCAGCAGTTTAAAAATCCAGCTAACCCGGAGATTCATTTTCAAACTACCGGCCCGGAAATATGGAAAGACACTGACGGAAAGATTGATATTTTAGTGGCTGGGGTCGGTACAGGGGGCACCATTACCGGTATTAGCCGCTATATTAAGAAGTCGCAAAACAAACCCATTTGGTCAGTAGCGGTGGAGCCAAGTAATTCGCCAGTTCTAACTTCTCTACGTAATGCCAGTGAGCCAAAAATTACTCCGCACAAAATTCAAGGTATTGGCGCTGGGTTTAAGCCAGAGGTGCTCGACCTCTCTTTAGTCGACGAAATCGCCACGGTTACCAATGAAGATGCCTTGGAATATGCTCGCCGGCTGCACCTAGAAGAAGGCATCACCTGCGGTATTTCTAGCGGAGCGGCAATGGCGGTTGCCAGCCGATTGGCGGCTCTTTCTGATAACCAAAACAAACTGATTGTGGTAGTATTGCCCGATGCAGGTGAACGATATTTAAGTACAGCGCTTTTCGAATGAATAATTGATTCACAATACAGCTAAAGGATTTTTTCATGACTAATAAATCATATCGATTTGAAACCCTTGCCCTGCATGCTGGACAGACTGTCGATTCGTCTCAGGCGCGTGGTGTAGCAGTGCATCGCACCAGTTCCTATTTGTTTAAAAATACTGAGCATGCAGCGAATCTGTTCGCCTTAAAAGAGCTGGGAAATATCTACACCCGCCTCATGAATCCTACTACCGATGTATTGGAACAGCGGGTATCGCAATTGGAAGGTGGAGCGGCTTCGGTAGCTTTTTCTTCGGGTACTGCCGCAATTTTTAGCACCATTATAACCTTGGCTGAAGCTGGCGATAATATTGTGTCGGCCAGTAATCTTTACGGCGGAACTTATACTCAGTTTGACGCCATTCTTCCCAAGCTAGGTATTAATGTAAAATTCGTTGACGCCAAAAACCCGAGTAACTTTGAAAGCGCGATTACTCCCAAAACGCGGGCTTTATACATTGAAACCATTGGTAACCCGGTACTTGATTTTGTAGATATAAAAAGAATAGCCGCAATTGCCCATGAACACCAATTGCCACTAATTGTGGATGGTACTTTCACTACACCATATTTGCTGCGCGCTCTGGAACACGGAGCCGACATTATAGTGCAGTCGCTTACCAAATGGATGGGAGGGCACGGCGCGGCGCTTGGAGGGATAGTGACTGATTCTGGTCGTTTTTCCTGGAAAGAGGGAAAACATCCGCTATTCACGCTGCCAGATGCCAATTATCACGGTTTACGTTGGGCTCTGGACCTGCCCGAGCCTCTGGCTTCCACCGCATTTGCCTGGCGTCTGCGATTGGTGCCTTTGCGTAACTTGGGGGGGTGTATTTCTCCAGATAATTCCTGGATTTTTCTGCAAGGCTTGGAAACACTGCCGCTACGCATGGCGCGGCACAGCGAGAATGCATTACTGGTGGCCCGGTATTTAGCGGATCACCCTAAAGTGGCATGGGTGCGGTATCCAGGATTACCTGAAGATCCCTCCCACCTGCTTGCCAGAGACTACTTACGTAACGGGTTTGGGGGAATGGTGGTTTTTGGGGTCAAGGGTGGGTACCAGGCGGCAGTGAAAGTTATTGACAACATTGAGCTTTTTTCGCACCTGGCCAATGTAGGTGATGCCAAGAGCCTCATTTTGCATCCTGCTAGCACCTCTCATAGCCAGCTAAGCGAAGAACAGCAGCTTGCCGGAGGATTGTCCGCCGACCTTATACGACTGTCGGTGGGATTAGAGAGTGCGGTTGATTTAGTTGAAGCGTTAGACAAAGCGCTGGCCCAAGTTTAGGCAATCAGTCGATGACCGTAATCTATCTTGATCACAATGCGACTACCGAGCTTGACCCTCTGGTACTAGAGGAAATGTTGCCCTGGATGAAGAATTTCTGTGGCAATCCCTCTAGTATCCACGCTCCTGGGCAACAAGCGCGGCGTGCTATGGATACTGCTCGAGCGCAGGTGGCGCGCCTGATTGGCGCGTTGCCCGAGGAAATAGTATTTACCAGTGGAGGAACCGAAACCAACAACCTAGCTATTCTAGGCGCCGTGGCGGCATTCGCAGGTGGTAATCCTTCCGTCGTTACAACCACCATCGAACATCAGTCAGTTATTAATCCTTGTCGGCAGATAGAGCGTGGTCAAAGTTCAGTTTTTTCTATTCCGGTTGATAGCCAAGGTATGGTGTTAGTGGATGAAGCCGCGCGGATGTTTAACAGAAATCCGCTATTGGCTTCGGTTATGTTAGCCAATAACGAAGTTGGCACCATTCAGCCAGTGAAAGAGCTAACTGCCTTAGCGCATCAGCACGGGGGGCTAATGCATACTGATGCAGTGCAAGCGGTGGGTAAAATTCCGGTAGATGTGAAGGCTCTAGGCGTTGATTTGCTATCTTTTTCTGCTCACAAATTGCATGGGCCACAGGGAGTTGGGGCTCTATACATTCGTACGGGAACAAAGATGGCGCCGGTCTTTTTCGGCGGCCATCAGGAGCGGGGAATTCGACCAGGCACCGAACACTTAGCAGCGATAGTTGGTTTTGGAAAGGCTTGTGAGCTGGCCTTAATGCGTTTGCATGAGGACGCTGCATATCTGGAAGCATTACGATCTTCCTTTGAGGCAGCTCTACTTGGCGGTATTTCCGGTTGTTCAGTCAATGGTCAGGGAGCAATTCGACTGCCGAACACTTCTAATGTTAGTTTCCAGAATATCGATGGGGAAATGCTGGCCATCAACCTCGACCTGCGGGGCTTGGCGGTTTCTACCGGTGCGGCTTGTAGTACGGTTGATCGAGAGCCATCGCCTGTGCTTATGGCAATGGGGCAGACTGCTGCGCAAGCTCGTTCTTCTCTGCGTTTTTCTTTTGGAAGAAATAATAGTCAGCAAGAGGTGAACAAGGCGGTGGATTTGGTCAGGCAAGCGGTTGAGATAATTAAAAGTTGAATAGATACTAGGGCGTGTCCCCATATCCGGCACCACGCCCTCCGTCATTCCCGCGAAGTCGTGCCCACTGGATTCCCGCCTTCGCGGGAATGACGGATATATATAGGGACATGCCCTAGCGCCATGCAACGAGTAGAAAATTAGCGGTCTAATTGCCAATATTCGGCGCCGCTTTATGTGCGAGACGCACCGCTATAATGGCCAATAGGCCAACACTCACACAGCCAACAAAGAATGGTGTGAGGGTGCCATCAAACTGGCGACCAATCAGAATCGAACACAATACCGAAACCAACATGGAAATAAATCCAATTGCGGATGCGCCTACACCAGCTATATGCCCCATCGGTTGCATGGCAATTGAGTTTAAGTTTCCGAACATTAGGCTCATACTAAAGAACAGCGGCATAGCTAAGCAGATGAAAACTCCTAATGGCGGTATACCTTCGCTGAACAAGGTAATAATAAGTAACCCTGAAGACAGAATAGTGAAGCTAATCAATGCGGTACGAATTATTTTAAGCATGCCAAATTTCATTACCAAACGAGAGTTTGAAAAAGCCGCGATGCCAAAGGATCCTGCCATGGCTGCAAAGTATTTGGGAAAATCATCTACAATATTAAATGCTTGTTCGAAGATGGCTTGAGAAGCGCTAATATAGGAAAGGAAAGCGCCAAAAATAAAGCCTTGGGCCAAAGTGTAGCCTATTACCGCCTTATGAGTTAAAACTTCTCGGAAAGCTAGCCGAATGGCTGCAAGAGAAAAATCTTTTTTGTTTTCCGGGGTTAAGGTTTCTGCTTGGCGCACTGCAAACCAAAGCGTATTGAACGTTGCCAAGAACATAAAGCAAGCGAATACCATAACCCAAGAAGATACTTTTATAATTAATTGACCAATGAACGGGGCGATCATTGGTACAAGAATAAAAACCGTCATAATTAAAGACATAACCTTGGCCATTTCCCGGCCGTGGTACTGATCCCTGACTAACGCTACAGAGACTACTCGGGCAGAGGCAAGACCAAAGCCCTGTACCACTCGGCCTAGCAACATCTGTGGGAGAGTGCTTGCTGACATGGAAATCACCGAGCCCACCAAGTAAATGGCAATACCTAAATACAAAGTTGGTTTTCGGCCCCAGGAATCACATAATGGGCCATAAAGTAACTGTCCAAGGGCCATGCCCAACATGACAAGGGAGACAATTGACTGAGTATCATTGCTGTCGCGAACGTTTAACGCCTTGCCAATTTCTGGAAGAGCGGGGAGAATAGCATCGATTGATAGCGCGCTAAGTGAAGTTAGCAATGCCATTAATATTACAAACTCAAATAGTGGTAAACGGGTTTTCTTTTTGCTAGTCATAAAGGTAATGAGCAAAATCTTTTTGGGAGGTGTTGTCAAGTAGGTAACGCCCGAAGCAGCGAAAAAGACGTTGAGGTAGGGGAGCTACAGCTAGAAATAGTGATCTTTGCTAACGCTCCAATGTATACTATTCGGTAGTTTATGGTCACTTAGGAGAAGAAAAATGCGAATCAACTTCTTGCTTTTATCTTTTATTTTGGCGGCGACGATATTGGCGGGATGCAAGAACGCTAATAAAGATAATGCGGCAGAGGTTTTAGCTGATTCATCAGGCAGAACAGAGGAGGCTCCTGCCGATTTTGCCGGTGAAGCTTCTAATGGCGGTAACGAACAGCCGTCCACTCAAGCGCAAGCTGGGCTTCTCACCGCTGGTTATATTGATGACAACGTCAATTTCGAACTTTTTTCAAAATACAAGGCGGAATTTCTAAAATTAAATCCCCAGTATCCTAATATTGAATCAGCATCTGCCGAAGATAATAGTATCAATACCCCTGCAACCGAGCTTGATTTAGCCTTCGTAGTTGATAGCACGGGAAGCATGAGCGATGAAATTGAATACCTAAAAAAAGAAATCAATTCCATTTCAAACCAAATATTTAGTGCTTATCCGAATGTAGCTGTTCGCTACGCGCTAATCGTTTATCGCGACCATGGCGATGAGTATGTGACACGAGTTTTTAACTTTGCAGACGATTTACAGCAATTCGAACAGTATCTAAACCAGCAAAGTGCAAGTGGAGGTGGAGATTACCCAGAGGCCATGGAAATCGCAATGGCCGACGCGATGCAATTATCCTGGCGAGATTCCGCTCGGCGAATGCTATTTCTGGTTGGCGACGCTCCTCCTCATACAGAAAACGCCCCAGCTTTTCTTGACCACGTGAAGAGCTTAAAAAGTAAAGACACTCGCATATACCCGATTGCAGCTAGTGGTGTTGCCGACGAAGCGGAATACTTAATGCGCATCGCAGCACAGGTTACTAAAGCGCGTTACCTATTTCTTACTGACGATTCCGGTATAGGAGATACCCATGCTGTGCCGCATATTCCCTGTTTTCGCGTGCAACTATTGAAAGATGTTATGATTCAAATGATTTCTTCTGAAATCGAAGGAGTTTTCAAAAAAGAGGAATCATCAAAAGTATTGCGCGAGGTGGGCAAGGCTGAAGATAATGGGCAATGCATCGCAGTCGGCGGCTAGTCGTTGCTGAAGATGTCCTACAATTAGATTGCGCGCGCACTGTACATATGACAGGCTTCATACTGGTGGAACTCGAAAACTCCAGAGACTCGCAGACAAAAGTTCCGGCCCAGCAAGTTGTTGTTGCTATGAGCGGGGGCGTAGATAGTAGTGTAGCCGCAGCTTTGCTAAAGAAGCAGGGATACCAAGTTATTGGCGTTACCTTGAAGCTGCAAGAATGCGAAAAAGCTCAGGCAAGTCGTTCGTGTTGCGGTATTGATGGTATTGCCCGCGCTCGAAAAGTGGCCGGTCAGCTTGGTATTTCTCACTATGTTCTCGATTGTGTGCAGCAATTTGAGCAGCAAGTTCTGCGACCAGCGTGGGACGAATATGAACAAGGACGAACTCCCAGCCCATGTTTGTTATGTAACGAGCGTATTAAGTTTGGAACGTTACTCAGGTGGTCACGCCAACTAGGGGCGTCGTATCTTGCCACTGGCCACTATGCACGCATTGAGACCAGAAATAATGGTTTGACTTCTAATAAATTGGTGCTTTTAAGGGGGGCCGATGTGCGTAAAGACCAGTCCTATTTTTTGGCTGGTCTGCGACCAGAACAGCTTTCTTCAATCCTTTTTCCGTTGGGTGGTTTTGAGAAGACAGAAGTTCGCGAGATCGGACGTTCTTTGGGAATAGCGACTGCAGATACTCAAGACAGTCAAGATGCCTGTCTGGTAAGCCAAGGTGAGTCATTCGCAGAAATGCTCAGGAAGCGTTTTGCAGGAAATGCTCGGGCCGGTGTCATAACCAATGAGTCGGGACAATTGCTTGGCAAGCACACTGGTATACATCAATTTACTGTAGGCCAGCGTAAGGGTATAGGCATTGCATCAACTAAGCGCTATTGGGTGAAAGCAGTGCATGGCGAACAGTGCCAAGTAATGGTGACTGATACTGCAGAAAATTTAATGTGTGATTGCCTTGTCGCCAGAGACATGAGCTGGATGGTAGACCAAGCAAGTATTATAAACTGTCAAGTTCAAATTCGGTATCGCCACCAAGCTGCCGCAGCCACGGTGTCTGTAAACGAGCACGGCGCGAGTATGGTAGTTTTTCAAAAGCCAGTACGTGCTATTACACCTGGTCAGGCGGCTGTTTTCTATGACGGTGAACAGGTGTTGGGCAGAGGATGGATTAGTGTCGACTACTGAAGTTTGCTCTGTCGTGCTAGAGATTGTTTAAGACAGCGAACAGGCGGTTTGGGGTCCATGGTCAGATTCTTTGCAGAGAGTCTACAGCGCAAATTGCTGTTGGCTCTAACGTCGCTAGTATCAGTAATTATGATAGTCGTAGCCGCATATTGGCTAAATTATCAACGTCGGACATCAGTAGCTGAACTGAAAGCCTATGGCAACCAAATGGCTAACGTTTTAGCTAAAGCTTGTTCTACCCCAATGTGGAATATGGACTGGCAGTCTATTGGAGATGCAGTGGATGCGGTTATGGCTGATCCCCAAGTTTTTAGCGTGGAAGTTAAAGAAGAACGGGCTGACCGGAGGGTTTATAAAAAGAAAGATGGAAAGCTGGCCGATGGTATGGAAGTCAAGGTTATGGTGCGCTACTCTCAGAGAGATGTAACCAGAAAATTAGGCACTGTGCGTTTGGTTTTCTCTCGGGCGCGCATGCAAGAACAATTTGCTCAGGCTCAGAGGTTTCTACTAACCGTGTTTTTAGTGTTAGTGATTACCCTTTCCTTGGCGACTTACCTACTGCTCAGGCACATGGTGCAAAAGCCAGTAGCAAAATTGGTGGCCATGACTAGTAATATGGCGCATGGCGATTTCAAGACGCGGGTTTTGATTAGTTCCCAGGACGAAATAGGCAAACTGGCTCGTAGTTTTGTGGGAATGGCTGATACCCTGCAATCAATGTTATACGAGCTTAGGCAAGCTGCCCAGGAAGTTCACCGAGAAGCCAAGGAAGTACACACAACTTCTTTGCAGCAATCAGAAATGGCTAGCAGGCAGGCATCAGCTTTAGGTCAAACGTCTACCACAGTTGCTGAAATCTCCTTAATTTCCAGGCAGGCGGCTAAAGAAGCTAATTCCGTAATTTCCATGGCGCAACATAGCGAAACGGTTACTCGCGAAGGTCAAGAAACAGTCGATAATGCGGTGGCGGGAATTAACAAGCTTGTCGAACAGGTGGGTTTTATTGCCGAATCTATTGTGGCTTTGTCGGAAAAATCATTACAGATTGGCGATATCATGACCACCGTAGAAGACCTTGCCGGACAAACCACCTTATTGGCGCTTAATGCCTCGATTGAAGCTGCCCGTGCAGGAGAGCAAGGGCAGGGCTTTGGGGTAGTAGCCGCAGAAATGAGAGCTTTAGTTGAACAAACTACTGTTGCTGCTGCCAAGGTGCGCAAAATATTGGCCGAGGTTCGTCTGGGAATTCATGCCTCGGTGGAGGTAACTGAGGAAGGAAGCGATAAGGCTAATTCAGCCATAAATTTGGCTCAATCGGCAGGAGCTTCTATTAATCGGCTAGGGGAAGTCATTCGGGAAACCGCTAGTGCCGCTCGGCAAATCGCCAATAATACTCAGCGTCAGACTACCGGGGTGGAACAAATTGTTTCTGCAATAAACGACTTGGCAGACGGAAATTCTACTGCAGTTAAAGGTACTGAACGGATTGAGAAAGTTGCCGCGAATTTGAATTCGGTTTCCCGAAGACTTTCCGAGGTGGTGAGCCAGTACAAAGTTTAGGGTTTTTTTCTGCTTTTCGCGGTCTTAATGGTCGTTGCGCCTGCTCCCTTAGAAACGGCCAAAGCCAACATCGCAATAGCAATGAGTGTCCATAAAATTGCCCATACTATGGACGGAATATGAGTATGTTCCGCTAGTATGGCCGCATCAGTTCCTGCTCTTCGGGCAGAGTCCCAAAGATCGTCTTTTAAATCGAATAATGCGTACAGGCTAATATAAGTACTGATAAAGAATGCAATAAACTGAGTCCAGGAATGGGAAATATATTTAGCGCCTAATCCAAAAGCAATTCCTGTTCCTATGGAAACGCTGAGGGTAAACAAACTGCGCGCCCACAAAACACCCACCAGCAGCAAAGAAACACATAGCGCCCAAAAAACTGTTTTTCCCGATTTTCGGCGTAAGGTTAGGTAAAGAAGAAGTGAACCGGCCAAGGCGCTTCCCAGGTAACCGGCTGAGCTTACAACTATTTCGTTTAATACAGTGGGGTTAAAGCTCATGGTGCAAAGACCGCCCTCATTGGAGTTAATGGTAATGGAATCGACAGTTCCGCCTACCATTATTGCGGCCAGAGCATGCCCTGCTTCGTGAAACAATACGGTTATTAAACGCAAAGGAAATAGAAATGGAGAATTCCAAAAAAAGAGACCAGTTGTTAAAGCTATAGCTATGGCGATTATTTTCTTGTAGTCCATTTATATTTACCTGGTTTCTTAAAAACCCTTGAGGGATTCTAGTTCTTGCCATTCTGCCCAAAGAGCATTTACCCGCTTTTCCGCTTCTGCTAATTGTTTTTGCGCTTCCAAAACTTCGGAAGGCCTGGTTCGGTAAAGTTCAGGGTCGGAAAGAACTTGTTCCCATTTTTCTTTCCCGGCTTCTGCTTCTTCGATGTCAGCCTGAATATCTGCTAGTCGCAGCGACTGAGAGTAGGTTAATCCGCGGCGTTCTCGTGCAGGTTTTGGTTTTTCTACTTGCTGGCTAGTGACGTTTTCTTTTGGTGAAGCCTTGGGCGAGGGTCGAAGACTTAAATAAGTTTGGTGGTTTCCTGGATACAAAATAGCCTTGCCATTGCCCTCAAAAGAAAGAATGGAGGTTGCTACTTTATCTAAGAAATAGCGATCATGAGTAACCAGTACTAATGCCCCAGAATAATCAACCAGCAACTCTTCCAAAATTTCCAAAGTGACAATGTCTAAATCGTTAGTTGGCTCGTCGAGAACCAATAAGTTGGCTCCTTCTAGAAAAAGGCGCGCTAACAATAGCCGGTTTTTTTCTCCTCCCGATAATGCTCCCACTTTCATTTTCTGCATGGGAATTGGGAAAAGAAGATCATTCAGGTAATCGCGTAACTCAATACTTTTCCCCCCAATTTTCACAATTTGATGCGGACTAGCACTTTCATAAACAGTTTTCTCTGGGTCGAGCTTAGCGCGTATTTGATCGAAATATGCCGCCCGGGTATTTTTGCTCCAAATAATTTCTCCGGAAGAACAAGGTTCTTCTTGAAGCAGCAGGCGTACCAAAGTGGTTTTGCCTACTCCATTGGGACCAATAACTCCCATTCGTTCTCCTGGCTGCAGGATGAGAGAAAGATTTTGTAAAATGGTGCGGTCCCCATATTGTTTGGAAACGTTTTTTAATTCCAGAACGGTATGTCCAGCATGAACCGGGGTGGCAATTTGAATTTGCGCAGTCTGTAGAGTCTCGGGCGTTTTCTGAGTAATTAATTTTCGAGCAGCATCTACTCGGGATTTTCGTTTTGTCCGGCGAGCTTGTGGTGCTCGGCGTAACCACGCCAGCTCTTGCGCAATAAGCCTTTGCCGCTTATGTTCACGGCGAGCCTGTTCTTGCTCTCGCACCCATTTTTGAGCTAGGTAGTCGCTAAAATTGCCTGGATAAGCAACTAGTTTGCCATTTTCCATTTCCACAATGCGCTCAGCCAGGCGGTCCAGAAAATAGCGATCATGGGTGACCAGCAATATGGCTCCGGAAAATTCGTCTAGTTGCGATTCGAGCCAATCGATAGTTTGCACGTCAAGGTGGTTGGTAGGCTCGTCTAGCAGCAGCAAATCAGGCTTGTCGAGCAGGACTAGAGCCAACGCCGCGCGTTTCTGAATGCCGCCAGAAAGTTGCGCCAACGGTCTTTCCCAGTCGGTTTCGGCAATGCCTAATTGCTGTAGCATTTCCTTGGCTAAATACTCGGTATTCCAGCCCCCAAGTCGTTCCACTTGCGCAGATACTTCTTCCAAACGGCGCAGCAGCGCCTCTTGATTCTCTGACGCAGAATCGGCCAGTGACTGGGAAAGCAATTGGTGGTTTGCCAGGGCTTCGGCCAACTGTCCTCGCGGAACAAAAAGAGTGCTTGCGATGGAAGCGCCCTCAGGAAACCGTGGTTCTTGCGCTAAATAAGAAAAAGTTGCGTCCCGACGCTTTTCCAGTAATCCCGAATCGGGAGAAAGTCGCTGGGCGGCTATTTGCAAAAGAGTAGACTTTCCCGAGCCATTCACCCCCACTAACCCGACGCACTCACCTTCCTCGATTACCAGGTCGAGGTCGTCGAACAGAACGCGCGCTCCCAGCGAATAGCGCAGATTATGGGCTCTCCAAAGGGTCATGGTAGAGGTGTAGCTTAGAGAATAGGTATTTGGAATCTAAAAATTTCTTGCTCGGCGTACAGTACTCCCTGGTCATGTCTGAAAAAGCCCAAGTATCGATACAACGATGGGCAACAATTCTACTTGATATAAAGGCGGCCCGAAGTCGAGGGACATGCTGAAGCAAACAAGGTCTTCGACTTTGCGAGAGCTATGTTCAGGCCGATCGGATGGAGACGGAGATGTAGACAAAGTATTGCGCGACGGACTTCAGCCTTGCTGCTTTTGGGTGTTTTGCATTTTCCAAAGCTTGCGATATCTTTCCGTTTACAATAAAGCGCCAGGAATCTCAAATTCAAAATGCTCGGCAAGCTTTCGAATAGACTTGTGCTCTTTTGGGAAAATATTCCACATTTCTTCTATAAGTCGAACCGCTTCATCCTTAAGCTTATGTTCCCCACAAACCACCAAAGCGTCCCAACGTGGATCAAACCAAGTTGGTTTCTGGGCGATTGCTTTTCTCAACCAGTTTAACCCATTTGCTAGACGGCCTTGTGCAACGAGAGATAGACCAAGTCCTTTCATTGCATATGCATTTTTTGGGGCCACACTCAACGATTCCATACACGCATTTTCCGCGTCCTTAAAGCGGTTTTGAAAGTAGAGAATAAATCCCAATAGATCGAAAGCATAATAGTTCGCGGGTTCGATCTGAGTTATCTCGCGGAGTATTCGCTCTGCTCCTTCAAAATCGCAATTTTCTGAAAGGCGTTTTGCCTTTTCCATCATTTGGGACATGTCCATATTGTTCAAAATAATCAAGGAATCCAACTTTCATTGGTTGGAATTCCTTTTAATTGAGACAGCCAGGGAGCCTAATTTTTAAAATCTGAGGATAAGCTTGGTCCACCATAAATCAAAGCAACCGGCGGTTTTTTGGTTTCCATATTTTCAAATTCATCCGCGCTTACTTTCGGAAGAAGACCTGGCGCGCCATAAATGACTCTGACGTCTGGAATTTGAGCTTTTGGTTTTGCATCATCAATGGAAGGGAGTGTATTAAATACACTTGGACCGCCGTATTTGACCGAAATTGCCATGATGTTGTCCTTTCTTAGTTATTAATTGGTTTATGCATTAATGTTGCGCTGTTGCACGTTTGGCTTCGATAGCCTTAGTGCAATACCTATTTTCAAAACAAGAACCGGTGTACGAGTGAGCCATTGCTGTGCAGCCTCCTCTGCAGATTGCGCCGAATTCACAGTCGCGACAATGCCCTGTCAAATGACTCGGTGAAAACTCTCGATTATAAATAAAAGCCCCAGGCTTTTCCCAAATATCTCGCAATTTCTCCTTTCTAATATTTCCTTCGATAAAACGATCATCAATAAGAGAAAGACATCCTTTAATATTGCCGTTCGATTGAATTCCGTAGCATTGAAGTCCTGCGTGACATCCAGACCAAGGAGTATCACGCAGTATTTTTTCGTTTGCTCCGTAATATCCAATACAATCGCTTGGCTCTATCCTGAAATCGGGATTCTTTTTAATGAGTCCTGCGATGACTTGCACAACGTTGCAGTAATCGTCATCGGAAATTGCCAACTCGTTATTGTATCGAGCGCGTCCATACCCGTTTACGACCTGCATCTGCCACGCATAGGCTCCTTCTTTGCGAATGAGATCAAGAATCTCGGCTAGCTGATGGAGATTTCGTTGATGTATAGTGGTTACTACAGAGAAAGGAATTGTTCGTTCTCGTAGTGTGGTCATCATTTTCACCAGCTTCTCGAAAGCGCCCTCGACCCCTCGCAAATAGTCGTGGGATGCTCCGATTCCATCGACACTCAGGTGGATTGCGATGTCGCGACCAGGATACTTTTCGCGCAGAAGCACAAGATTCGAAATCACTGCGGGAGTAATCACCAGACCATTGGTAATGACGCTTACTTCAACGCCGTTGCCCACCAGGCGATCTGCAATAATGGGCCAATCGGGTCGCATAAATGTTTCACCGCCAGAAAGTACAACCCGGCGGGTTTTAAGCTCAGCGATTTGATCGCACAAATCCAAAGCTTCAGGCGTCGACAGCTCGTCCGGGCGATTCTCGTCACAGGAAGAACCGCAATGGCGGCATCGCATAATGCATCGGAAGGTGGTTTCCCAGACCGCGATATGTGGATTATTGTTGCGCATTTGATGTATTGCCTTTCATTGAAATTGGTCGCTTGCTCTGTCCCCAAATGCCTCAATTTGATTCATTAAAGTTGTTCAGAGGTAATTGCAGGAGACGTGCCACAAATCGCTTTCGCAGCTACATCGTGGATGACACCAAAAGCACGATCAACACGATCGTTTTTGCCTGATGGAATGGGGATCAAACTGTTTTTTTGATCGTCTTGATCGCATTGATAGGGATTTGGCTCGAACTCTCGCTCATCAGTAACGCGGTGAGTGCTTCCTGGTCATGTCTGAAAAAGCCAGATATCGAAATTAGCGGCAACAATTCCACTTCTTGGAGAGGCAGTGGAAACTGCTCGGCTTGAGTTGCTATTCGTCCTGTCCAGGGAATGGATGAATTCAACGTTGGTGATGGGGAACTTCCTACAGTGTCTCCAGCCACCCAACCCACTCTCTGAAATGCGGGCATTCTCCGCACAGTGTTTCCAGCCCAATTCGTTTGCTCACCAGTGGGCCGTGCAGTGTTTTCTGATAACCGGGCATAAGCCTGATGATACGTTTAGATGGCGCCGTTAGCGGGTTGTCGTTAATGTCTTAGGGTGTATCAAACGATGCACGGATGTCTGAAAGTTCTTGCAGGGATTCTGTTTGATACAACGCCTTGCATAGCGCTTCAGGCCTGGAGAAAAGCAGCGCCTCGAATTCGTGAAGCATCAGAAAGGGGCGAAATAGCGGATGATCAATGCGTTTTCTCCATTGTCCCACATGAATTGCCCTGCTAAGTGGTTTGTTGTTAGGCCTGGTATTCATTCCGGGGAAATCGGCCGGCAGCGCATAGTAGTCGATAAAGGTTGTTACTGCTGCCACACCAGTATCTCCGAGAAGGCGCCGCAAATCGTTTTCCACCTTCTGATAGTCGGTAATTCCCCCCATGAAATCAGGTCCCCTCTTTACGCGTTTGGTCGTGGCGACCTTGGAAATGGGGTTTTTCCCCTTGCCCAGAGGTGAGGAGCGAGCACATCTTTGACAAAACGTTCTTCGGTCTGTCCTTCAACGAGAACCAATACACGTTTCATCAGGGGCGTCCTCCCAGGATGTTTTTCTCCCAAAGTTCACCGAGACTGTAGTCTTCAAGCCATGATGACATGTCCGCCGTCCTGAGGTGATGAAACACGCTCTGTCCTTCTTCACGATCCACTACCCAGACATGCTCGGGATTGAGCTGGTTGATAAGGGTGACCGACTGGGTAGCCACGATAAGTTGGGTTCGCGTAGCTGCTGACTGCAACAGGCTCGCCAGTACCTGAATGGCTGAGCGATGTAACCCCAATTCTGGTTCATCGATCAGAATGAGGTTAGGGAGAATTGGCTGTAACAGCAGCGTTGAAAGGCAAATGAAACGCAACGTACCATCCGACAGGGCTGCTGGCCCAAAATAGGTGTCCCTTTCTCTCTCCTCCCATTCGAGGCGGATTTTTTCCGGATTCAAAGCAGATGGTTCCAGCTTAAATGCTCCGAAGAACGGAGCGGCCTGCCGGACGGTATCTACGATATTTTCGAAGTGGTCCTTTTCTTTTTCCTGAAGTCTGTAGAGATATGCGGCCAGGTTGCCGGCATCGGCTCTCAGAAACCGGTTGTCGGACAGATCGCCAGTCTGTTTAACCGCTGCGGAAGAGCTCGTGTCGTGGAAATGATAAATCCGGTAACTGTCAAGATCGTCACGCACATCGCGGGCTATCGGGCGTTTCGAATCGACAAGCCGTGACTCGGGATGACCCGACCAAATGTCGCCTCCTCTATAAGGTGTTGGGTACTTGATGGTATCCCAGTAATTGGCAGTTTCCCTTTCAAATAGAAAGCGATCTTCTTCGGTTGGAATCAATTCGAGCGCATAGATATTGGCATCGGTGCCTGAGCGAAACTCGGTTTTTAAGGAAATGCTCTTGGTCTGTTTCCTGCCGAAATGCAGGACGGCGTTTGCCCCGCCAACCTCGCCGGTATAGGTTTACAGTCGCTGTTTTGCCACTTGATGGAGAAAGTTAAAAACCCCTATGAGGTTCGACTTGCCTGCACCATTACCACCGATAAAAACGTTGAGCAGGCCGAAATCCAACTGCTGATCTCGAATCGACTTGTAACTCTGGATGTGGATCTTATGCAGTTTTCCCATAGGGTTCTCCTTGTTGTGGTTCGTGAACCTACCGCTACCTCAACGGTATGTTCATAACATCCGATTTATAACTTGAAGCAATTGCAAAAACCCCAATTTTCATTTGCTCCTATTGCCCCGAGGCATAGCCGCTCGCTATGCTCTACAGTTATGGCGCGAAAAATTCCCTGGATGCTAATAGTTTGTTGGTCTATGTGGGCATGCGCGAAACAGCCGGGGCCTTCTCCAGAATTCGCCCGCGCACAAACGCAGTGGATCGATTTATATAAGGCCAAACACGGCCGAGCCTATACTGACCCGGCGGTAGAAACGATTCTCGCTTTGCTGTCCAAGGTCGATCCGCAAAGTATTGATAAAGATCGCGCCCTACAGCTTCAAAAAGAAATTGAGTCTGGCCAATCTCAAGCTAAAGATCAGCAAAAGCAGAAAGAAGAGCAGGCGCGAGCTGTTCAAGCCCTGACCCAGAATTTGGTCAGCACCGTCCAGAAAAGTGGGCCAGAGAAGGCAGAGGCGCCATTGGTGGAGGAATCTTCCCCGGCAGAAACTAACCAGACTAAAGAAGCTGACTCTCGGCAACCCTCGATGGGCATGGAAAAAAATCAATTTGAGCGCGATTTTAGTCGCTGTTTTGAGTATAAACATCCCTCGCTGGTGGGTGGCAGAACCGGAGGGGAAGTGTGGGGACTCAAAGATTTAAGTATTTGTCGGGAACTTCATGAAGGGTTTGTGCAAAACTCGGTGTTAATTATGGATAGTAAGGTAGTGGCGATTCGTTCCAGCGAAGAACTTGCTCCGAAAACCTTCGTGGTCATTGATGGTCAACTGGTTCCCTCTGAAGAAGCAGGAAGGGGTATAAAAAGGGGTAATGATGGGGCCAAAAAAGTCCCCTAAGCTGGGATACTCGCCGATCGTAACCTTAATAAGCAACTGCAAACGGATAACCAGTGGGATATTAAGCCAGTGACTTTTTCTAGAGAAAATGCCCAGCGGGCGTGGATGCGATTTCTTTCCTTATTACCAAAATCAGCGATCAGTCGAGCAGTAGGAAGTGCAGTGGCTGCGCCTTTGCCAACGGCAATTCACCAAGCATGGATGCGTGCTTTTGTACGCTTATGGAGCGTGAATGTTGACGAAGCGGAATTGTCTCTTGATCAATATGCTACTTTTCAAGAGTTTTTTACTCGTCGACTTAAGCCAAACTCTCGTCCCCTAGACCAGGGCGATAATTTAGTGTTGTCTCCTGTAGATGCACAGGTGGCGGCAATAGGGCAGGTTTCCCAAGGCCAGCTTTTGCAAGCTAAGGGCAGTGAATTTTCACTGGCGGCACTGCTGGGCGATTTCGAAGAAGCAAATAAGTTGGATGGCGGGGCTTTTGTAACCCTCTATCTTTCCCCACGCGATTATCATCGCATTCATTCGCCAGTGGATGGGCAAGTCGAATGTTACCGTTACATTCCTGGGGATCTTTTCCCAGTTAATTCTATGGCAACGCGGTGGATACCTAATCTTTTCTGTACCAATGAGCGTCTAATTAGTTTTTTAAATAGCCCGGCTGGTCGAATAGCAGTAGTTAAAGTAGGGGCTCTTAATGTAGGTAGAATTCGTTTGTCATTTGACCTTATTGCTACCAATTCGGCAAAAACGGGTTTTTGTCGTCGCTACGAGGAGCCTATTGCCATTGAAAAGGGAGAGGAGCTTGGTTGGTTTGAGCTAGGTTCTACTGTCCTTTTGGTGTTTGAACCCGGCCGAGTAGAGCTAGACCCTGGGCTGCAAGAGGGAGCCTTTGTGCGCATGGGCAAGGCCATTGGCAGGGTCATTTCTTCCTCTTGATTAGGAGTCTTTGTGGCTGAGAAAATTACGGCGGTGAAAGGCATGAACGACCTTTTGCCCGGTGAAGTTGAACGTTATCAACGTATTGAATCAGTGGCCCGCCAGGTATTTGCTCGTTTTGGATATGGCGAGGTGCGAACGCCAATATTGGAAAAGACGGCGCTCTTTGTTCGGGGGGTAGGTGAAGACACCGATATTGTGGGCAAAGAAATGTACACCTTTGAAGACCGCGGAGGTGACGCCAAATCGGGAACAATGGTTTCTTTGCGCCCAGAAGGAACCGCGCCGGCAGTGAGGGCGGCAATTGAGCATAATCTTTTTGCTCAAGAGTCGTTGGTTAGATGGTTTTACGCTGGACCAATGTTTAGGCGCGAGAGGCAGCAAAAAGGACGGTATCGGCAATTTATGCAAGTAGGTGCAGAAATATATGGCGCTTCTACTGCCATGGCCGATGCGGAGCTTTTAGATGCCGGGCATCAATTCCTTTCCGAATTAGGAATTGGGCAAATCTCTTTGGAAATCAATTCATTAGGAGATGAAGCTTGTCGCCCCCAATATATACAGGCATTAATTGCATATCTGCAAAGCCATGGTTCGGAGTTATGCGCAGATTGCCAGCGTCGATTGCAAACCAACCCGCTGCGAATTCTTGATTGCAAAAATGAGAATTGCAAAAAAATTACCGAACAATCCCCGGTGGTAGACAATTATTTATGTGTTGCTTGTAAACAGCATTTTTTAGCAGTACGTGATCTATTAGATGGGCTAAATATTCCCTATGCGGTTAATCCCCGTATTGTTCGCGGTCTAGATTATTATACCCGTACGGTTTTTGAATTCGTTTCCCGTGCTCAAGGAGAAGGGGGGCTGGGAAGTCAAAATACAGTGTGCGCGGGCGGGCGCTACGATCGCTTGGTAAAATCACTGGGTGGTCCCGATGTTCCGGCAATTGGTTTTGCAGCGGGAGTAGAAAGGCTAGCTATTCTTATGGCAGCTCAAGAGCAAAACACTGCTATCGAAAAAGCCCCCTTGCTTTTTTTGGTAACTTTAGATGCTGCTTCTGGTAAACGCGCGATGCATATTGCATCTCAATTACGCAAAAGTGGCTTAGCAGTGGATATTGATTTGCGTGGCGGGGGACTAAAATCGCAAATGCGGCGCGCCGACAAAAAGAAAGCTCGCTTTGCCATGGTATTGGGTGAATCGGAGCTGGCTTCTGGGCAGGGCAAGCTAAAAGAAATGGCCACTGGTCAAGAGCTGTTGGTTTCCTTGGATAATATTCAGGAAGCTCTCAAGCTTTCCTTGGCCGGTGATAGGTCCTAAGTATGGCGTGGGCTTCTCTTCGCCTCTGCGTTTAAACACCTCGATGGCCAAGATTAAAGCTTTCTACTAACGAACGCAGCGAGCATGGAACCTATCCATTTTATTGCCGGAAGCACTAGTGCCGTCCAGGAAGTCCAGATACCACGCATGGTCAAGTCCTGTCCTCTGATCTGAGCTCCAGTAAAACCATTCAGTATTCGGGAATGCTTCAGTATTAATGTATGGCGACCCAGCTGAGTTTTCGTAAACTAAAGACTCAAGTTCCGCCAAAGTTGGTAGTCGCCAATTGCCACAGCCTGCCAGTTTCAATGAGTTGCAATATTCATTAGCCGCTTTCCAGGTAAGCTCTTTTTTATAAGATCTCTGCCAAACCAAACCATTATTTAGGTCCACCACAATGTCTATATTCGATTTAAAGCTATCAAACCTTTTTAAATAAGCAGTAACCTGGACCGGGGGAGCGCATGTGCATTTGTCCTGACTGCAAATCTCTTGCATGTTTCGTATATCACATTCTTCAGGGGGCCAATTTATTATTCCATCCCCGCAATATGGTCCTCTTACTGTTTTCTTTTTGCAGCTGGTTGTGCAAAACTCGCATACTTGAGCATAGGAACAGTCTTCCGAGTCAATATTCTTCGCTCCGTCATCGCATTCTTCCCTGGGGGATAATGCTAGGGTATTATGAATTCCATCCCCGCATTGGGAAAAGGTGCAATTCGAATTACAATTTGCCGAACCTGAAGGACCGTCGTCGCACTGCTCTTTTGCAGTTACATTGACTTTTCTATCTCCGCATATTCTTTTTGTACAATCATTATTGCAGAACGCTGATTCCTTTCCGTCATCGCATTGCTCGTGTTCGTCAATTAAGCCGTCAAGACATTTTTCTAGCTTACCCGTGGAACTGCATCCATCGCCATTCGCCAAATTTCCGTCGTCACATAATTCTCCGGCACTACGGTTTACTTTCCCATCCCCATGTCGGAAATTGGTGCAATCAGCATTGCACCGCGAAGATTCGCCTGCGTCATCGCATTCTTCTCCAGATGTTCGATTAATCTTTCCATCGCCGCACGAACTGATTGTGCAGTCGCTATTGCAGCTAGTTGTTTCACTAAGTTCGTCGCATTGCTCGCCACTGGCTTGGTTAACCATTCCGTCGCCGCAAATTGATTTTGTGCAATCGATATTACAATCACTGGTCTCTGTTCCGCCAGAATCGCATTCCTCGCCGCCGGCAATTTTTCCGTCCCCACACCCCTGACGAACGCAAATCGGGGCTCCGTTGGGCGCGCAAGTCATTTCAGCCGGGCAAGTAATGCCTGAACAAACTAATTTTTCCCTGGAGATGCAGCTCTGAAAAATGATTAGGAATAAACTTGGCAGCAAAATAATTTTCAAATAGTAATATAATTTTCTTTTTCGTTCCTTACTCATTCGAGTTTTCCGCTAGGGCGTACCATGCTTCACTTCCTGGTGAAGATGGGAGAAGAAAATAAAGGAATTGCGAGACCTTCATGGCAATTCGGCGGGTGAAGGAATACAGCGCCTTTAATTTTATACGAAAGCTCTGTTGCTTGTCAAATTGCAAGTTCAGACTCAACCCGACCTACATTGTCTACATGGGGTGTCTGCTGCCAATCTACTTCCAAAAAATTGAGCTTGGTGCTCGCCCAGTTAGAATAACGCGAATATGTTCACAGTATACTCAAGAATAAAACAACAGGATACTCTGAAATTACGAAACATTGAAGCGTTGAAAAGCAGGATCATTAAATTAACGGGACAAAAATAGAACTACATGCTAAAACCGCCGAGAATTTCAAGCGAGGAGCTATGATAAATAGGAAATATGACTCCAAATTTCAACTCGGAGCCACAAGTGTGCCAATTCGCAGCAGCGGATATTCATCCAAAACTGCCCCGACTAATGGCGACCCAAGATCTACTGGCTCAAAAGCCGGTAGTACCCATTCTGGCTTTGTTGCATCCCAAGCGCCTCGTCAAGCTAATAAATCTAGTAGTTCCTCGCATGCCGTCGAAAAACGCCCGGCCTTTCAATTATATGCTGCTTTGGAGGAAAGAACTACTCAGGCCTTCGAGTTGCGTTCTGCCAGAACAAGGGATGTCAATAGCATTGTCAACATTCATCACAAGGCATTCGGTGAACATTGGCCGGAAGAATATTATCGAAGAAAGTCGTATTGGGGTGGGCATACCACTCTAGTTGCAGAGGGAACTAGGTCTAGTACTGGTAGCAATCATGTTGCTGGATTTATTGACTATCAACTTTCTAGCGAAAATTTCTTGTTCTTGAACGGTAATAAGGAGGTACATATTATGAGTATCGCGACCGCTGCTGAGAATCGAAGAAAAGGAATTGGTAGGTCGTTGATGATGGAATGTATAGAACGAGGTCGCCGAGAAAACGCCACAAGCGTTAATTTAGAAGTTCGGAAATCAAATCAACCAGCCATAAATTTGTATGAGTCGCTTGGATTTAAACCTACTGGAATTAATAAAAGGTACTACTCGGATGGAGAAGATGCGATTTTGATGAAACTGAATCTGTAAGAGTTAAATGGTTAGGTGGAGTTTATTCACCGTAAGGGAAATCAAGGATTCCCCCTTTGGCTATTAACTCTAGAAGTTATTTGCGTCTAGATGTTGATTTTTTTGTCACGTAGAAAGGCAGAGGCTTGCGATAAACTAAAGCAATTGCCAGCAGAATAAATAAGCCTAACGTTGGTGCAGATTTAGCAGAAGACGAACATCCCATGGAGGCCGCTTTTTCATTCAGTGCATTTTCTAGCATGGACAAATCTGCATACAAAAACTTTATCGCGGCTTTGTCGTCATCAGAAAGAGTGCGCTTGCTAGTTTCTCCTCGTTTGGCCTCGCCGTACATAACTGCATAGCTGACTTCGCTATGTGCCAACCCCAGAGCATGTCCTAATTCATGATTAAAAGTGTTTTCTATGTCGTCATATATTCCTTCCTTATCTTCTTCCTGTAAGATAGCAAATCGGTGCTGTTGTGCATTAAATAAAATATCGGTATCTAAAATAGTATGGGTGGTTTGATTTAGGGTAATTAATGTAATGGCCACTGCTTGGTCATCCCATTTCCAATCTTTTTCTACAAAAATAATATCATTGTGATTCTCCCCTTCAGAACTATAACCGGGTTCCGCATTAGAGTCGCCAGGAGCAGATTGCAGAATCAATCCAGAGGACTCTGACCAGCCCTTTAGACTGTTTTCAATAGCTTGCTGTACTTCAGCAAGATCCAATCCCTGGGGGACGGAAGTGGGAAGTCGAAAAATCGCCTCGGTAGAAGCAATGCGTACTGGGGAGCCGCTGCCGTCAGTTTTTAATTTGTAGGCTAACGAGGTGGCGGGAGCTGCCGAAATCCACAAGGCTAAGATTGCAGAGATAGTTTTCATAAAAACTGAACAATGCAAGGGGTGTTCCAGTATGATGAACACTGGATTTATGCGAAATACGGATATCAAGGGGAGTCATCAAGCACAAGGGAGTCTTTCCAGACTCATTACTCATTCCAGACTGATTAATGAGGCAATTGCGAGCCAATTTTTCCACCAGGTGAGCAAAGCGCGTGGTCTACTCGGGGATCTCGTTCCAAACCCATTCGCCGGAGGGTTTTTGAAATTGGCTAATTCGAAAAGTAGGAGTAGATAAACCCCGATATGCGTAAAGAAATGCGATCATCACCCAGGCAGTCATTGCGCCAACCAACGCCGCAGCCAGCACCAGAAGGGGCACCAAAAGTAGTGGTGGTAGTGGGGCCTACCGCATCGGGTAAAACTCGATTGGGAATTGGTTTGGCCAAAGCCCTGCATGGAGAAATTGTATCTGCCGATAGTCAGCAAATATATCGCGGTTTTGATATTGGCTCGGCGAAACCCACCCTCCAAGAATTGCAAGAAGTGCCTCATCATTTGGTAAATATTGCCGAGCATCACCACTCTCTTTCGGCGGGAGATTATGCACGCCTTGCAGACCAAGCTATTGCGCAAATAATAGACCGCGGTGGCCTTCCCATTATTGTGGGTGGTACTGGTTTATGGATTCGGGCGCTGTTATTAGGAATGGCCGATCTGCCTGGCGCTGATCCGCGTCTGCGTGATGCTCTTGAATTTCGAGCTCGCCAGGAGGGGCGAAATGTCCTTCATCAGGAATTAGCCGAAATAGATCCGGAAAGTGCAGCTCAAATTGACGCCAATAATATTACGCGGGTAATTCGAGCTCTGGAGTTATTTGCTTTAACAGGAGAAAAGCCTTCACTTCTTCGTTCTCGTCACTCTTTTGCTCGCCTTCGCTACCAGGCAATAGTATTAGGGATATCACCTCCCCGTGATGTACTTTATCGACGGATTGATTGCCGAACGCAGGAAATGTTTAACATGGGAATTGAAAAAGAGGTTTGCGAGCGTATGGCCCAGGGGCGCTTAACCTCTATGTCCTGTCGTGCGTTAGGCTTTAGCGAAGCCCTGGCGGTAACAAGAGGAGAATGGACCCGAGAAAAAGCGGTAGAGGAAACCGCCAAACGGACTCGTCATTATGCTAAACGACAACTTACCTGGTTTCGCGCTGACCCAATGGTTGAATGGTTAGATTGGCCACCCTCAATCGAAAAGGTGGTAGCAAAGCTAGTAATGTTAGGATTTGGTAAAAGCAAACACGATGGGATTTAATTAGTGACAACTAGTCTTTCCGCTTTGATTCTTCCCGATGTTCGCGAACTAATTCATCGCAACGATCCCGATTTATTGAAACAGGCAATTGCTGAGTTACATCCTGCCGACGTAGCGGAAGTGCTAGTTTGCCTAGACCGCCAGGAAGAATTGATTCTTTTTGGGGCGCTAACAGGCGATGCCAGAGTCGAAACCTTTGAGCATCTAGAACTCGATGATCAGCAACATTTATTAGAATGTTTAAGCCGTTCCGAGGTGGCTCTAATTCTCGACCGGATGTCTTCGGACGTACGTGCAGACCTTTTTCATTATTTGCCCGAGCAAGTGCGGGAAGAGTTATTTCCGCTTTTAGCTCAGGCTGAAAGAAATGAAGTTCGCCGTCTTCTTCAATACGAAGAAGGCACGGTGGGCTCCATCATGTCTACTGAATACGCCACAGTTGGCCCTCAAATGTCTGCGGCAGAAGCTATTCAGGTGCTGCGCCGAGAAGCGCCTAATAGGGAGACTATATATACCGTATATGTAGTAGATGAGGTGCGCCGTTTAGTAGGGGTTATTTCTTTGCGTGCGTTAATGGTTTCGTCTTCCAAGAGTCAGGTTGGTCAGCTTATGAATCACGAGGTGATTTCGCTCCCCGTAGATGCTGACCAAGAAGAAGCAGCGCGAATGGTTGCTAAATACGATTTTTTAGCGCTTCCCATTGTAGACAAAAACCATCGGTTGGTAGGAATTGTTACCTCTGACGATTTGCTGGATGTAGCCACCGAAGAAGCTACCGAAGATATACAAAAAGGCGCGTCGGTAATGCCTTTAAAGTTGGGCTACAAACGCGCGGGAGCAAGTCTACTATATCGGCGACGGGTTCTGTGGCTGGCTGCCTTAGTATTATTAAATCTAGTTACCTCCAGAATTCTTTCTGAATTCCAAGTCACGCTACAGCGGGTAATATCTCTGTCATTCTTTATTCCTTTATTGACCGGGAGCGGCGGTAATACTGGCGCCCAATCGGCAACTCTAATGATTAGGGCTTTGGCCACTGGAGAAATTACCAGTAAAGAATGGGGTATGATCGTAATAAAAGAGTTGGGTGTAGGTATTTTACTGGGAACAACCCTGGGAGTTCTCGCCTGGGGAGTAGGGGTATTTCAATCAGATGCTAGGGTGGGGCTGGTAGTAGGAATTTCCATGGTAGTAATTGTATTCCTGGCTAATTTAGTGGGAATGTTTCTGCCGTTTTTTTTATACAAGGTGGGAGTAGATCCTGCGGTGGCTAGTAATCCCTTGGTTTCTACTATCACCGACGTCTTAGGGTTATTAATATATTTGGGTTTTGCAACCCTAGTATTCTTGATCTAGCAAGGCGCAATTCAGCGCTGGTTGCAGTTCCAAGAATTCCTGCCCATGACCATTTTAGCTTTAGAGAGCTAGCAAAGAAAACGAGAGGCACGGGTGGATGCCTCGGACTCTTCTTTATGTGCCTAGGCGGCTTTTCGCGCAAGTCAATTGTTTGGATTTCGGGCCATCACTCTGTCCTGTGTAATGGTGAATTCCTGGAAGGAATCTTGGCGCTGGTTGGTTTTATAGCTAGAGGAGCAAGGATTGATAGCCGTAACCGGGCAGGCTGTCTTGCATTGGCATGGGGGATGAGCAAGTTTGATTTGAAAAAAAAGGCATTAAGAAAAGCAGGTAGAAAGGTAGTCGCAAAGTGGGGAGTCTGCGAGAACAATTGCGTTTTGCTGTAGTAACAGCATACCCAAAAGAAGATTGGCATAGTAGGAGAATAGCAAGCGCTCTGGAATTGTATGGAAGGGTTTTCCTTATTGATCCACTTGAACTGAGCGCGCAAGTGAGCCGGTCGCAATTGATATTGACCGAGCAAGGAACAGCGATCGACATAAGCGCAGTGGTGCTAGTGCGGGGGCTTTCCCCTAGCGGAGATGCGGAGGCACAATTCTCGATTTACCGAGCGCTTACCTGCGGACGCTACTTAGTAATCAACCAGATTGATGCATTATTGGACGCTCAGGATAAATTTCGCACCAGCCACCTTTTATGTAAGGCGGGAATTCCTTCTCCCCGAGCAGCAGTGGTTCAGTCGTTACCAATAGCGACCGCCATTCTTTCTCAATGGAAGCAAGTCGTTGCTAAACCTATAGCAGGATCTTTGGGAGAAGGAGTGGAAAGGTTAGTGGTTGGTCGCAATGGGATAGAGCGGCTGGCGATGCGCCTCGAGCAAGAAAAGGCCTTATACCTGCAAGAGTGGGTACCTAATGCCGGATATGATCTTCGTTTACTGGTGGTAGGGGGAAAAGTGGCAGGTGCGGTGGAACGAGTGGCTCCCAAGGGAGAATTCCGAACCAATATTGCACAAGGAGGTAAGGCTCGACCAGCCAAGCCATCTGCAGAGGCAGAGCGTATAGCCAGAGAGGCCACTGCCGCTTTAGGGTTAGACTACGCGGGCGTAGATTTGCTGGAAGGAACGCGTGGGGCGGGACTGCAAGTGATTGAAGTGAACGGGAATCCCGCCTTCGATATGATTTACGACGCGACCGGATATGACGTAGCCCAGCAAATAGCTCGCCATGTTGCGCACAAAGCAGCGCGAAGAATTTCCGCGGTCAACCGAATGGCGGTGAGAAGCGACGAAGCTAGCACAATAGCTCCAGGTGTGTTGGAAAAGATGAGAAATGTACGAGGCAAATCGCAATTGGCGGGGCCTCGAGGAGGCGGAACATGGCCGAAAAGACGAGCAAGGGAAGTATGACGGTGGCCGAGGCGGGTCGTAAGGGAGGCGTTACTGTTCGCGATGAGCGCGGTCGCGAATTCTACGAAGAGATTGGAAAAAAAGGTGGAGAAACCGTAAAGGCCGAGCGCGGACGGGGATTCTACGAAGAAATTGGTCGTAAGGGAGGAGAAACCGTAAAGGCTGAGCGCGGTGCGGCATTTTATGAAGAAATTGGCAAAAAGGGCGGCGAGGCGGTGAAATCGGAGCGTGGTGCTCCATTTTATGAAGAAATTGGCAAAAAGGGTGGCCAAAGGGTGCGCGCATTAATTGAAGAAGGAAAGCGAGCCGCCAAATTAGCCGCCGCAAAGAAAGAAGAAAAGGGCCAATAAGGAGGCATCATGTCTGATGAGGATAAAGACACCAAGCCAATGACCGTAGAAGAAGCAGGGCGCAAAGGAGGAGCAAAGGTCGCCAGCGAACGAGGAACCGAGTTTTTTAGTAGTATCGGAAAAAAAGGCGGAGACGCGGTTGCTCGAAAAAGAGGACATGAGTTTTACGAAGAAATTGGCCGCAAAGGGGGGCAAAGAGTAAAAACAGAACGAGGTGCGGAGTTTTATTCCTCTATTGGTCACAAAGGCGGGCAACGAGTCAAAGAGTTGATCGAACAAGCAAAAAAGGGGCAGTAAACTAATTAGAATAAAATTATGCCTCATTTGTGATCATTTGTGAATGCCAAAACAAGGTTGCTCCCGCGAACAAATCAGGTTTTCAGGAGCAACCTAATCTTTAGCGCACTTCCCTTTATTGTAATTAGCTGCCAACTAGCAAAATAGCTTATTTAGCCGGCAAATTGGGGTTCGGCGAGAGCCCCAAGTAGGGCGACGGCGAGCTTCGCGGTACAAAGCAGAAAATTGGGGTTGGTAATTGCCTAATAAGAATGACTAATTATTCTGCAATACAGCAGTTTATTTAGCGCTTATTCCAAGCCTACGAGGGCAGAATGCTTACCGCAATTTCAATGATTTTTGCTGGGGGGAGGGTGGAAGAACTTTCCGTATTAACAGAGTCACGTCCCAAATCGGCGGTTGTTTTTGGGGGAATATATCGCACAATTGATTTTTCTCTGACCAACCTAATTCGAGCAGGCATTAGTAAGGTAGGAATATTAACTCAATACCGACCATCTACTTTAATGGACCACGTAGGAACTGGAATGGCCTGGGATTTAATAGGGTCCTCTAGGGGAGTACGTTTTTTACCCCCCTATTTGGGCAAAGAAGGTGGAGGAGAAGGCTATCGGGGTCCGGCCGATGCTCTATTTCAAAACATTGATTTTATTGAAAGCTCAGGAGCGCGAGACGTGCTGGTGGTGTCGGGCGATCACGTTTACTCGATGAATTACAACGAATTACTTTCTTTTCATCGGGAAGTTGATGCTGACTTAACCATGGCCTTTGTTCCTCGAGATGATGCCAGCCGGTTTGGGATAGGAGAGATAAATGCTGCTGGTCAAATAATTAATTTTACAGAGAAGCCTGCGCTTCCCCGAACTAATCTTTGTTTTATGTCAATCTATGTAATTAAACGAGAAATATTGGTGGAAGAGCTGCTTCGCTCGGTAGAAACCGGCGAAGGGGGTCGAACCTTTCAAATTCACGAGGTTTTACGACGTATGATTCCTCGCAGAAGGGCCTATGGATATATTTATTCGGGGGGATGGGAATATGTGCGAACATTAGATGAATACTTCGCGTTTCATCAACATATATTGGGAATACAGCCCAAAATTGATTTATCTTCCTGGAAAGTTAGAACTAATCCTATGTCCAACAATATTGTTGATCAAAAAGAGGCACTTCCACCCCCTGCTCGAATTCTTTCCGGCGCGCATATCGACAATTCTTTAGTGAGCGCCGGCTGCATAATTGAGGGAAGGGTAACGAATAGTACCATTTCTCCAGGGGTGCGCGTTTGCCCGGGCGCTTCGTTAGTAAATTGCATTTTGTGGGACGACGTAGTGGTGGAAGAAGGAGCGCATTTAGTAGGGGTGATTTCCGATAAAAGAGCTCGTTTTGGTAAGGGCTGTCAGGTGGGGAGTGGGCAATTGATTGCAAGTGAGGAAATGCCTAATTCGCTTACTTGCGGCGCCACACTGATTGGCATGGATGCGTGCATTCCTTATGAAGCAAAAATTGGAAAAAACTGCATTGTGCATTCCAAGGCTCAAGAATCCGACTTTCCAGGCGAGATTACTTCGGGAAAAAGCATTTGGCCTGCAAGAAAGGCGGTGCGTTTATGAAAGTATGTTTTATTACCCGAGAGTTTCCTCCCCATATATACGGGGGAGCAGGCGTTCATGTAAAAAATCTTGCTAGTGAATTAGCCAAAACCATTGAGGTGGAGGTTCGTTGCTTTGGAAATCAAGACGAAAAAAACCATCATTTTAAAACCCACGGCTATCAAGCTTGGGAAAGAATGTGGGCAGGAAACGAGAAAAAATTTAATTCAACATTAGGAACATTTTCTACTAATTTATCAATGGTGCGCGACCCCATTGATGCGCAAGTCGTGCATTCTCATACCTGGTACGGAGCCATGGCTGGGTACATGGCAAAAGTGCTTTACGATATCCCTTATGTGGTAACCGTGCATAGTTTGGAGCCTTTGCGTCCCTGGAAACAAGAGCAACTTGGCCGTTCATACTACTTAACTGCTTGGATAGAACGAGTTGCTTTGGAATCCGCCGATCGGGTTATTGCAGTTTCTCACCAATCAAAAGGCGAAATTTTGCAGAATTTCAATATCGATCCCAGTCGACTAAGAGTTATCCACAATGGTATCGACACCAACGTTTGGAATCGCTCCGAGGCCACGCAAACTCGTCGGGCTTTTGAAATTGAAGGCGAATACATTCTTTTTGTGGGACGGACATCTCGCCAGAAAGGAATGGGATGGCTAATAGATGCTTTGCAATATGTTGATAAATCAGTAAAACTTGTATGTTGCACCAGCGCGCCAGACACTCCGGAAGTCGAAGCAGAAATTGCAGCTAAAGTACAACAGCAACCCCGTTGCTTGTGGATAAATACCCAACTGCGGGAAGAGCAATATATTGAATTATACAGTAACGCAGCGGTATTTGTGTGTCCTTCAATATATGAGCCATTTGGAATTATTAATTTAGAAGCCATGGCCTGTGAAAGACCAGTAGTAGCAAGCGCAGTAGGGGGTATTCCCGAAGTAGTAATAAATGAAAAGACCGGATTATTAGTTCCACCGGCTGATTCTCGAGCTTTGGGCGAAGTTATTAACCGTATTCTAAAAGATCGCCCAATGGCTAGAAATATGGGCAAAGAAGGCCGTAAGCGGGTGGAAGAACACTTTTCCTGGGCTTCAATTGCCCAAAAAACTAAATCATTATATGAGGAGTTGCTGATGTCATGAAGCAAGTTCGCATCGTTATCGAGAAAGTAACCCCACAGATTGATTGCGGAAAATACCCGGTTAAAGCAATCATTGACGATTGCATTGAGGTGGCTGCCGATATTTGGAAAGATGGCCATGAAAAACTCAAGGCGGCAGTACTTTGGCGAAAAAGAAATGAATGGGAATATTGCAATTCTTCTACTCCTGCGGAGCCTCCACCGGAACGCTGGCCAAAGAAACTAAAAAAATGGAACGAAGCTTTTATGTTCTCTCAATTTGAGTATAATGATCGTTGGTATGCTTCGTTTTCAGTGGAAGAAATAGGTCAATATGCTTTTACAGTAATTGCATGGACCGATGTATTTGGTTCCTGGGCAGACGAATTGCAAAAAAAGTTCCAAGCCGGTCAGTCGGTTGACGCTGAGCTATGGGAGGGAATGATTTTATTAGAAAAAACCATGAATCGGGCAGGAGGAATAGAAAAGCAAGAATTGAGCGAATGGTTGCAAAAACTGCGTAAAGCGGAAACCGAGGAAGCACGTACGCGTTTGGCTCTTTCTACCGAACTAGCCTCCATCATGCAAAAAGCCGACCCGCGGTGGGATTTGCAGGCTTATGGATGGGAATTGCCCATATGGGTAGACAGACGCAAAGCGCGGTTTGGAACTTGGTATGAAATGTTTCCCAGATCATCGGGAACTGAGCCTTCGCGTAGTGCCAGTTTTCGCGACGCCGAGAAAAGGCTTCCAGAAATTGCACAAATGGGGTTCGATGTTTTATACCTTCCGCCCATACATCCTATTGGACGTACTCATCGCAAAGGCCCCAATAATCAGGAGCGCGGAATTCCTACCGACCCTGGTTCGCCATGGGCGGTCGGATCGTGGGAAGGCGGCCATACTGCAATACATCCAGAGTTAGGAACCTTGGAAGATTTTGATCATTTTTTATTTACTGCCCGAAAACATGGAATGGAAATAGCTTTAGATTTCGCAATTCAATGCTCTCCTGACCATCCCTGGGTGCACGAACATCCCCAATGGTTTTTGAAACGCCCTGACGGTAGCATAAAATATGCAGAAAACCCGCCAAAAAAATATCAAGATATATATCCAATTAATTTTGAAACCCCTGACCGCGAAGGGTTATATCAGGCATTATTGGAAGTAATTTTGTTTTGGGCTGGCAGAGGAGTAAGAATCTTTAGAGTAGACAACCCGCACACCAAGCCAATTAGTTTTTGGGAGTGGTTGATTTTGGAGGCTCATAAAGAATATCCCGATTTAATTTTTTTGGCGGAAGCTTTTACACGTCCGAAAAGAATGAGAAGAATAGCGAAATCAGGATTTTCTCAATCATACACTTATTTTACTTGGAGGAATAGTAAAGCGGAATTAGAAGAGTACTGCTCTGAACTTTTTAGGACAAGTGTCGTGCAGTACTTGAGACCCAATTTTTTTGTGAATACTCCTGATATACTGCACGAAGTATTGCAAAAGGGCGGTCGGCCGGCATTTTTGATGCGCCTGATATTGGCAGCCACCCTTTCTCCGACCTATGGAATATATAACGGCTTCGAGCTATGTGAAAATAGGCCAATTAGAGAAGGCAGTGAAGAGTATCTTGATTCGGAAAAATATCAGATCAAAGTTTGGGACTGGAACCAACCAGGTAATATTCGCGATTGGGTAACGCGCATTAATCAAATCCGTCGAGAACATGAATCTTTGCATGTTTCTCATAACCTTCAATTCCTGCATTCAACTAATCCCCAGATGATTGCTTATGCTAAGCATTCATATAATCCTAAAGACGTTTTAGTGACCGTTGTAAATGTGGACCCATTTCAAGCGCACGAAAGCATGGTAACTCTGCCCAGTGAGCTATATAGCAACCAATCCAGCTATCAAGTCTGCGATTTGCTAGCCGGCACCTATTATTCCTGGAATGGGCCAACTAATTACGTTCGTTTGGAACCCCATGTATTTCCTGCTCACTTGCTGCAGATTCTTCTGTAATGTTGCATTGTTCACATTCCCCAAATCGTGATGGAGTACCCTTGAAAGGTTTCATTGCGACGAAACACCCGTTCATTCATCGGCACATTTGCTTTCTTGGTGAATACTAGCAGGTGTATTTGGTCAGCACCGCAGCGTTCGGCATAAGCAACGACTTGGGCCATTCCTTCGGCAATTGTTCGTTCGAGGCTTTTGTGCAGCAATTTCAGTTCAATTACTGTTTTCTGGACGCCTGAAGTGAAAGGCCAGCGCAAGAAAAGGTCTGTCCGGCAGGTGCCGAGCGCATATTCTCGCTCAATGCGGCCCTGTCCGTTAATCACTCGCTGCAGAAAGGCCTGAAGAAGCAGTTGTGGCCCTGCTTCTCGATACGCAAGGCGATTGGACCAGATTTCTCCATTTTCGCAATAGAATTCCTGAAACTGAGCCATTAACTTGGGAACATCTAAAGAGCCATCGTTGCTGATCCAGTTGGGGGCGAAACGGGCTTTTAAAAACTCTTGGGTGTCGGAAATTAATTCGCGTGGAATGATTTCTCGATATATTGGATTAGCAATAGCGGGACCGCGATCGGTGGATCTAATAAGCCCAAGGTCTAGGCAGTACTGTAGATCATCGGGTTGAACAAACGTTTCTGCATTTTGATCTCCTAAGAGAATAGGTTGAATGACACGGCGAACTCGATTTTCTCTTAGCTTATCGGCGAGTTGGTCAATATGGGTGTCGCGTCTGAGGATTAGCGTTTCCTTGGACAATTCGATGAGCTCTCGATCAATTGGATGAGCGCGATTTTTACCCTCTTCATTAACAAAACAAGCTTGGAAGGCGAGGGCATTAACCAGCCATGGCTGACCAAGGGTTAGATCCCAAATGGCGTCTATTGCTTCGGAGGTGAAAGTTTGGCCCGTGGCCTCAGTATGCTGGCCTAAAAGTAATTCAATTTGCTGTTTATCCAAGTCGTCTAGGCGAAGGGATTCGGCTTTAATGTTGAACGCCGAACCTCCAGTAATAATGGATTTGTCCTCAGAGCTAGAGCCGTGGATTCGATAATCGCGAACGTCGCGAACTCCACAAAGAATAACGCTAGAAGGAAATGAGGTTGGGCGTCTGTCGTAGCCGCTACGTAACCTTCGTAACAGCGAAATTAAAGTGTCGCCAACCAGAGCATCGACTTCGTCGATAAACAGTACCAATGGACGAGTATCGAGCTCTGACCAGTATTTAAGCAAATTGCCAAATCCACTGACGGTTGACCGGTTTCCTTCGAGGATGGGCTTGGCGAATTCACGCAGACGAGGCTCGCCGGCTTCTTCCGCTCTTTCCACAGTTTCGTTAACAATACTTCTAAATGCTTTCTCATCGTTATTTCGCGCCGATTGTCCAATTTCGACATTAATGTAATAGGTACGGTACTGTCCGGTGCTCTCTAGATGCGCCGCCAAGGCCTTTAGCAGAGTCGTTTTTCCGGTCTGCCGAGGAGCGTGAAGAACAAAGTACTTCTCTCGTTCAATCAGCGACATGATTCCCGGGAGATCAACCCGGGAAAGTGGTGGTACTAGGTAGTGCCGTTTGGAGTTGATCGGCCCTTCAGTGTTGAAAAATAGCGACTTCCTCATGGCTGGAATATTGGCGCAATAGAGGAGTTTCGGCAAGTTGTAAAACCGTGTCGTTCGAGTGTAACCGAAAATAACCTAAGGCCGTTAACAAGATGCTATTTGCTGAATAAAAGGCATGCTGTCAAATAAGGATGATTTGAACATTTACTGACCAGCCTAGAGCCAACTGGGGCATGGGAGGGTGATCTCGAGGAGATGCGGGACGACAAGCCCCGCAATATGCACTGAGGAGGAGCTTTAGGGGTGATTCTTGTAGATACTTCGGTATGGGTTGAAACCTTTAAGAAGAACGACCCGTTAGATTTAGAATCAATTATTCCATTCGAAGACATTGTTACTTGCCTTCCGGTTATTCAAGAAATTCTTCAAGGTTTTGCTCAGGAGTCATCCTATAGGATAGCGCGAGAGGCGATGTTGAATCTTCCGATCGTAGAAAATCCTATTAGTCTTTCGTTAATAGAAGAAGCAGCAGGACTGTATAGGCCTGCGCGACGTCAGGGATTCACGATTCGATCTTCCGCAGATTGCCTTATTGCCGCGTGTGCATTGAGGCATGACCTAGAAATATATCATCGAGATCGAGATTTTTCCTCTTTGGCTAGAGTTTCCGCTCTAAGACAACGCTCCCTTAGCGGACCGTTGGGTAGATAGAAACGAGCGGGTCCTTGGTTGCAATAATCAGGTTTTCAACAAGAGCTTGAGCCACAAGTATGCGAACGAATGGGTCCTTGTGAAGCGGAGGTAAAGATTCCAATTTCCAGGTGTGTGCCAAGCAAACTTGTAGGATTTCCCAAGCGTTTTCGTGAATCTCGCGTTCTACGATTATTTTTAACTGCCCTATTGCGCTGCTTCATCAGGACGCGATACGTTTTATTTCATATTTGGCCGAATACTTTTAGGAAGGAAAACTAGATATGGCTCTTTGGTTAGTAAGAGCAGGCAGGTCAGGTGAATTTGAAACAAAATATCTGGAGGAGAAAAAGATCTATGTTACTTGGGATGAGTTGGATTACGATCTGACAAAATTTGATAAACAACGAGAATTAGATGATTTTTTGAGAAAGAAATATCCGGATATCAAGATGTGTGCCGCGAGAAACTGGGCTGCCCAAATATGGCGTGTTGCAAAAGTTATGAAAAAAGGTGATTGGGTTGTTGTTCCATCGAAACTTAAGCCAGCAATTCACATTGGTGAAGTTATTGGGGACTATATTTTTCATCCAAAAAACAAACCCCCTTTTTTCCATAGTAGGGATGTTAGATGGATCGAAACGGACATTCCAAGAATAAATTTCGATCAGGATCTTCTGTATTCATTTGGTGCATTTATGACAATATGTGAAATAAAGAGGAATAATGCTGAAAATCGTGTCCGAGTTATGCAAAAAAATGGATGGAAGGCTGCTATAATTACTAAAATACATAAATTAAGTGAATTAGAAGGAATCGATGAATCTGGTGATATTGACGTAAAGGAATCAACCGACCTTGGCGAGCTTGCAAGAGATGAAATTTCAAAGCACATAATTGCTAAGTTTAAGGGTCATGGTATGGCAAAATTGATCGAAGCAATTCTCAAGGCGCAAGGATATTCTACTTATATAAGCCAGGAAGGGCCGGATAATGGCGTGGATATTTTGGCATCACCAGGTAGTCTCGGGTTTGGAAGGCCCAGAATTTGTGTACAAGTTAAAACCGGTGACAATCCTGTTGATCGTCCAACTCTTGATCAGCTACTTGGCGCCATGCAGAATTTTAATGCCGATCAAGGATTGCTAGTCTCATGGGGCGGTTTCAAATCAAGCGTTGATAAAGAAATACCAAAACAATTTTTTAGGGTACGGCTTTGGGATCAGTCATCAATAATTAAAGAATTAACAGATGTGTATGATAAGTTAGATGAAGACATTCGTGCAGAAATACCTTTAAAAAAGATATGGACCCTAACAATTGGTGCCGAGGAAAATAAATAATCGGCCGTCGGTACTGGGTACTTGTCTCGGCCATGCTGCCTCGCGCATGTCGCTCCAGCGCCCGATGAGCACTGAGACGACCATCTTTGGATTTAGTCAAAGGAAGTTCTGTTTGACCTCTCTTTTGATGTGCATATTTCTCGATTGCGGCAAAAGTTGAGCGATGACGCTAGAAAACCCAGAATTCTGAAAACCATTGTTCCCAGGGTTATATGCTGGTTAATGAGACTGCTTCGTGAGCTGCGCGTCTACTCCAAAAATCCATAGGGCTTTTTTGGAAAGTTTATTTACATGCAATTGTATTGCTTTTGTCGATTTCCATTGCCCTGGCCATAGCAAGTCACTTTTTAAAGCGAGAACATTCTTGGCAATTATTTCCTTCGCGCTTACAGCAATACTTGCGAGAAATGGCCAATGAATTGGATAAACCTGAGCTAATAGAAAGGGAATTTCGACGAGAGAAAACTCTTTGAAGCGTAAACCTTTCTTTGTACCGACTTGACCAGTCTTTGGTTGTTACCAACATACAACCAGCTTTGACTCCTTTGGACGATAAGGAAATTCAGCAACTTTTTCAAAAAGTGGCTCACATTCCTAGTAAAAAGGCTGCCAAGAAGATATTAAAAGTGCGCTGACCAAGTAAAAATACGCCGACTGGAAAGCATTTTTTCTAAAACGAGTATTTATTGTTGGTTGGTAATTCATAAATTCCCTTCTTTCACCTCAAGCTAGCAAATAAGATCGAACACAGGAAAAACGGACAAATTTGGCGTAGCCTATCAACCTTTACTTCCCAATCTAAACATGTTGTGTAGATTTACGCCGATCTTCCATTAACGATTCGCCAAGCTCATAGGTCGTCGCATCAGCAAGGCAGCACATGTAAGACGACGGTGCAGACAGATATAAAGAATCACGCCGTAAAGCGCCAGATCCTAAGAAGAAACGTAAGCGTTCACGGGTTGGGCCGCGCGCCATTCAGCCTGCCGTATTGACCTAGGAAAATACTTATGGCCATATGCCTGGCCGATGAGCGTCCGAGATCCAAAAGATGAGCGAATATAAGCGCTTGAGTCTGAGTCAGCCGCACTCAAAGATCTTCTTGGTAAAGCACTAGCTCGTATTGCCGAACTCGAAGAGCTGCTTAATAAGAATTCACATGGCGAGGTTAAATAAGACTTCGGCTCCAAGCCTTCTGCCAGTACCAGCGTGAACGGTTACGAAGAAACGTGTTCTGCTCCCATGTTGCACTCTACCTGACGAGTATGGGATGGCTTAGTGCGAGTGATAGTGGTTTCTGCATTCGGCAGTCAGAGTCTTGATTTTCTGCTGGCAGACTGTCTCCACCTGATCAGACAAATCGCTTACCCAATTTGCCCGATTAGGAGCTTTTTATATTGCGCGTGATAGTGACTTCTTCGCCTGTTTCGACCTCGAACCAAACCACATTTTAAGATTCAAATTCGGTTCAATATACTATAGTCTTTCCAATTTTTTGTCTTCGCTCGGGGTCATCGGTGCCGATTAATAACAGTAAAGTACCTCATCGTTCGAGTTCGACGTTTTATGGGTATGCTTCGAAGCGTCAAAGCAGCCAAAATGGAAGCGAGAGTGATAAGAAAGATAAAGCGAAGTCGACAACAAGCCGCGCTCCTCTGTTGAATCCAGGATTTTTGCGACAGAAATCTCTAAGCGAGCGCTCGGGCACAAATAGAAAGCCGTTGCTGAAATCTGACTACCAACGGTCCAATAATTCGCCAACTCCTCGAATCAGGGCATCTGACGTGGTGGTCAATGGCGAGTCATTTTTTGCAATGTCGAATATCACTTCAGAACTTAGCAGGCTCGCTCGGCGAGATGGATATATTGGTGAAAACGAGAGTTTCCGCGAAATTGCAGTATCAGGGTCCAATATTTCCCAGATTATGAATTATTACCAAAACTGTAATCCCAAGCCGCTTTATCTAATATCCGATGGAGGCGGTATCGACTTGCTAATGGGTGGAACGATCCAAAGTACACTTAACACATTGCGACAATACATTGGCGCCATGAAAAGAGGCGGCACCAAAAAATTTCTTTGGATGCGTTATCCAGACCCGCAAGGTCCTTTTTGGGCTGGTCTTAAAGCCAAGCATGATGTCTATAACCCGGAGGCTGAAAGGCTCTGTAGAGCTAGTACAGACCCAAAATGTCTCTGGGTTGATTTGCGGCCGGTATGGAATGGACATAGCGAATATACCACCGATGGAATTCACGCCTCCAATGCGGGTGGCACAGCCTCTGCCGAAGCGTTTTGGGCTGCGATGAAACGAAACAATTTTTTCGATTTGTCGTCTAGTAGCACCAAGGTAGCTTTCCGCCGAATATCCAATGGCGAAAATTCTGTTAAGGATGGCCGTGACGTTGGCCGCAACAAAATGAAGGTTGACAACGTTCGGCCAAATGGTAGCCCAAAGCCTCCCAGAAATCTCTTCGCAAGCGCCGCAACGCGGGAGGGGGATGAAGCCCAACAGCAAGGCGAGCAGAATTTTGGAACTGCGCGGTTTCGGAGTATAGGACGGTAATATCAAGGAGATGCGAAACGACAAGCCCTGCAAAATGTCTGGAAATTCGTCGATACCGAGGCACCGGCGTATTTAGTGCGCCTAGACCATCGGGTCGATTCAGTGCCAGCGCACTAAATGCGCTGGCGCCGAAAAGAGAATCGAGCGTGGGGTAGCGCCTGCTTAGAAACTGTCTGCCGCAGGAGTATTGTTATTTCGGGTCCTATTTCTTTCCCGGACAAATTCAATAGCTGCTGGTAAAATCGAAATAAAAATAATGGCAAGAATAACCAATGAAAAGTTATTTCTAACTACGTTCAGGTTTCCGAAAAAATATCCTGCACTAAGGCAAATAGCAATCCAGGAAATTCCTCCAATAATATTGTAGCTTATAAAACGCCAATAGCTCATTTCTCCAATTCCTGCCACAAAAGGAGCAAAAGTGCGAATAATGGGAACAAAGCGTGCCATGATAATAGCTTTGCCACCATGTCTTTCATAAAACTGATGTGCTTTGAGTAAATGCTTTTTGTTTAAAAATCTTACATTTTCTTTATGAAAAATCTTGGGGCCGATTTTTTTACCAATCCAATAGTTAATTGTGTCTCCAAGAATGGCAGCAAAGCTAAGTAAAACAAATAATGCAATTACTGCTTCGGGGTTAGATAATTTTCCATTAAGGCCGAATGACCCCAGTGCCGCAAAGGTACCAGCGGCGAAAAGTAATGAGTCTCCCGGTAGAAGCGGCAGAATTACCAATCCGGTCTCGCAAAGAATCACCAAAAAAAGCACGAAGTAGGTCCATCCACCACAAGCCTGGAGAACAATATCTAAGTACTTGTCAAGATGAAGAAATACATCGACGACCCGCCAGAGGATATCTATGATTTGCCCGAGAGTTTGCATGTAAGTACCCAAGTAAAAAAATGCCCAGAAACGGAGTCTGGGCATTTTACCGAAGACGATAGTTACTACTAGTCTTTCTTATGCGCTTCGTAACTCATCTTGGCCAACTGATCTAGATGCGCCCACTTGGTCTGCGCATGGTGACTTGCTTGTTGCAATAGGGCCTTGGCAGCTTCCGGTCGACTCTTGGTAAGCATTTTCCAGCGAGTCTCTTGGTATGCAAACTCTTCAAAGCTAATCTTAGGAGCTTTAGAGTCGAGCTTTAGGGGATTTTCTCCCTTGATCGCCAAATCGGGGTTGTAGCGGTACAAAGGCCAGTGGCCGCTCTCTACTGCTCGTTTTTGGTTTTCGACACCGGTTTTCATGTCGATTCCGTGGGCAATGCAATGAGAGTAAGCCAAGATAAGCGAAGGGCCATCGTAGGCTTCAGCTTCTAGGAACGCCCGCACTGTTTGCATGTCGTTTGCTCCCAAAGCTACGGTAGCCACGTAGATGTGTCCATAGCTCATGGCAATGAGCCCCAAGTCTTTCTCTGGAAGCGGCTTACCGCTGGCGGCAAATTTGGCAACTGCGCCCATAGGAGTGGCCTTGGACATTTGGCCACCAGTGTTGGAGTACACCTCGGTATCCAAAACCAACACATTAACATTGCGTCCCTGGGCCAATACATGGTCCAGACCGCCGTAGCCAATGTCAAAAGCCCAACCATCGCCACCCAAGACCCATACCGATTTTTTAACCAAGTAATCGGCAATTTGTAGGAGTCTCTTGCTAGCAAGGTCTCCCGCACCCTGAAGAAGTTTTTTCATTTCCTCTACCCGGGCGCGCTGCTCAAAGATTTCCTTCTCAGTGGTTTGGTTAGCTCCACGAATAGCGTCGACCAACGAAGCATGATTCTTGAGCGCTTCGCTCTGAGGCAACAACTCCAATGCGAACTCGCTGAACTTATCAACCGCCAGTCGGAAACCGAAGCCAAACTCGGCGTTGTCTTCGAACAGGGAGTTAGACCAAGCCGGCCCTCGTCCTTCGCTATTGGTGCAGTAAGGAGTAGTGGGGAGATTTCCACCGTAAATTGAAGAACACCCGGTGGCATTGGCAATAAGCGCTCGGTCGCCAAACAACTGGGTGAGCAGCTTCACGTAAGGAGTTTCTCCACAGCCACCGCAAGCCCCTGAGAACTCAAAGAGAGGTTGCAGTAATTGGCTTCCCTTAACCGTATTCTGCTTGACCTGTAGGCGATCGACTTCTGGCAGCTTCAAGAAGAACTCGGCATTGGTTCGCTGGGTGATTCGCAAAGGCTCTTGCGCGGTCATGGTTAAAGCCTTGCGTTCAGGATTTGCTTTGTCTTTTCCAGGACAGCTATAGGCACACGCTTCACACCCGGTGCAGTCCTCTACAAAAACTTGCACAGTAAACTTATTGCCGGGCAGGCTCTTATCTTTGTAATCGGTGGACTTAAAGGCAGATGGCGCATTGCTTAGCGATTCTGCTGGATATGCCTTAGTGCGAATGGCTGCGTGTGGGCAGATCACCGAGCACTTACCGCATTGGATACAAAGCGAAGGGTCCCAGTCGGGCACCGTGAGCGCAATGTTGCGTTTTTCCCAGCGAGTAGTTGATAGGGGATAAGTGCCATCAACTGGGAATTTAGAAACCGGTAGATTGTCACCTAGGCCGGCAATCATAACTCCGGAGACGTCGCGAATAAATTCTGGGGCGTCAGCGGGTACTGCCGGGGGCATTTCTTTAGTGCTGCTGACTGAAGAAGGCACTTTGACTTCGTGCAGGTTAGCCAGCGTGGAATCAACTGCTTCCCAATTCTGCTGAACAATCTTGTCGCCTTTAGCGCCGTAAGTCTTTTTAATAGCCGACTTGATCTTCTCAATAGCCTCTTCACGAGGAAGTACTCCGCTAATAGCAAAGAAGCAGGTCTGCATGACGGTGTTGATGCGACCACCCATGCTAGCCGCTTTCGCAACGCTATAGGCGTCAATGCAGTAGAACTTCAGCTTTTTGTCAACGATATGCTTCTGAACGTGTCGGGGGAGCTTGTCCCATACTTCCTCGGGGCCATAAGGGCTGTTGAGCAAGAAGGTGGCTCCCGGAAGCGCGTTCTGCAGCATGTCGAACTTCTCAAGAAACACGAACTGATGACAGCCCACGAAATTGGCTTCGGTAACCAAGTAGGTAGATCGAATAGGTTTTTTGCCGAAGCGAAGGTGGCTGACCGTCATTGAGCCGGCCTTCTTAGAGTCGTAGACGAAGTACCCTTGAGCGTAGTTATCAGTGGTTTCACCAATGATTTTGATGCTGTTCTTGTTAGCGCCTACGGTTCCGTCCGAGCCCAAGCCGTAGAAAATGGCGCGTACCACGTCGGAGGACTCAGTGGAGAAACTGGGATCATTGGAAAGTGAGGAATTATTAACGTCTTCTACAATACCTACTACAAAGTGATTTTTGGGTTTAGCAGCCTGGAGGTTGTCGAAAACTGCTTTGACGTGTGAGGTGTTGAACTCCTTGGAGCCCAAACCGTATCGTCCACCAACTATTTTCGGCATGGCGGTAAAGGGAGCAATGCCATCGGCTAGTGATTCCGCTACTGCAGTGTGTACGTCGCAGTACAGGGGCTCGCCAGCGCTTCCTGGCTCTTTGGTGCGATCCAAAACCGCAATAGATTTAGTAGTTGCGGGAAAGGCTTGAATAAAATCACGTACGCTAAAAGGCCGGTAAAGGCGTACTTTAAGAAGACCAACTTTTTCGCCTTTGCTAGTTAAGTACTCTACGGTCTCATGGGCTGCTTCCGCGCCGGAGCCCATTATTACCAGCACGCGGTCGGCATCTGGCGCTCCTACATAATCGAATAGGCGATACTGGCGCCCGGTCAATTTGGCGAATTTGTCCATGGTTTCTTGGACAATGCCTGGGCAGCGATCGTAGAAGGGGTTAGAAGCTTCTCGGCCCTGGAAGTAAACGTCGGGATTCTGGGCTGTTCCTCGAATGACCGGGTGATCAGGAGAGAGTGATCTTTCCCGATGCGCCTTGATCAAATCCTCGTTGACCATATAGCGCATATCTTCAGAAGAAAGCTCTTCCACTTTCTGAATTTCGTGTGACGAGCGGAACCCGTCGAAGTAATGAAGGAAGGGCACTCGGGACTCAAGTGTAGCCGTGTGCGCAATGAGGGAGAAATCCATAACTTCCTGGATGCTTCCAGAAGCCAGTAAGGCCCAGCCAGTGCAACGGCACCCCATAACGTCGGAATGATCGCCGAAGATGGATAATGCGTGAGTAGCCAGAGCGCGAGCAGAGACATGGAAGACAGTGGGCGTAAGTTCTCCAGCTATCTTGTACATGTTGGGAATCATCAGGAGCAAACCCTGAGACGCCGTAAATGTGGTGGTAAGCGCACCTGCTTGCAGAGCGCCATGAACTGCTCCTGCTGCTCCGCCTTCCGACTGCATTTCAGCAACTAATGGAACAGTTCCGAAGATGTTTTTCTCGCCTCGGGCTGATTTTTCGTCGGCGATTTCACCCATTACCGATGAGGGGGTGATGGGATAAATGGCAATTACTTCGCTCAGCGCATGGGCGACATGAGCAACTGCAGTATTGCCGTCAATAGTTACGAGCCGGGTTTTTCTTCCGGCTTGAGGTAGGTTGCTACTCGACATTGACTTCCTCCGATTGATGAAGTTCACAACTTCTAGTCAACAAATGGTAAGCGGTGAGGTCATCCCGTTATCTATAAAGGGATATGTACGACATTTGATCATAGATAGAAATGTCATTCACTTAACCCACCCGCACGATTCGCTGGCATGCACCCTTAGTAGCAGATATCAGTGTTCAAACAAAACTGTTGGAGTCGTAGCTTGAACTGGCGGATTTTGCCCCGCTTTTTCGCGCGTATCCTACGGCGAACATCGTCACAATGCCAGGGAAAACGATTCTCTTGGGTCCAGACACTTAAGCCCGATGCCTTCGCTTGGCTGGAGGTCCTTTTGCGAGAAAAGACCTCCATTGCAGTTGCGTATGCATTCTGCTCAACTTGGCGTTCTTGTTAGCCAGTACTCTTGAATGGGACGAGGCCGAGAATCCTCGATATCTTTCGCATAAAGCAGACGTCAACGGGCTTCACCTCGTAGTCAAAGGCACCTAGGTTCAAGCATATCAAGCGAGTGAGCTGGTCCTCCATTCCGGAGAGAATGATCACCCTAATATCGCGAGTCTCCGGATCTCGCTTTAGGCGAGCGAGTAATACTCGTCCATCAATTCGTTGATGAACGTCCATGATGATGAGATCGGGTTTTTGGATCTTGGCAAGATCCATAACCCGATTAGAAGAGGTATCGGAAATTACCTCAATGCCGGCTCGTCGCGCTTCGCGGGTGAATGCTGCAACCACCAGAGCATCGTCATCGGATATGAGAACTTTGGGCATGGTCGCCTCTCCTTAGAGTTGTCTCTCGCAACAGTCGATCCATTTTTATTTGTCAATAAAATCGATTGGTTGCGAGTGCTGGGAGTGGGTAAAAAAAATTTAGGTGGGTGTTTTTTTACCCTAACCAATTCGGAAATTGGGGCTAAACCCGAAACCGGCCTATCTCTTCTTGCAAGATATTGGTTTGTTGTCTGAGTGAATCGATAGTCTTTTCCAAATTGCGGATAGACTCGCACTGAGGCGCCATGACATTCTGAATTGATTCTACTGCAAGCATTACGTCTTCACTCATATTAGTTTGATCTTTTTGCGCGCAGTTTAAATACTGAATCATTTCATTTATTTTCTCGATCGAACGAGCAATGATTCGCGAACCCTTGGTCTGTTCTTGACTTGAACGCTCTACTTGTTTGGAAATACCCTTCATTTTTTCTGCTGATTTCATCACTTGATCGCTGCTTCGCGCCAAAGCAGCGGTGGCTTGGGCAATCTGCTGCACAGTTTCATCCATGCGGTGAATAGTGCTAGTGACCTGCTTGGAACCCCTGGCTTGCTCCACAGTGACGCGTGCAATGGCTTTTACCATCACGGTGGCTTTACTTGCCGATTCGGAAATTGTAGTTAGGGCACTTCCTGCTTTGCCTCCTAGATAGACTCCTTCTTCTACGTTTTTAATACCTCGTTCCATGGCCCGAATTGCGTTTTTTGATTCATCTTGCACTGTGGTCACCAATTCATTGATTTCTTTGGTGGAGGCTCCAGTTTTTTCGGCCAATTCTTTGATTTCATCGGCAACTACTGCGAACCCTTTTCCGTGATCTCCAGCTTGAGCGGCAATAATGGCAGCATTAAGAGCTAATAAATTTGTTTGATCGGCTATCTCGTCAATAACATTTATAATTTTACCAATAGTTCCGATTTTATTTCCTAAATTCTCAATTACATCCGCCGCCTCTTTAGAAGAATCTTTGATTCTATCTATGCCGTGAAGAGTTTTTTGTAGCGCAAGAACACCAATTGCAGCATCCTCGCTTACTAATTCAGAAAGCCGGGCGGTTTCGTTGGCATTCATTTCCACCTGGCTGATGGAAATGTCAATGTCATTCATAGCGGTACTAGTTTCTCCCGTGGTGGTAGATAGCTGCTCAATGTTTTTAGCAACCTCTTTTAGAGAAAATGTCATCTGCTCAATAGCGGTGGAGGTTTCTTCCACTGAGACTGCTAATCCGCGAACACTTTCTGCTACCTCGTCATTAGTGCAAGTCATTTTGAGAATAGAGGAGGAGCTCTCATCGGCAGAAAAGGCAAGCGCTTCCACATTTTGAGCTATTCCACGCAAACTAGCGGTCATTTCTTCCATTAAGTGGGAGGTGTCGTCTAATGATTTTGAGGTAGTGGCTGCTCCCTGAGCTACCACCTCTCCAGTATGGGCAATTCGCGCAATGGCTTGGGGAACTTCCACGCAAACCCCCTGAACTCGCGAAATGGTGGTGCGAAGGTTTGAGGTAGTGCGCGAAAGCGCCTCTTGGAGTTCTCTAAATTCTATGCAGTTAGATTTGACTGAGCTTTTTTCTTTCCATTCTTGGTTGATCGGAAAGCATAAATCGCCGCTACTGATTTTTTTCGCTGCGATGCTCATTTGAAAAAGGGGAGTTAAAATATATCGTTTACTAATAGCCAAAAGCAAAATTAAAAACAGCCCCAACCCAACGGTTACCGAAGCAACCATTACATTGCGTATTCGCGATAAAATATCGGTAATCTGCCGATCCGACAAAGCAACTACTGCATAGCCAACGATTTTTTGATCGGCAAGACCTTCTCTTTCGTAAACCGGGTGGGCCCAAAGAAAAATACCATTTCCCAAAGCCAACGGTGTTTTATCCCAGGCATGTGTGTCGAGAAGATCCCCACGCTCTTTTAGCTGCTGTCGTAAATCTACTAGCACTTTGTCGCCGGGTACTCCTATTTCAGAAGAGTGCGCCCAGGTCAGATTGTGGTTAAGTAATCCCACGAATCCTTCATCGGTTGTCACGTTAGTTGCCATTCGCAGCTCTTGGAGAGTTCGACTAGCAAAAATGTCGCTATTAAAAAGAAAAGGCCCCTTTTCGGCAATTAACTTGGAAAGATAGTTGCCTCGGTCATACAAAGTTCTTCGTAAAGATTCTTCCATGGTATCCGACGTGAGAAGTAGCGTGGAAACCATGGTCAAAAGCAACACAATGGTAAACGATACCAAAATAATGGTTCGTATGCTCCACTGGCGCATTATGATCATCGCTGTCTCTTCCTCATTATTATTTGTCCAATTCTAAAGTGGCTCGTAATATCCAAAATCGCGAGAGTCGATTTTGCCGGGTTCTGGCGCCATTTCTTTTGGTTCAGAATCACGCACAAAGGGGGCAAGAACTGAACGTTGAGCAGAAGGACGAGCTAGTTTTCCAGTATCGGGATCGATTCTTGCCCAAACAATATCGGCGTCTTCGGGAACCGAAAATTCACTCTGAGGCCGGTCTGCCAAGGCGTTTTTCATGTAATCAACCCAGATAGGCAAAGAAGCTCTTCCTCCAGTTTCGAATTTACCTAACGGATGTTCGTATTTGTCATAACCTAGCCAAACGCTGGTTACTAAATCTCTAGTAAATCCAGTAAACCAGGTATCAAAACAATCGTTGGTGGTGCCAGTTTTCCCCGCTGCTGGTTTACCTAATTGCTGAGCGCCGACGCCGGTTCCATAAAGTACTACTTCACGCAATAAGTGAGTAATCAGATAGGCGGTTTCCGGCTTCATTACTCGACGGGGCTTTTCCAAAAGCTTGGCATATCCGCCGATAATGCGCTCTTCCCAGGTAGCATATTCATCGTCAAAAGCAGTATGGTCTTCTAATGTCCTACCAAAGCGATCTTCCACTTTGCGCAGAATAAATGGCTTGAACTGAGTGCCACCTTGGTTAATGGTAGCGTAGACGTTTACTAAGTCATTAATACGGACACAACTGCCGCCCAGCGCCATAGAAAGATCTTCGTTAATAGGAGTGGAGATTCCCAGTTGATGCGCCCAGGAGGCTGCTTGAGGAATGCCTAGCGCGTCTAAAGTCTTAATTGCTGGAATATTCATGGAATTGATAAGAGCAGACCGTAACAAAACATCGCCCTTGAAATTGGAACCATAATTCTCGGGTTTCCAATTGCGATTACTGTCTCGAAAAACAACTGGAGAATCCACTAAGATATGATTCACGCTCCAACCTAGTTTTTCGATTGCTCCCGAGTAAATAATAGGTTTGAATGAGCTTCCGGGTTGTCGACATGCTTGCATTGCTCGATTGTATTCAGAAGCATCGAAATCGTAGCCACCAATCATGGCTACCAAGTATTTACGATGGGGATTTACTGAAATAATAGCACCTTGGAGGGTAGGTTCTTGCTCCAAGGTTAAATATGGGCCAGTTTCAGGAATCAATTTGGAAAAGCGATTTTCCTGTCCTTTTTTTAAAATAGCTTTTTCGACGCATTTCACTACAATTACATCACCAGGACTTAGTGCTTTTTTTACATGGTTTATTAATGCACTCGGGTAATACTGTTCAGAATTAGGCTTTCTGGCCCAACGCATGCCGGTGATGGGAAGTTTGCCTGCTTGTCCACCAATGTCTATCGTGGCGTAATTTTGGGTTGCATCAATAGATTTTACTATGCCTACATAATATTTTCCGGGCGTCAGCTTTTCTTTTCTTAAAACACTGGCAATTTTTTTTCGGAATTCAACTCTTTCTTTTTTAGTGGTCAGATGTCGCAAAGGGCCAGTATAACCTTGGCGTTTATCAACTCGAATTAAACCATTTAACATTGCCGACTGAGCAGATTTTTGATTTTCTGAATTCATCGCCATATACACTTTTAGACCATCTTTCAATAACCTTTCGTTGCCATAGCGGTTTACCAAATCACGACGTACTTGTTCGGTGTAGAAAGGAGCGAATTCGCGAAAAACATCTTCCATGGGATAAGCATAAACTTTTTCATTTGTTGCAGCTTGCCACTCAGTGCGAGAAATCATGTTCTCTTCAAGCATCCGGTTTAATACATAATTTCGCCTGTTCCTAGCTGTTTTTGGTCTTGCATAGGGCGAGAATCGGCTAGGAGCCTTCGGTAGGCCTGCTAACATAGCCATTTCGCCCAAAGTCAGGTTTTTAATATCTTTGCGAAAATAATTCTCCGCTGCTGACTGAATTCCGTAACTATGATGTCCCAAATAGACATTATTCAGATAAAGATAAAGAATCTGTTCTTTAGTTAATGCTTTTTCTAATCTAAACGCCAAAATCATTTCTCGAAATTTTCGGCGTAGAGTTTTTTGGGTGGCACGAGCGTGGGCCTGAGCGCGCAACTGGGCATGCACCTTAAGAGTTTCTGTCCGAATGGCTTCGGGATCGTTTTCCAATCCTTGCGCTAGTAAGCGGTCACGAACCAGCAGGCGCAAGTCTTCTTCGCTTATTTTCGAAAGCTCGGTTGAAACCAAAAGTCCTTTCGCGGTTTGCTGAGTAAGAGAAGAGCCTCCCTGCACACGTCCTTGCAGTACATAGGTCTTGAAAACGGCGCGGAGAGTGCCAATGGGATCGACTCCTGGATGGTCAAAAAACCTCTCGTCCTCGGCGGCAACAAAAGCTTGAATCAGCTTTTTGGGAATCTGCTGGTAAGGAATAACTTTTCGTCGCTCGTCATAGAACTCGGCTCCTAATACCCGATCGGCGGTCCAGATTTCGCTGGTGATAGGTGGCAGATATTCTTCGATAGTTGGAAGCTTTGGCAGATCTGGCGCGTATTTCCAGTAGGCGATGACTAATACGAGCGCGGCGATTACTATCCCCGAGGCGGTAAATAGCATACCGGCTAGTGCCAATTTGCCAAGAAAGCTTCTTGGCGAAGGAACCCGTAACACTAAGCGTGTTATGGGGCGCTCCACATTTTTTGTAGAATTACCTTCATCCATCAACGAACCTGCCCCCTAGCTTCTAAATGCTCTTAATACTCGATTGCCGGTTTTATCTCGTTTCCGTCAGGATTCTGGTGAAGAAGTTTGCGGAAACTCGATAGGGTAGTTCCCGGAAAAGCAAGCGTCGCACCAGGTTCCTTTTTCGCCAATTGCCGCAGCAAGTTGCTGAGTAGAGATATATCCTAATGAGTCGGCAGTGATGTAACGCATAGTTTCCTCGATACTGTGAGAAGCAGCGATAAGTTCCTGACGAGTGGGCGTATCAATTCCGTAAAAGCAGGGCCAGGCAGTAGGTGGACTAGAAATGCGCATGTGTATTTCTCGAGCGCCAGCACTGCGTATCATCTTAATAATCTTGCGAGAAGTGGTGCCTCGAACGATGGAATCATCCACCACTACCACCCTTTTGCCTCGGAGCGCTGAAGATACCGCCGAAAGTTTTAGCTTTACTCCAAAGTGTCGAATCGACTGACGCGGTTCAATAAAAGTCCGACCTACATAATGGCTGCGAATTAGGCCCAAATCGAAATGTAAGCCCGCTTGTTCTGCAAATCCGATAGCCGCAGGTGTTCCGCTATCGGGTACGGGAATTACCAAATCAGCTTCCACTGGATGAGATATGGCCAGCTCTCGTCCTAGCTGCTTGCGCACCTCGTAGACGCTTTTGCCGAAATGTATGGAATCGGGCCGAGCAAAATAGATTAACTCAAAAATGCACCTTGCTTTGGGGAAAGAGTCAAATGGCTTGGTTGATCGTAAGCCCTCTTCCTGAATAATCACCATTTCTCCTGGCTCAATCTCTCGAATATAGCGGGCGCCAATAAGATCGAGAGCACAGGTTTCCGAGGCAAGCACATATCCATGGCCGATACGACCCAACACCAAAGGACGCATGCCTAAAGGGTCACGCACCCCAATGAGAGAGTGCTCAGTTAGAAACAAAAGGCTGTAGGCTCCGTAAACACGCCGTAATGATTGGGCGATTCGGGAAGGAATGGAGTGTTCATGGGAGCGGGCAACCAGGTGAATAATCGCCTCCGTATCGGAAGAAGACTGGAAAATAGCTCCCTGAGACTCAAGCTCGGCACGAAGACTGGCGGCATTAACTAGGTTTCCATTGTGAGCAACGGCTAGGTTTCCTCCAGACCAGCGAGCAACCAGCGGTTGAATATTACTGGCATGGCTACCGCCAGAAGTAGAGTAACGAACGTGACCAATGGCTGAACAACCTACTAACTGGGAGAGCACTTGGGAATCAAAACTATCGGAAACCAATCCTGGGCGACGATGATCGTGCAAAGTTGTGCCATTAGAAACCGCTATCCCAGCGCTTTCCTGGCCGCGATGCTGCAAGGCGTGCAGTCCTAGGTAGGCGAGATTGGCAGCTTCGGGGTGGCCAAAAATCCCGAAAACTCCACAGTGTTCCCGAAGCTTGTCATACATAAGCATCCTTTCGAATGGTAAGGGCGAGTATTATAAAGCGGTCTTTCTTAAGAAGGGAGCCAATTTCGAGGCTCGCGGTAACGGTCGGGAACTTGTTGAGACTGTGCAATCTGGTGTATTCCTGGCTTGTGAGCGAGCAAAATAGACATTTTGGGTCGAAATTTTATCTTAAGTTCTTTCTTATGTCGCTCCTTTCGTCATTTGCATGCTCTGATCCTTCAAAAACTCCTGATAAAACGCCGAATGGCGATTCTACGTCCGAGCCGGGCTTCGTGATTAGCGACGTTTCTAACAAATATGTGGTGGAGAGAGGGTCCCCAGTAACGCTGACTGTTGCGCTATCAACGGCTCCTACCAATGACCTGGTCGTTGAGGTAACAAGCAGCGATATCACTGAGGCATTGGTGAGCCCATCCATGCTTACTTTTACTGCCGCAAACTGGAATTTGCCTCAAACGGTTAACGTAAATCCGGTTGACGACTGGGAGGTCGACGAACGCAAGCTGTGAAAGTGCTATTGAACGTAGCGACGGGTTCTGATGCAGCATACTCGGCGCTGGGGAGCATTACTGCGGCTGAGCTGTTCAATGAAGACGACGATATCGGAAGTGGATACAATCTCCGAACAACGCTTAATGCAGAGGGGGTTCCGTTCTATCTAGCCCACTCGTTTTATCACGCGATGATTACTTTTCTCTCCGATCGGACCGATTACCAAAAACCCGGGGATTTTGAGTGGCGTATTGTTCCGGGGCTCGCTAATCCAAATGACCCTTCTCTGGTATCGCTTATCTCTCCAAGTTTCCCTGGTAGGTATCTTCGCATTGACAGCAACGACTCGAATCGATATCCCAATAAAGGTGAGGCTTCGAATTATAATACCGAAGCGTTTTTGACTCCCGAAAATGAACGCAATCATCTAGGGTGGTTGGATGAGTACAAGGACACCGATACGTTCAAAAAAGATGCTACATTTCGGATTGTACCTGCACGTAACGGCGATTTAACCATGGTATCTTTTCAATGGTACCAAAACTCGCTGCGTTACCTGGGGCACAAAAACTTCCAGATTCACGCGCTGGTTCTTGACGGGAGCAAAGAGCAGAACGCTTCGGCTTCATTTGCTCTCGAACCTCTAGGTTTTCTCGTTGCTACACGCGCCGATCCGCACATCTTGTATCACTCTGATGGTTACTACTACCTGACTGCAACCGTGCCGGAGTACGATCGTATTGAAATCCGCCGTGCCGCGACCTTGCGTGGCCTGGCTGCTGCTGAGCCGAAAGTTATATGGAAAAAGCACACAACAGGGGAAATGGGGGCGCATATTTGGGCGCCCGAGCTTCATCATATTAACGGTAAGTGGTATGTTTACTTCGCAGCAGGAAGCGCCCAGGATGTCTGGAAAATCCGAATGTATGTGCTGGAAAGCTCCTCTGCTAACCCCTTGGATGGTTCATGGATCGAAAAAGGCAAGATTCAGACACCTTGGGAAAGTTTTTCACTTGATGCAACGACCTTTGAGCACCAGGGAACGCGCTATTTGATCTGGGCGCAAAGCGATCCATCCTTGTCCAACAATAGTTGCCTCTTTATAGCAGCCATGTCCAATCCCTGGACAATCGAGGGAACCCCCGTGCGTATTGCCATGCCGGAATACCAGTGGGAAAAAGAGGGATACTCGGTTAACGAGGGTCCCGCAGTATTGATTCGCAATGGAAGGGTGTTCGTTAGCTATTCTGCAAGCGCAACAGATGAACGATATGCCATTGGGCTTTTGACTGCAGATGCAACGGCAAATCTTCTTGATGCTTCGTCGTGGACCAAAAATGCCACGCCTGTTTTCTCTTCTACCAACACGCTGTTTGGTCCGGGGCACAACTCGTTCACCACATCGAAAGACGGATCAATAGACATATTGGTGTATCACGCACGAAATTATACTGGTCTTGTCGGTAGTGATGCGCTGGAAGACCGTAATCGGCACACACGGGTGCAGCGGCTCAACTGGAACGAGGATGGCACTCCGAATTTTGGAGAACCGCTTGTCAATGGATTTGAGACGATTAGGGAGTGAATAGAAAAGCCTTGAAGTTAGGAAGCACAAAGAATAGAAAAATACGGACTAAGTCTCATAAAACGGTGCGTGTTACTGGGGTTATTCTCGCCATTGCAACCATTTTTGCGGTTTTTGCGGGTACTGTTGATTTACGCTCTTCCTCCCCTTCGCTGCCTCCCAAAGTCGTTTCGTTAGTAGAACTCCAAGGAGAGCTGCAGGTCGGAGCGGCTAAGGCCGACTTAGTTCCACCTATGCCAGTAACGGTAGCGGGGTATGTCTTGCCCCGTCCAGAAGCAAATTCAGCGGGCCCTCTTTTTGCGCGAGCTATAGTGATTACTGACGGCCAGAAAGCAGTGGGAATAGCATCAGCGGAAGTTCTATTTGTACCGTCAGTCCTGGTTCAACAGGTGAAGGAAAAAGCTAAAGGGTTAGGAATTGATGAAGTTATTGTTACTGCTACCCATACCCATAGCTCTTTTGGGGGGTACGAACGGCATCCTTTTGCTCAGTGGGCGGCAACTGGCTGGTATGATCAAACCCTTGCCGAGCACCTGGTGAGCAAAATAGTGTCCGCTCTTTCTCAGGCGTATGCAGCCAAACGGCCAGCAACAATTAGCGTAGGGCAAGTATCGGTTTCCGGAGTTTCCAGGAATCGTAATGACTCTCAGGGAAGCGCTGACGAAACCATGACCATGGTTCTGGTGAAAGAGAAACAGGATAAGACAGTAGCTCGTTTGTTAGTGTTTGGAGCGCACCCGACGTTGGTGCATCGAAAAGGCAATCGCCTAGATGGTGACTGGCCTGGCCGAGCCATGGAAAAGCTAGAAAGTGGGGGAGGGGTGGCAATGCTAATGCAGGGGGCGGTAGGCGATGTTTCCGCTCAAGCGCCAGCGGGAATTGAATCGCCGCCCGATTGGGTAGGACAACGAGTAGCTGAGAGTTTTCGCAAAGCCGAAACGCTGTTGACGCCAATTACCGAGGTGGGGGTGATTGAGGTAGGGGTTACTCTTCCGGCGGCAGAAGTTGGCACCGCAGTTCCTCCGATGTTGCGAACACTATCCTCCAACTTTTTGGATTTATTTCGGCAAGACAGTGCGAGCTTGGAAGTTTTGAACCTCGGAAAATACCGTTTTTTATTTAGTCCTGCCGAGTCCACTGTCGCGGCAGCCAAAGAGCTCCAGGCTCGACTATTTTCTTCTGGTCGGTCAACAGTGGTTGGTTTGGCACAGGGATATGTAGGATACTTGGAAACTTCCGAAAACATGCAAAACGGAAAAGGCGAAACCAAACGTACTCTCTGGGGGAAGGAATTATTCCCCCGGATGGAAGCGGGATTTGAGGCGGGAATAAAGGCGCTAGAAAAGCAGTAGTGCCTAGCGGTTCTGGCATCCTCTGGTAAGGGTATATTCATAGGTCCCTAACTCGTCACGCCAATATTCTCCCTCAAAAGGCCAATACACGCGTTCATCAGGGACTGCCACTGAATACTTATAGGCTTTGAGCTTTTGCTTTGTGCCTTTAGCAATAAGCTGATCTTCCAAGAACTTTTTTTCTTGCGTGGTAGTTTCAAAACGTATTCGCAAAGCATTTCCTAACAGCTCGCGCAGCTGGCCTATTTCAAACTCTAATTTGGCTTTAGCCAATATTCCCGCACGGGCGGTTAGCGCCGATCGCTCTTCCTTTAGCTCGCTTAAAATAGCTTTTGCCAACTCGGAATAGCGAAATACATCACGTTTTTCGGTGATGGAATCCATTTCTTGCTCTAATTCAAGAATAGATTGATTGACTAACTTAAAATCAGTGTCGGTAAGGGCAAGTTTAAGAATACGCTCTAAATGCCTGTCTAATCGTTTTCTATCGTTTTTATTACTTTTTTGAATCTCTTCAAGAATAGCGTAGTATTGTTTCGGCTCCATGTTTTTACTGGTGATTTTTTGTAACTCGTCATGCACAGGCATATAAATTTTTTCAAATTCTTCCAGGATGGAACGCGCTTCGCGATAGCGACAGTTTTCGTAATAGATAACTGCTTTTAAAATTAGAGTTTCTGGAAAGTATTCATCTCGAAAGAAAGGAGAAGACAAAGTAATCAAATTTCCAAGTGCTCTTTCATAGCTGCCAATGCGAAAATGAGCCCAGCTTGCTTCAAAAAGCGCTTCTAGCCACTGGTCAGAGCCTGGTTTTACTTTGTCATAGTAGAATATGGCATTTCTATTTTGCCTATGCCCATAGTGAATGCGTGCCAATTGCATAAAAGCAAGCTCTCGAACTGGGATATCAGAGTCAGGATTAGATCGGGGGTTATTAAAACGAACTACTTCCCGGAAAGAGTTCAAACTGGATTCGAAATCATTCTCCATAAACTGGATGGAGCCTTGCAGGTATTTGGCCTGAGAATAGAATGGGTCATTTCTGGCAACTGACCAAACAATTTGCTTCGCCTCGGCTAGACTTTTTTTAGCCTCTTCCGGCTGTCCGGCATCCTCTAAAGCTTTACCCCTATAGAAGTGATAGCGCGCCAAAAGATAGCGGAATTCGGAACGAAATCGCCTAGGGAACTCTTGCTGCGACCATTTAGCCACTTCATCGAGAACGATTTGCTCGTTTACGGTTTTGTGGGCAATAAAAAATAACCATTCCAGACCACTCTTAAAAAAACGGCTACTAGGTCCTTTGGCCAAAATGATTTTGAATCGATTAAGCGAAGAGTGATACATTTTCATGCGATACAGTGTCTTGGCTAAAAAATACTGAGCTTCTTCATGAAGCCCCGCCATTCGGGAATCTTTCAAGATCTCATGAAAAGCTATTGCCGCCGTTTGGTAGTTCTCATCATTAAACACCTTGATAGCAGCTTCTAGTCGCTGACGTTCAGCGCTTTTTCCAGAAACGTCAACCGCATCAAATGTCATTACTGGTGCTGACTTTTCTTTTTCTGGAGAAGCCGGTGCTCGTGAGGAACCACCCGAAGGAGTCTTACGTTTCCGACGTGTAGGCTGTTTTTTGTTTTCTGGTGTGTTCTTGTCTTTGTCTTTAGGTGGAGATTCATCAGATAAATCAAGTCCTTCGAATGAAAGCTGACTCTCAACAGAACTCACCAAATACGGCTGCAAGGGAGTTGCTGAGGCGCGGTTGGTGGGAAAAAGTAGGCCAAAACCTAGACTGGCAAGAACAAATATGCGCATGAACTACTCCTTCGGACCGTTACCTAGGAAAAATGAAACTCCAATTTCGAACAGGAACTGGTTTTCCACTTTAGTATTGGAGTTCTCAATAGGCACGTTAGCTAGGTAAATATAGTCTCGTACGTCCAGTCGCAATACAATGTTGGGTGAGAGAAAAAAGCGCTGAACTAACCCCACATTTCCACCCGGCGTCAAGAAGCTTTTGAACTCTTGCTTTTCTAATATCTTATATTGAACTATGTTAACTCCTAAAAGAATGGCGGCATCGAAATGGAGGACTTTTTCTGCCAAAACATTCAATTTTCCGTAGATGGGAGCCCAAGCAACGTCAATACCGCCCAAAAGTGAAATGCGTCCTGGAACTGCTTGAAGTTGATCCAGGGAGGGTTCTTCGCATCCTTGAGAGTCGCACCTGCTTAATCCGCCGCGAGGAGTATTAAAAAGGTAAGTTCCATGAGCGCCGACCGAAAAGCTTTCGGTCAAATGGTAAGAAAACTTCAGTCCCACGCTGTATTTTTGGAAAAACGCGTCATAAACACTAATACCCAGCGAAGGGGTCAGTTCAAAGTGTTTTGATTTTTGAAAAAGACTTCCCGAAACCGGGGCAATCCTGTCTTCCAAAGTAGGTCGGATGATTGCGGATTTTTTGTCTAATTCGGCTTCGCTTTTCTCCGTTTGAGCAGCGGCAACCCGCATAAGAAAAGCTGAGCTCAGTACTAGTAGTATCGGTATTTGGTGGACACGAATCATAGACCGGAAAACCTTTCGAATTGCGAAAGTGAAAAAGACCAGCTTAGGGTTCTTGATATTCAAAAGTTAGGGGAACGAAAAAGCTTATCCCTAAATTGACGCTAATCATGTTCTGTATGGTCGACCTATTCGCCCCATCAGGCCGGTCAGTGTATAGTGTTTCTACTACCGCCAGGTCGGCGGCAATGAAATCGAAAATTGCGAATCTTTCTCCAATGCCAATATGGCCAGATGGATGTAGCCCGTCGTCGCTAGAGGTTTGGCTCCATACCGCTCCTACCCCTCCAACTATATACAGGTCGAAAGTATGGATAGAATTGAACAGTGCAACTTTACCGTAAATAGGCGACCAAAGAACATCTAGAGCGTACGAGTATTTCGGTAGCACGGAAGGTAGTTTAGAATTTAGCTGTCGTTTGGCTAATCGTACATTGTTGGATGGCATGTGGTTAAACTGCTGAAAGCGCAACGCCAATCCCAAGCTGTCGTGGAAGAAGAACGATGCGCGCGCTCCTAAGCCGTATTTTGGGAAGAAGGCGTCGTTAATAGTAGCAAAGCCGAAAGGAGTAAGCTCAAATCGCCCCTTTTTTAAAAAGGCTTTACGTTGCACGCTTTTCACACGATCTTCATTAACAATTTCCAATTCCAAAGAAGACTCGGACTTGGTGCTAAGGTTTTGCGGTTTATTTTTCGGCACCTCGGGTTCAACAGGTTTGGTCACTTTTTTCTCAGGCTGCGCGTTCTGGTCAGAACCTTCCTCGGAAAGGTCTATCCCTTTGAACTTGGTGGATTGCGCCTGAATCGGTGTGAAAGCGAGAAGTGCAGCGAGAAAGCAAATTGTCCGCATATGAGAGAATCCTAATCCAACTTCTCAGTCGTTCAAATTTGTGTCGGAGAAGCAATGCCTATACTCCGACTCCTCAACAAGATGACCTATCATACTGTACTATTGTTGATTTCATGGTGAAATTTTCTGCTCCGAAGTTGAATGATGGCATGTATACGCATGTGTGACAAGACTGGTCTCCGCCTTTATAGCGCTTTGAGCATACTCCATTTTCGGGAGTAAAAGGGAAGACCGCGGAACATGCTTATCTTCTGCGTGTTTAAAAGCATCAGAAGAAGTCAAGGAGATACTAGATCTCGGCGCGGCAGAGCAATCCGATTGTACTGCCCGTACTGCACAAAAGCCGGTTTTGCTATATAATGACACTTAGCTTATTATCGCCGATTGTATAAAATAATGGCGCTATCATAATTCCGGGATATTTTCGAGCCAAACGTTTCGCTTCATTTGCTGCAAATTCAATTTCATTATCAATTTCAAACATTGGAGCATAGTTCATAAAATGTTCTTCTGCTCGTTGCCGGTCCCAATCCGCATTTTTACAAAGCCCTTCTATAAATCGGTCTTTTTTAGAAACCAAGTTCACCATGCCGCAATTGTCATGGGCGATAAGAGCTATGTGTCGTACATTTCCAATCGCAATAGCATATGACACTTTGAATTCGCTGTATCGAAGGTTTGCACCGCCAGTCCTAATTATGTAAGCAAAATTTTCCGGAATCCTGAGCAGTTTTCTATTGTCCATGCACATGCCAATAAGCAACCGAGCCGAATCATATGATTTAAATTCAGCGCCCAGGTTTTGATATCTTATCAAATCGCCAACCGGCGTTCCTGAATACTCGGTCGGAATTTGATTGTCAGAAGATATTTTTTTCAGCACCCTTATGTTCTCCGGTCCAGACAGGCTTTAAATTGGCAAGGGTACTGTTGCTGCCTGAAAAAGTAAACCAACATCAACCACTTGATGGTCGCAGCTATTATGGCTGGCCATCCGCGATTGTTTTCATGGCGGTTTTTCCTTGCGCTAGCTATGATGGTCTAAACAATAGCAGTAGGGGAGTCCAAAAGTTGTCTGGCCAGCTAGAAAAAATATTGAGTGAGCGATTTTGTTTTGAAGGATTTCGGCCCAACCAAAAAGAAGTTTGTCAGGCGGTAACCGAAGGTAACGATGCGCTATTGGTTATGCCTACCGGTAGTGGAAAATCCTTGTGCTACCAAATTCCCGGAATAGCTCGGGGCGGAGCGACCTTGGTAATTAGTCCGCTCATCGCTCTTATGGAAGACCAAACTGCCAAGTTACGTGAAAAAGGATTTCGCGCAGAACGAATTCATTCTGGTAGAAGTCGAGAGCAATCGCGAGCCGTATGCAGAGCCTATTTGAATGGCGAACTCGATTTTTTAGCAATTGCTCCCGAGCGGCTTTCGGTGCCCGGTTTTCCGGAGATGCTGGCGCGTAGAAAACCAGCGCTTATAGCTGTTGACGAAGCACACTGCATTTCTCATTGGGGCCACGATTTTCGGCCCGATTATCGTCTATTAGGAGGCCGCCTTCCTTTGTTAAGGCCTTCTCCGGTTATTGCTTTGACTGCCACGGCCACTTTGCTGGTGCAAGATGACATACTGAAACAATTGGGCATTCCTAATGCACGAAGGTTTATTCATGGATTTCGTAGAAGTAATCTAGCCATTGAAGTAGTAGAAAGACCAAAAGGCGAGCGCGTTTTTTTGGCAGTAGATATATTAGAAGTCCCCGAGCGTCGGCCAGCAGTGGTGTATGTTCCAAGTAGGAAAATGGCTGAAGAGGTTGCTGAGCTTTTCTGGGAAAAAAGTTTTCAGGTCGCTCCATATCATGCTGGTTTAAGTGCGCAAGCGCGCAATAAGACTCAAGAAGCATTTCAACAGGGTGAAATTGAAATTGTAGTGGCTACTATTGCTTTTGGAATGGGTATAGACAAAGCAAATATCAGAACAGTTATTCATTTGGCTTTGCCCGGCACGGTGGAGGGGTATTATCAGGAAATAGGGCGAGCTGGCAGAGACGGCGAATTGGCCAGAGCCATTCTTTTTTATTCTTGGGGTGATCGAAAAATTCACGAGAGTTTTTTGGAAAAAGACTACCCCCATGTTTCAGTTCTAGAAGGTATGCGTAGCATGGTTCATCATGAAGGTCTTGACAGAGCTTCTCTATTAGCAGCCAGCGGATTAGACATGGAAAGGGCTGAGGCTGCGTTGTCTAAATTGTGGATTCACGGGGGAGTATCGATTGATGCGAACGACATGGTGAGACCAGGAAAACTTGGTTGGGAGCAAAGCTATCAAATAATTCGCCAGTATCGAATGGCACAGCTCGACGAAGTTATGAACTATGTACGAACTAGCAGTTGTCGCATGACTCGACTGGTACGCCATTTTGGCGAAAGTCGGGATACCAGGGGGTGCAATCTATGCGATGGTTGTGTTCCGGTTCAATGTATAATGAGAAAATTTCGTCCTGCCAATAACGCCGAGCTTGCGTTGGCAAAACAAATCATTAAAGAATTAGCTAATGCTAATAGAGACGGGCTTTCCGTTAGCAGGTTGTTAAAAAATATATTTCCCTCTGGAAGCATGGAAAGACGTGAATTTGAAAAAATGATTGACGCACTGGAAAGAACAGGCATTGTACAAACCAGAGAAGATGAATTTGAAAAGAATGGAGAATCAATTCGTTTTCGTCGTGTCGAATTGTTGTCCACTGCCATGTCTATATTGCCTGTGTTGAATGATGGGCGATTGCTGATGGATGATTTACCAATCTCTGCTTCCGAAAAGCGACCAAGTATTAGTAAAAAGAAAGCTGCACCGGTGGAAAATTGGGACAATTTGGACCCAGAAATTGAGGCAAAATTGCGTCAATGGCGAAAAAAACTGGCCCAAGAAAAAGGCGTTCCCGCTTTTGTAATAATGCATGACAAGACCTTAAAAGCCATTGCTTGTTATAGGCCTGCTAGTTGTGACGAACTTTTGGGAATTAAAGGAATTGGAAAAGGTTTTGTAGAAAATCATGGGGCTTCAGTTTTGAAAATGGTGGGGGCAGCGTAGCCGGTGCTTATCCAATTGAAAAAGTCTGCACCTGGTCGGTGATTTAGCGTACCATTCGCTGGCGTTCGCAAAGAAGGTCTGAATAGGAACAAAGGCTACGAGCCCTTGCCTTTCCTGAATCACGCCACAAGCGAGCTTTACTGGCCCAAGCCGAAATTTGGGGTTTTGCAATTGTCTCGGGTTGGTAAGAAGTTATGTACACCATAGCCAAGGGCTTCAATTGGGAATATAAGTAGGTCTTTGTGAACTTTGACAATCTAAGGATGAGTGCGGCGGAAGCCGCTTCAAAAAGAATAATGATTAGCCGAGAAAACATTAGAAACATCGCTATAGTTGCCCACGTTGACCACGGTAAGACTACTCTGGTGGACCTGATGCTGCGTCAAGCGGGAATTTTTCGCGTCAACGAACAGGTGGTCGATCGCGTTATGGACTCTAACGACCTTGAGCGCGAAAAAGGTATCACCATTATGGCCAAGAACACCGCGGTGACTTTCCGGGGGGTCAAAATCAACATTGTCGACACCCCTGGGCACGCTGATTTTGGTGGTGAGGTAGAGCGCGGGTTGCGCATGGTTGACGGAGTGTTACTTTTGGTAGACGCTGCGGAAGGGCCGCTGCCGCAAACGCGCTTTGTGCTGACCAAGGCCTTGGGCCTAGGATTGCCCGCAGTAGTGGTCATTAACAAGATTGATCGTCACGATGCCCGTCCCAAAGAAGTGCTGGACGAGGTCTATTCTTTGTTTATTGACTTGGGAGCTACCGAAGCGCAACTAGAGTTTCCAGTTCTTTTTGCAGTGGCGCGCGATGGTATTGCCTCAACAGAGTTAGAAACTCCTGGAGAAAGCCTTGAGCCTTTGTTCAGCGCTATCCTTGAACACATTCCTGCCCCCCCCGAGCTTCCGGGAGATAAGTTACAACTCCTGATAGCTAATCTCGACTATGATGACTACGTTGGTCGATTGGCCATTGGGCGAGTAGCTGCAGGAACGATTCGGCAAGGCGGGCCAATATGTGTGGTTGGCAAGAACAATCAGACGGTAGCCGGTAAAGTTGTCAAGTTGTATGCCTACGATGGACTAAAACGGGCAGAAGTGAGCGAAGCTCCTGCTGGCGAAATCGTTTCGGTTGCGGGAGTGGATGCTATTGGAATTGGCGACACCATTTGCGACCTGAACGAGCCTAAAGCTCTGAAGCGAATTGAAGTGGACGAGCCCACTATGTCCATGATCTTTCGGGTTAATGACGGTCCTTTAGCTGGTCGGGAAGGTAAGTACGTTACCAGCCGAAATATTCGCGAACGCCTTATGAAAGAGGCTTATCGCAATGTGGCTATTCGGGTAGAAGATGGCGATTCTGCGGATGCATTCAAAGTAGTGGGTAGAGGTGAACTTCAATTAGCGGTGATTGTAGAAACCATGCGGCGAGAAGGCTATGAACTCACTGTCTCTAATCCTGAGCCGATTACCCAGCAGATAAATGGCCAGTTGCACGAGCCGATGGAGTTGCTCCACTGCGACATTCCAGATAGTGCGGTGGGAGCAGTGACCGAACGTATGGGGCAGCGCAAAGGTCGAATGACCGACATGGCGAATGTAGGAAGCTCGCGAGTGCGTCTAGTGTTTCGGGTGCCAGCTCGTGGTCTGGTTGGTTTCCGTAGTGAGTTTTTGACCCTTACTCGAGGTGAAGGAATAGCGTCTACTCAGTTTGACGGATATGAGCCTTGGATGGGCTCCATAAACAAACGAACCACTGGCGCCATCATTAGTGACCGTGATGGAGAAACGGTTCCCTACGCCATTTTCAAAATTCAAGAGCGGGGAACCCTTTTTGTTGGCCCTAATATTCAGGTTTATCGAGGAATGGTAGTGGGCGAGCACTCCCATGGCAGTGATATCGATGTGAACATTTGCCGGGAAAAGAAGCTCACCAACATTCGGGCAGCCGGTCGTGATGAAAATGTAATTTTGACTCCTCCTCGCGACATGTATTTAGAAAAAGCCATCGAGTGGATTTCACAGGATGAATTGGTGGAGGTAACACCTAAAAATATTCGTATTCGTAAAATGTACCTCGACCCCAACGAGCGCTACAAAATGGAAAGAGAAAAAAAGCGCGATCAAGCTCGCTTATGTTAGGAGTAAGTTCCGTTAGAGAATCAATCGATGGATCATGATATTCGTTGGCAGCAACGTTTTCGAAATTTCGACCGCGCCATTGCGTTACTTAGCGAACCGATTGAGCGCGGCGTGCATACTCTTTCGGCATTAGAAAAGGAAGGAACCGTACAGCGCTTTGAGTGTGCCGTGGAGCTAGCCTGGAAGACATTGAAAGATTATCTGGAGTACGAGGGTCGTGTCTTGGAAACCGTGACCCCTAAGCAGGTTATCAAAGAGGCTTTCGATGCGCGTATCCTCGCCGATGGGCAAATATGGATCGACATGATTAATCATCGAAATATACTGTCCCATAAGTACGACGAATCGACCTTCAATGAAGCGGTGCTGGCCATAGCTAATCGATACTTTGCGGCGTTACAGAAATTGCATATTTGGTTGCGGGAACATCAGGTTAATCAATGAATCGTTGGGGATTAAGCGAGCACGAAATAGGCCTCATTCGCGGCGTACTTAAACGTTTTCCAGCAATTACCGAGGCGATTCTTTTTGGTTCGCGGGCAAAAGGCACGGCTAGGCGATCGTCCGACGTTGACCTTGCTCTAAGGGGTATTGATAATCCATTGCTAGCCGAAGAAATTGCTAGTGAGCTGGAAGAATTACCATTGCCCTATCGTTTCGACGTGCTGGCGTTATCCACCATCGCTTCCGACGAATTGCGTGAGCACATCGCCCGGATAGGGGTGAATATTCTTTAATGAGGACGCGAGATCCTGGCCATACTGTCTAATGAAGAGTTTCGTGATTGGCTGCGTAGTTATGTTGCTAACCATGCGCCTGACGAAGAATATCAGGCCATTATGCAAAGACTTTCCCATGTGAACGCCGGACGCCGCTTTTCACGGGATGATGCTTCAGATAATGCTACTGCATTGAAAACTAAAATTAATGAGATTGAAAAGGATATCGAGGAACACCGCAGACCTGCTGATGAATTGAATTCCGATATTTGTTCCTATCTTGGCAGAGACGAGCTGATCTTTGAAATTCAAGGCAATGGTTACCAGATCAGCCGCAATGGCACTCCAGCAAAAAATCTGAGCGAAGGCGAGAAAACGGCTATAGCCTTCTTGTACTTTCTGAAATCGCTCCGCGATAAATCCTTTCCTTGAAAGACGGTATTGTTGTCATTGACGACCCGATATCAAGTCTCGATTCAAATTCAATTTATTATGCTTACGGTTTTATGAAAGAAAAAACGAAGGATGCTAGACAATTATTTGTCCTGACGCACAACTTTACTTTCTTTCAGCAAGTGAAAAAATGGCTTTCGTATTACAAGAACAATGAGCGCTGTTTCTACATGCTCGAAGCTTGTGTAGATACAAACGGACGACATTCAAATATTAAGCTATTAGATGCGCTACTTGAGAACTATGAATCGGAGTATCAGTACTTGTATTCAAGAGTATGGAAATGCGCTAGAATCGGAGTCGGTAGCCTTTCCGACTTTTATCAGATGCCAAATATTGCAAGGAGGCTTCTTGAAAGTTTCTTGTCTTTTAAGCAGCCACAATACAATAGCTCTATGTCTCTTGATAAGCGAATCCAGAATATACCTTTTGACAAAGCAAAGAAGGGGCGCATTTTGAGGTTTACCAACACGCTGTCGCATAATCGCTATGTGGAAGATCAACCGGACAATGACCTGTCCATCCTGAGCGAATCACCGGCAGTTTTATCTGATTTGTTAGCCTTAATGGCTTATCTTGATGTGGCTCATTGCAAAGCAATGGAAGGATGCATTCCAAATGATTGCACGATGCAACAAAGAAAAGATAAAAATGCATGAGAATACTTCACACATCAGACTGGCACATTGGGCGAACTCTTTACGGCAGAAAACGCTACGAGGAGTTCGAATCATTTCTGACCTGGCTGGCGGAGACAATTCAGCAGAATGAAATCGATGCCCTGCTGGTGGCGGGTGACGTTTTTGACACCAGTGCTCCGAGTAATCGGGCCCAGGAAATCTATTACCGCTTCTTGTGCGGGGTAGCCGCCTCATCCTGTAGGCATGTCGTCGTTATCGCGGGAAACCACGATTCGCCTTCCTTTCTAAATGCTCCCAAGGAGTTGCTCAAAGCTCTTGATGTTCACGTGGTCGGAAGCGCTACTTCCGACCCAGAAGAGGAAGTGCTGGTGCTAAGGAACGAGCAGGGCGCTCCGGAGATGATTGTCTGCGCCGTGCCTTACCTCCGTGACAGAGATATCCGCGTGGTGGAAGCTGGTGAAAGTGTCGAGGACAAGGAGCGGAAGCTAATTGACGGCATTTGTAATCATTACGCCACTGTCGCCGCCTTGGCCGAACAGAAGCGCGAGAAACTCAATGCCGATATTCCACTGGTTGCTTTGGGACACCTGTTTGCGGCAGGCGGCCAAACCGTCGACGATGATGGCGTACGCGAACTCTATGTCGGTTCGTTGGCTCAGGTGACGGCGGGGATCTTTCCTGCGAGCTTTGACTACCTAGCTCTTGGGCACCTACATGTCCCACAGAAGGTGAACGGTCTTGAAAACATCAGGTACAGCGGTTCTCCTTTGCCCATGGGGTTCGGAGAGGCTAAGCAGCAGAAGAGTGTTTGCCAGGTTGAATTCCATAGCCCGGCTGCTTCCGTACAGCTAATTGACGTGCCGGTATTTCAAAAGCTTGAGCGCGTGAAGGGAGACTGGGACGGCATTTGGAACCGCATTCTTGAATTGTCGGCAACCGGTTCTCGTGGCTGGCTCGAAATTATCTACGAAGGCGACGAAGTCATTGGCGACCTGCGTGGACGCCTGGAAGATGTGATTTCCGGCACCCAAATGGAAATTCTTCGCATAAAAAACAGCCGCATCATCGATCGCGTACTCGGACAGATTCATGAAGAGGAGACACTCGACGACCTGAACATAAATGATGTGTTCGAACGATGCCTAATCGCGCATGACGTTCCTGAAGACCAGCGGCTGGAACTGTTTCGGGCCTATCAAGAAACACTCTCGTCTCTCTACCAAGACGACTTGCAGGCGGAATAGAGAGGCTGTTGATGAAAATACTGCAGGTACGCTTCAAAAATCTGAACTCACTAGTCGGCGAATGGGAAATCGACTTGACGCACCCGGCATTCGCTGCTGACGGCATTTTCGCTATTATCGGTCCCACCGGCGCCGGGAAGACCACAATCCTCGATGCCATTTGTCTTGCCCTTTATGGGCGAACGCCTCGCCTTAACAAGGTTACCAAGAGCGGCAACGAAATCATGTCCCGCCAAACCGGCGAATGCTTTGCCGAAGTGACGTTCGAAACGCAGACTGGGCGTTATCGTTGTCACTGGAGCCAACGCCGGGCACGCAAGAATCTAGATGGCGAACTGCAGGTTCCAAAGCATGAGATAACCAATGCCGATTCCGGGGAAATTTTTGAATCCAAGATTAGAGGGGTCGCTGCTCAGATCGAGTCGGCGACCGGCATGGATTTTGACCGTTTCACTCGCTCCATGTTGCTGGCCCAGGGTGGCTTCGCTGCGTTTCTCCAGGCCGCACCAGATGATCGGGCTCCGCTCCTAGAGCAGATAACGGGCACAGAAATTTATAGCCAGATATCTGTCCGTGTTCATGAACGCTATCGCAAAGAGAAGGAGAAATTGAACGTTCTTCTGGCTGAAACAGCAGGCATCGTGATTCTGGAACCGGTGCAGGAAAAAGAAACTGAACAGGCGCTCCAGGCCAAGCAGAAAGAAGAAGTAAATATTTCCGCTAAGTACGCTGACACTGGGAAGGCCATTGCCTGGCTCACCACCATCGATGATCTGAAAAAGGAAATAGTCAATCTGGCTGAAGAGGCAAGCAGGTTGCAAAACCATATCGATGAGTTCAAGCCAGATCGTGAAAAGCTCAACCGGGCTTCGAGTGCAGCTTCACTGGATGGTGATTACGCAACGCTCACCGCCACCCGCAGCCAGCAGGCGAATGACCAAAAAACTTTGAAAGCTGAGGAAGAAGCTCTTCCTGGATTGGAATCCATCGTAGAAGAACAGACCAAGGCGATGAAGTCGGCTGAACAACAAACCTCTCGAGTTAAAGACGAACTGAAAGCTATCACGCCTATACTGCAGAAGACTCGTTTTCTCGATCAGAAACTTGCCGATCAGAAAAAGGCCGTTTTCGAGGGTGAAAAGGACTGTCAGAAGGATGTGGCAAGAATTGCTGCTGACAAACAAGTCAAACATAAAGAGCAGGAAAAACATTCCCGTGCTCAGGAGGCTTTGGAACTTGTTGACGGCTATTTCCAGAAGCACGCACAGGATGAGTGGCTGATCGGCGGTCTGGCCGGTGTTGAAGAACAGTTGAGCAGTCTGCTTGCCAGGCAACAAGAAGTCTTTCAAAAAGCTAGTGATCACCACAAGGCCGCCAACGCCTTGGAGCAGGCCATACGGTTACTGGCCAACTGTCAGAAGCAATTCGACATTCGGAAGCAGAAGCAGGAAGAAGCATCAAAACAGCTTCAGCAAGGCGAAGATGCTTTGAGCCAGCTTCTGGGGAACCGTTTGTTGCGAGAATACCGCGCCGAAAAAGAAAACCTGCTGCGTGAAATGGCCTTCCTGGCCAAAATAGCAGAGCTGGAAGAGCGCCGGGCAAAATTGGAAGACGGCAAACCCTGTCCGCTCTGTGGCGCAACCGAACACCCCTTTGCTAAAGGAAATGTTCCCACATCGGATGAAACCGAACAGAAAATCGACGCGCTGACCAGTCTGATTAGTAAGGCGGAAGACCAGGAAGCTGCCATCAAGAAACTCGAAGAAGCGGAAAATTTGGCCCGTAAAAACCTGACCGAGGCGGAAAAGCAGGAGTTAGCAGCGGTCAATGATCATAAGGTTGCCGAGAAAGCCCTTGCCGAAACAAAGGACAGTCTAGGAAAACTCCGTACTGATTTTACCGAACGCAGACAGGCCGTTTCTGCCAAACTTCTGCCGCTTGGTATTGCGAACATACCCGAAGCGGGCATTTCATCACTGATCGAAACCCTCAGATCGCGGCTGAAGGCATGGCAAGATCAGATCAAGAAAAAGGCGGACATCGAGAGGCAGATAGCCGATTTCGACAGTGAGGTTAAGCGGCTGGATGCGGTTATTGAAGCCCAAAGCACTGTCTTGGCCGAAAAGCGGGAACGCCTGGAGATCTTGAAAAAGGAACTCGCCACTGGAAGTGATAAGCGTAATGCACTGTATGGCGACAAGAATCCCGACCATGAGGAATGCCGCTTGAACAAGGCAGTTTCTGATGCCGAAGGTGCCGAAAGGCAAGCCAGAGAGCGGCACAATATGCTTCAGCAAAGATGGAATACCGCCAAGGCCCATGTTCAATCTTTAATAGAGCGCATTAGCCAAAGAGAACCAGAGCTGACAAGGTTGGAAACTTATTTTTCCGCCGCATTGGCGCCGGTGGGCTTTTCAAATGAAGAACAGTTTTTAGAAGCCAGACTGACTGCTGGGCAGAGGGAGGAGTTAGCTGCCCAGGCAAAGGAACTAGACGAGCGCCAAACAGGCATCAAGGCTAGGCAAAAGGATCGGGAAACGCGTTTGTCTGCGGAAAATGACAAAAAGGCTACCGACAAATCACTTGAAGACCTCCAACCCCAGGTCAAACAGTACGAAGATTCCTTAAAAGAGCTGCGGGGCATCATTGCTGGTCTAAAACACAAACTATGTGAAAACGCGGACGCCAAAGAGCGGATAAAGGAAAAGCAAACCGCTATCGAAGGGCAAAAAAAAGAATGCCGCAGGTGGGAAAATCTACACGAATTGATCGGTTCCGCCGATGGCAAGAGGTACCGTAATTTTGCTCAGGGACTGACCTTCGAAATAATGATTGGTCATGCCAATCGACAACTTCAAAAAATGACCGACCGCTACTTATTGCTCCATGACGAAGCGAAGCCGCTGGAGCTCAAAGTAGTTGACAACTATCAGGCGGGAGAGATTCGAACCACCAAGAACCTTTCAGGCGGCGAGAGCTTCATTGTCAGTTTGTCACTGGCGCTGGGTTTATCCCAGATGGCCAGCAAGAATGTCCGGGTAGATTCGCTATTTCTGGACGAGGGTTTCGGCACGTTGGACGAGGAAACCCTCGATATTGCTCTGGAAACCCTGGCGGGACTGCGGCAAGACGGCAAGATGATTGGCATAATTTCCCACGTGCCGGCCTTAAAGGAGCGGATTAGCGCCCAGATTCTGGTAACACCCCAAACCGGAGGCCGGAGCCAAATATCCGGTCCTGGATGCTGTCCGAAAGGCGAGTTATAGTGTTGTCACGCCACCGAATAGCGGGGCGTTAGATCTAAAAGCAATTCAGGGGGGTCTTAAAGATACAGGCGAAAGAGACCAAACTGCAAGACATAATCATAAGACCGAAGCCGCTCTCGGTTGTAATATACTTAACAGAATGGCTAAAATCGGAATGCCGCAACCGAATTTCAAGTGCTAAATAATTCGCTCAAAAGTGAGGACTGTTTACGTATTTAGTTATGCAACAACGCAGTGGGAATCCACAGAATCGCCAGCTTCCACCTTCTGAAGGCATGGGAACCGGAAAATCTATCAA
>JBNKEI010000123.1:0-11996 GCA_050288705.1 Myxococcales bacterium
AATCGGTTTGCACAACCTTGCAAAGCGAGCTGGCCTTTCATCGCTATGCGACCTATTTTTGCATTGGGGTTGGTCAGGAATATTCAGTAAACGCAGAACAAAACGCCTCTGCTCCGTCACCTTTGAGTGCGCTTAGTGCCACTTTTCGCCCAGCAAGGGCAAGCATCAAAGTATTGGCTTCACCGCAAACTTGCGGACCGTTTCCCCCTGTCCAGCCGCTATCTTCGGCGACAAAGGTAAAGCCGCGCGGGGTGCCAAAGAAACGAGCATTAATGGGCTTGAGGAGAGTAGATAAAACAATGTTGGTGCGTTCAACTGGAAACACGCGTTTAAGACCAATTGGCCAGCGAATATCAAGACCATGAACAACAATATCGGTAAGCGGCGCTTCCGGACCAAGCCCGGGCGGATGAAAGCGACTATTGGCGCGCGCACGAAGTGCCGAGCAAAGCTCCGGTCCCAAGCGTTTTTCCTTGGCCACCGCACAATCTACCATCCTGGCGAGATTAAACCGGTTGCAGAACAATTCCCACACCACCCGAGGCAGGGATGTTTCCAGGGGCCATACCAAGTGGGCCATCACCTGACAAATGGTCCAACCAGGTAAAGCACTGGGAGTGTTCCACTGTACATCATCCAGTAGCTCCAGCTCATCGGCGAGCAGATAACGCTCGTCGGCAATCATGGCGTAGATATCGTGCATAAAGTCTTCTCTCAGCATAGTGTGATTCGCCGATCTCGGCTTCAATATTTTCTAAGGCAAAGAAAAACTGTGTTGCTGTTTTAGACCATCGTAAGAGAGAGAACGAAGCGATCCCCTAATTGACTCCGCTTCCCTCGCCCACTCTCACCCGAACGGAATGTTCAGCAATATCATCGGGATATTCATAGAAGATTACTCCAAACATGGCGGAACCAGCAGGATCTATTAAGTGGCCTTTTACTGCCAGCTTTTGCTGAAGGTCTTGGTTGTCAGCAGCACTAGTAATCGCATACAATTCTTCTGGAGTGGGTGCACTACCCGCCACTCCCTTGGCAACACGAGAAATCTTGGTGCCGCGAATAAGCTCTACCACTACATTCACTGCTGGTTTTGACTCTAAGGAACGATTTACCACTTTTCCCGAGACTAAAAAGACAAAACGCCCGTCTCGGGTTTCATAGAAACCATCGGTCACATCTTCCACCAATAGCTCTGCCTTTTCCGCTTCTCGCATGTCTAGGTAGTTGTTGATGGTCCAGGCAATTATCCCTGCTGCCAACATGCCTAAAGCTACTGCTCCCACTACGCTTCCGACTCGAGATCCGTATCTGCGAACCGCCCATACACAGGTGGTAGAAAGAGACTCTGATCGGGCTGCTTTTCTGCGTATCGATACTGGTTTACCTTGAGGAAGAATCGATTCGAATTCGTCAAAGGGGCTACCAAAATCCTCTTGACAAGCAGCGATATTAGCTTTGTCGAACTCTTTACCTTCCAGCGAGAACCCAGGAGCTTTTACATCAATGTTTCCCAATCCCTGCAAACCACTATTAACCTGGTCATCTAATCCCAGGTCGGAAAATAGGTTTTCCGGGTCATTTTTTTTTGCCCCATTAGAATTAATGGAAGCAGAAGACAACCCGGGGTCAATGCCAGCAAATAGGTCATCATTCGCACTCGCCGAATCTGAAGCTGGAGCATCAGGTGATATGCAAGCAGGCGCTTGATAGGCTGAATCAAATAGAGGGGCCTCTGGCGCCAAGTCCTTATGGATCATTAAAGCAACAGAACAACGAGGGCAGCGCACCTTGGCACCTCGCTGTGCTGCTTCATCCATTATTTCCAGGCGAGCTCCACAAGCGGCACAACAAAAAATCATACAATCCCCCAGCGCAAACAGAATAATTGTACTTTAAAATGGACCTCCGTCTCATCTGGCAGGCAAATTTTTGGTGGATGAAAATAAACTCACTTTTTTTGGGCTTTGGGGCTTCAAAACGGAAATTCATTCGGGATTTCCGACTCTTTACTAGAGGGTGAATCAGCTTCTTCAATTCTTTTGGAATAATAGGGGGCCTCGGCCTTTGCATGTTGCACATTAGCTTGCACATAAATTGCTTTGGGCATCTGAGGGCATACAAATTCGCAACGTCCGCAGCCAATACAATGCTCAACTTTGATTATCGGATAAGAAATATGACCTTTTTTCTTTGTAAATACTGCGTGGGTCGGACAAACCTCGGCACAGGCGCCACAATCTTTTTGGTGAGAGTAGACAATGCATCGGTTCTCAATTAGGTAGGCTTTCCCAATTTGGGTAATCTGTTTGTTTTCCAAAGAAAGCGGCAGAATCGCCCCTGTTGGGCAAATATCTCCGCATAACCTACATTGGTAGTCGCAATAGCCCTTAGTGTAATCCATGGTCGGCTGCAGTAGACCAAGCAATCCGTAGTTCCTCCAAGCAGGTTGAAGCACTGCCGTGGGGCAGGCGCTAACACATAGATGGCAAGCAGTACACCTGTGCGCAAAACGATCAACGTGTTGTGACCCCGGAGGCGTAGGGGAAATGGGAGCGCGGAAAAATTTTACAAACAACCATTTAAATAGGTTGCGCAGCGGAATAATAGTTATTGCCGGCAAAATTATGGCCATTAATTTCAATACCAATCGCCGTTTAGGTTGCTCATTGACTTGGTTACTAGTATGGTTACTTAGTGCTGGCGCATAGACTAACGCTACCTGCGGACATTCTTTTAGGCAATTAAAACAACTTAGGCAGCGACTAGCATTAATAATTTGGCGATGGCTATCAATGCAGTTAGCCGGACAAACCATTTCGCATCGGCCACAGGCCGTACATGCCGTGACATTAAATGAAATTCTGTATCGGGAAAAACCAGCCAGTAACCCTAAAAAGGTGCCCACTGGGCAAATAGCATTGCAGAACTTTCTACCGCTTCTTAGCGACCACACCAACAGCATTAGAACAAATAACGAACCAAGTAAGATTTCCAGGTCTGGGAAAGGCCTAGTTATTGTAAATACACTATATATATCAAAAACATGCAGTAGCGAAACCAAATGATTACGCAATAACACATAAGTTGGCATCAGCAATGTAGTAGCTAATTTACCGAAAAGGCTAAAAGGTTCTACAAGATTAAGCAGAGACAAACTACCCAGACCAACTGAAACAATTACCGCCATCAGCATTCCATATCGCAAAGCGCTATTGGACGGAAGATAATGATAATGCGGCAAACGCTTTTTCGGTTTGGCAAAAAATGCAATGACACTTTGTAAGATTCCTAATGGGCACAACACTGCACAATAAATTCTACCAAATAACAAAGTTAGCAATAAAACTACCAAAAGCCCAACCGCCGCCAGATAGCTTCCGGTTAGCAACCACTTCAGTAATGATGGGCCAAATTGCGTAGCAAGCAGCATTTGAGAAAGCAGGGGAAAATCATTCCCGCCTCTCAAAAAAATTACTAAAAAACCCAAAAACATTAGCAGAGAAACCGCAATGCGAATGGTTCTTAAATACACAGCTAGCTCACCGTGATTTTCCTAATAGCCAATTTATTTAATTCCATATTACCAATGTGTCTTTCATGCCCCATTTTTATATGAGGGATATGTGCAGGATTTACTCCCAAGATCTTAGTTGCTGCGGCATCGACAGCGACCGCATCAGCAGAAAGCAGTAACATTTTTTTTAAGGCTACATCCTCTTTTCCAGCATTTTGCGGCCCGTTTGCCATAGTCACGCGGTAAGCGTCCACCACATTTAAATTTGGTTTGCGGAAAAGGCAAAAATCAGCAATGCATTCGTGTAGACCCTGTCTATGATAGGTCATGCGGTCCCATACAACCCCCATAAGATTCTTCATGCTAATAGTTACCTGCGAGGCAAAATGGTGTTTTAATACCGGCACATTGATAAACACGTCTGCTTCCAGCAACACCTCGTGTACTTGCGCTTTTTTAAGCACCTGGCCACCGGGAATGTCGATTGGTAAATAATTTGAAAAGTCATTAGCAGGAACCACCAATGCACCCCCCTCTTTGGCCAGTGTCGCAATGCCGCTGGTTTGGTAGGTTTTTACCCCGAAATCTACTGCATTATCAAAAACATATACCTTTTTTGCTCCCGCTTTTAGGCAATGTTCCACAATGCGCTTAACTAGCAATGGATTAGTATTAGCCCCGCTTTCCGGTCCTCGATCCCAGCCTATATTGGGCTTGACCACCACTTTTTGGTTTGGCTTTACAAACTTACTAATCCCCCCCAGAGCAGCAATAGCCAGGTCAAACATAACCTCTGGCTTGCCGTTTCTTACTGCTACAATGTCGGGAACCGAAGTAAATTTTTGGCGAGGATGACTCTTTGGCAAATCGCTTTTCTTACTAGCCCATGATTCCGCCAAATTATGCCAACCGAAAATCGATGTTCCGACCAGTACACTACTCACCGACAGACTTTTTTTAAAGAATTCTCGGCGATTCATTTTTCCCCCGCAAGCGATCAGAGCATGAGCAACTCCTGGGCTTTAGTTTGCCAGCATCAGTTATGCTCGCCACCTTTTTGCTCACATACTTTGCTGCGTGTCAATTGAGACAGTTTGGGCATACCAAGGGACAAGCCCATACCACTGCGCCTTGCCGGGAGAACTGCCCGAACGGCTTGCACAACGTTTTCCGGAAACGAGTCTTCTGGTGGTCAGGGCAATCGAGTTCTAATTTATTAGAAATAAATATCTACGTTTCCCAATTCCGTTTGTCCTGAGCGTAGGGCCGGCCACGACCCGAAGTCGAAGGACATATCGAGCAACAAAGCCTTCGACTTCGCTATCGCTACGATCAGGCTGACCAGAAGCATATTCGTTTGGAGATATCAATAACATTTAGAACTCGATTGCCCTGTTCTGGTGGTATACCAGGCTGGACCTCAAGATTATAACTCTCTGGTATCTTCTCCTAGCCCCCGAGCCGGGACGCAACCCGTCATGTGATGAATTTCGCCGCGATTGCCCGCTTGTTCAGCTCTTCAGAGGTGATTGAGCAAGCCAGGAGTCGAGCAATTTGGACGAACTCCGCTCACTCCTGGTTGCGCCCGAGGTCTGATCTTCTTTGCTCAAATTTTTCTTTTTATCTCGAACTTGACCCGCAGTTTATAACTGAATCTAATAGTAAAAAGACCGTAACTATTCAGCGATAGCTGATTTTACGACAACCTATTCGCACCAATTCTGCCAGTCCTCTCTCCCTTTGGGAAAGAGTCAGAGTGAGGGAACAAATGAATTTAAAACCTAGTTCTCGACTCGCAAACCCTCGCCATTTCTACCCCCTCACCCTAACCCTCTCCCTCAGGGAGAGGGAATATTTGAAGCTCCCATCTTCCTGGGGGGATTAGTGCACATCTGAATAGTTACGAAAGACCTTTTTGAGCAAAAACGAAAAATAGGAAAAAAAGGCGAACTTTTATGGAAACATCGCGACGAGTTGATCTGATCTGTTTAATTTTATTAAATTTTTTCGTCTCAAATCTAGCCTGTCAAACTGAGAGAAATCGACCCGTAGAAGAGCATAATACTGACACTGACACTGACACTGACACTGATACTGATACTGATACAAATACGGAGCCAATGCTAATTTATACCCGGACTGAGCCTGTTCCTGGAAAAGAAGATATCGCCCAGCTTGGAAGCCCTACCTCGGATAAAGAAAACATTCTTGGCACTGGCGTCACCCTTACCAAGACAAATGATTCTGCCACTTATGTGGCCAACGATAGGATGACCCAGGGCCAAACTTTTACAACTGGGTCGTCCTCCAGTGGTTACATGCTAAGAGGCATCTGGATACGTCACGTTGGATACACCGATAGCTTGAAAAATGGTACCTGGGCCAATTTACTAGGCGACGACCAAATTACCGTTCGTATCTGTCACGTTAACGGAACAAAATTGAAGGTACTGAAATCAACAATAGTTACCGCGTCGTTTGGAAGTAGCCTTAGCGGGGGTAGTGAAAATGTTTATTGGAACGGAACTGGACGATGGATGTACATCGACTTGGGTGCGCCAATTAAGCTGGAGGCCAACACGGTATATGCATTTGATTTGACCTCCTACGGTCCTTGGTTCGAGTTGGCAGGCCTAGATTCAAACTCTTACAGCCAAGGAGTAGCATATACAACGCAAACCAAACAAGCTCTAGATATGGGTACTGTTCATCAAAACGGTGACCGTACATTTGTTATCGATATTAATTCAACTAGCTATAATGCGCATACTAGCAAATGCGGAATTGCCATTAAAGCTATTACCGATCGAATTATTCATGTCCAGTGTGTGCCCGATGGGCAGATTCCGAAAACTAGTTTGATCGTACCGGATATCCCTCGCAATTCGGTTCCGGTAACTATTAATGACCAGGAAAATACTTATACCTTGACTACTTCGCAGCTCGAGGCTCGTCTAGACAAAGTCACCAAACGGGTTAGTTTTTATAACCCAGGTGGACAATTAATACTTGCAGAAAGTGGCCGAAGCGTTACTCCCTACTTACATCGGGAAGCTGCAACCAACAGTAAAACCTGGACTCTTTACCTAACCACCCAAAAATGGTCGGCCTCTGAATCAGAAGCTTATTATGGACTAGGGCAAAAACCGGGATCTTCTATTGATCACCAAGGACAGAGTACTGTTGTCGAACAGGGCAATACTGATGCAATGACGCCATTTATTGTTTCTTCGGGAGGATATGGTCTTTTATGGGATATTAATTGCACAGGTGAATTTAACGCGAAGGATACTTCAGGAAAAATATCTTTTAGCGCCGACGCTGCATTTGGTTTGGACTACTATTTTATCTACGGCCCTGATTACGAGCGCGTGATCAGTGAATACCGCGAATTGACCGGGAAAGCGCCAATGTATCCGCGGTGGAGTTTTGGCTTATGGCAAAGCAAGTGCCAATACAACAATCAGAGTGAAATATTAGATATCGCCAACAAATATCGCCAGAACAAGTTTCCGATTGATTTGATTATTCAGGATTGGAAATACTGGGAATATGACAACAACTATTGGAGCAGCATGACCTGGGATGCTAGCCGCTATCCAGATCCCGATACGATGATTAGTCAAATTCATGACCTAAATATTAAATTTATGGCGGTTATCTGGCCATTCATCGGGCCTTCCTCCGCATTGGGCCAGGAATTGAAACTCAATGGCGGTCTTTTAGAAGGAGGCAATAATTATACTAATCAGGTAGCAAAACTATTCAACGCCTACGATCCGAATATCTATGACATTTACTGGAAGCATGCCAACCAGGGGCTCTTTCAGCGAGATTTGGATGCCTGGTGGATGGACGCCAGTGAGCCCGAGGACTTAAATAACCTTGCCGGAGACATGGGCGAGTGTGGACCACTTAGCTCCTGTCATAACGCCTATGCGCTTGTTCATACAGAAGGATTGTCTTCGCGCCAGCTTAAGGTCAACAACGAAAAACGGGTTGTAATGCTAACCCGATCCTGCTGGGCTGGTCAGCAACGCACCGGTGCAGCCACCTGGTCTGGCGACACCAGTTCTGATTGGAATACTTTTCAAAACCAGATACCTGCAGGGATTAGCTATTGCATGGCAGGTTTGCCATATTGGACAACCGACATTGGCGGTTATTGGGGAAACGACAACAAAAATCCCTCATTCCGAGAGCTTTTTCAACGATGGTATCAGTACGGAGCATTCTGTCCACTGTTTCGGGTGCACGGTTTTGCCGCCCGCGAGCCATGGCAATGGGATGGAAAAGATGGACCGATTTACAATAATTTGAAAAAATATGCCGATTTGCGGTATCGACTAATGCCGTATATCTATACCCTAGGTTCCGAGGTTACCCGCAAAAACACGACCATTATGCGTGGATTACCGATGGATTTCCCAGATGATGCGAACTGTAGGAAAAATAATCGTGAATTTATGTTCGGCCCTGCTTTTCTGGTGCGTCCAGTAACCGAGCCAATCTCCTCCTCGTCACCGAAGACAAGTGTCTATCTACCACAGATCGCTGGTTGGTATGATTTCTGGACTGGAGAAAAGCTAAACGGAGGAGTAACCGTTGATAAAGAAACACCAATTAATGTCATGCCATTGTATGTCAAAGCCGGTTCAATTGTACCTATGGGGCCGACAATGGAATGGACCACGCAAAAACCGGCAGACCCGATTGAACTGCGAATTTATACCGGCGCCAATGCCTCATTTACATTATATGAGGATGAAAATGACAATTATAATTACCAAAATAGCGCCTTTAGCTTGATTCCTATTAATTGGGACGACGGCAAAAAAACTCTTACCATTGGTACTCGTCAAGGCAGTTTCCCTGGAATGCTCACCAATCGCACATTCAATATTGTGTTTGTCCGTTCTGAACACGGGAAAGATTTAGCTGAGACTTCAGCGCCAGATTCAGTTGCCTACTATAATGGACAAGCTATCGATATCGTTCAGCCGACTAACTAATAATTGACGCCAATTGCAACCTGCCGGCTGATAGGGTCTAGCAGCCACGAATGAAGCGGAGGCCGGACCACAATCTTTCCGAGGGTAATGCCGCGGGCATGAAGTCGAGGTAGCCTTCGGCCCGACAAGCTCGGCCGGTTGACGATTTGGCTAAAATCAGTTTTGCTTTTGTTTTTTCCGGTGAAACGTGTATGTGTTTGTATTTTTTTAAACTAAGGTTACCTCATGAAATCATTTCGCAAAGAACTATGGTTCGAAGTGCCCCAACGGCGTGGCTTTGTGAACATAACGCCACGAATTGAAACCTGTTTACAGGAAAACAACATCCGCGAGGGATTATGCTTGGTAAACGCCATGCATATTACCGCCAGTGTTTTCATCAATGATGACGAGTCGGGACTACATGCCGATTTTGATAAATGGCTTGAAAAACTTGCTCCGGAAAAACCGCATTCTCAATATGCGCACAACCATGGCGAAGATAATGCCGATGCCCACCTTAAGCGCACCATCATGGGACGCGAAGTGGTAGTGGCGGTAACCGATGGAAAACTAGATTTTGGTCCTTGGGAACAGATTTTTTACGGGGAATTTGACGGCCGGCGCCGCAAACGTGCTTTAGTAAAAATTATCGGAGAATAAACTCTTACCTTGCTTCTAGTGTTTCGCCGAGATACTTATGCATACAGGAGCTGCCAGTAATACTGTTCATTCTTGGAAATTCAACCGGGTGGGAGGACTTGACCAAGTAGCACTAGAAACAAGCGCTGATCTTTTAAACTTAGAGCATTTAGATCAAAAACTATGGGTCGCGCTCAGTTGTCCAGCTATTGGCTTGGAAATTGACGATCAAACTTTGGCGCTGATTGATTCCAATGGTGACGGACGCATTCGACCCCCCGAACTATTACAAGCAGTTCAGTGGGCGGTTGCGCGGCTAAAAAACCCTCAAGATTTACTTCAGGGCCACCAAGCTTTGCCTCTGCATGCCATTAGCGACCAAATTCCAGAAGGTGAATTGTTGTTAGCGTCCGCCCGGCGCATAATGCACTTATTGAGTAAACCGCAAGAACTTTCCATATCTGTTGCCGATATAGTAAGTGCCCGCAGAATTTTGGCAGCCCAACCGATTAAAGGTGACGGAGTAATCGGCATTGAAGCGGCTGTTGACGAAAAGACGCGATCGCTGATCTCACATATTATCGCTTGTAGCGATACGGCGATTTCGGGAATCACTGAGGATAATTACGCTTCTTTTTTTAAAGAAGTAGATGCGTATTTACAATGGGCAGATAAAGCCTGTTCCCCGGAAATCGAGGTGCTAGGGTCGAAAACCGCCAAAGCTGTCGAAACAATTGAAGCTGTACGGGTAAAAGTGGATGATTATTTCGCCCGTTGCCGATTGGCGGCTTTTGATTCTCGCGCTATTGGCGTGCTCAATCGTTCAGAAACCGAATATCTAAATATTGCCGCCAAGGATTTAAAACTCTCTGCAGAAGAAGTAAGCGAATTCCCATTGGCCACCATAGCCCCAGGAAAACCTCTTCCCATTGTGAGCGGTGTTAACCCGGCCTGGGCATCTTCCTTGGCCGAGCTACAGAAACATGCAATCTCTCCAGTATTTGAAAAAACCAAAGTCTCGCTCAGCGAGTCGGAATGGCTACAATTGTGTGCACATTTTGCTCCCTATAAAAAATACATGGCGCTTAAGCCCAATACCGCCTGCGAAAAATTGGGTTACGAGCTTTTGAAGACCATTTCGCATGGTGCCGGCAAAGCCGAACTGGAAGCGCTTTTTGTCAAGGACAAAGAAATTGCACCCGAAATTAAGGCCATGGGCGACATCAACCGTTTAGTGCGCTACTATAGTGATTTGCGCGCACTGCTGCACAATTTTATTAATTTTGCGGATTTTTATTCATGCAGTCGCGGAGCATTATTCCAGGCAGGCACCCTATTCCTGGATGCACGTTCCACGGATTTATGTATTCGCATGACCGGGCCTAATCCACTGGCAGCGATGAGCCAAATATATATAGCCTATTGTAGTTGTACACGCTCTGACAGCGCCCCTTTTTGTATAGCTGCTTGCTTTACCCAGGGTGATAGCGATTATCTTTTTGTTGGCCGTCACGGAATATTTTATGACCGCCAAGGACGCGACTGGGATGCAGTAATCACCAGTATAATCGATAATCCTATTAGCATTGGACAAGCATTCTGGTCTCCTTATAAAAAGCTGGTTCGCTTTGTCGAACAGCTAATAGCCAAGCGTGCTGCTGCAGCGGACGAACAATCAACTTCTCAGCTTTCAACCACTGCGGAGAGCGCAATCCATACTGACAAGACCAAGCCGTCTGAGCCACCAAAAAAGTTCGACCTGGCACTTATTACCGGAATCGGCGTAGCGTTAGGTTCCATAGGTGGTTTTTTAGCAGCGATTCTGTTTAATTTCGTCAGTTTAGGGATTTGGATGCCTTTGGGTGTAGTGGGTTTGATAATGGCAATCTCTACACCTTCCATAATTATTGCCTGGCTAAAACTGCGCCAGCGCACCCTAGGCCCAATTCTGGACGCTAGTGGCTGGGCAGTAAATGGAAGAGTAAAAATTAGTTTCCCGCTAGGTAGTCTACTTACCCGGGTGGCTCAACTTCCCACCGGGACCGAACGCTCTTTTGAAGACCCTTTCGATGTCAATAGGACTACGAAGAGTTGGCGACGTACCTTATTGCTTTTGTTTTTTTTGATTTTAGTTGGTGTTGCCGCCACCGTTTATTGGGATTTACTGAAAGGCTATTTTGGCAAACTAGTGATGTTATTTTCTTGAGTTTTATTGCTAAATGAGCAGGCTGATATTATCTCGACCCCCCCAAAATGTTGTCTAGTTAGGGTATAAAGGAAAGATGAAAACGACACTTGACCACCTGCCAGAGCAGAAACGAACAGAACTACAAAAAGCTATCGAGATTATTCAGGAGGCAATTAATCTCGACATGCTCATTTTATTTGGCAGCTATGCCCGTGGCGACTGGGTCGAGGACTTAGACCCGGAAACCCTCCAATATCGTTATCAGAGTGATTTTGACCTTTTGGTGGTCACCGAAACATCTGCAAGCTAATAAAGTAGAGCAAAACAATCAGCTTACTCAGCGTTTAGCCAAGTCTATTCATCGAACGCCCATTAGCTTGATTGCAGAAGATATCCAGTTTATTAATCGTCGTCTAAGAAAAAGTCAGTATTTTTATATTGACATACTACGGGAAGGAATACTTCTACACGACTCAGGCAAATTTCAATTAGCAGAACCAGTCGAAATAAGTCCTAAAGGTATCTACTCGCCCGTCCGTACCCTGACAAGATGCCACGAAGTGTAGAAACTCCGTAACGATAGCGCCTAAGAAGGCGCTTATGTTAACGGAGAAAAAAATGGAACGGTTGGAAGAATTAAGAGCAAAGCGGCAGTGGA
>JBNKEI010000124.1:0-32572 GCA_050288705.1 Myxococcales bacterium
CCTCAATCGCCGCCAAAACAGGTTTTTCGCTTGCCATGTAGGTGACAATCTTATGAGGAATAGTGATTCGGAAAAGCGGTTCGTTTTTCAAGTGAACTAGCAAAACATCCGCAATAGAGTATATTCTATTCATGTCTTTGCCAGGAAATCGACCGGTAAAGACGATGTTCGTTAGAGAGCGCGATTTGGCCATTTTAGTCAACCTTGGCAAATCTACTCCATCTCCTACGACGAGAAAACGTATCCGTTCGAAATGTTTAAGCCTGTCTGCAACATCCAGCAACACCTCAAGTCCCTGCGCCAACCCGATGGTTCCTGCATAGACTATTGTGAATTTGTCGTCACACTCGAATTTCTTTGAAAATTCTGAATCCCTATCAACAGGCTTGTAGAATTCTGAATTCACCCAATTGTGAATCACATGTATCTTCTCCTCCGGAACTCCTTTTTGGATCAGATTTTCTTTAAATCCTCGAGAAATAACTCTTATCGCGGAAGCTTTTTTGTAAGTCCAATCACAGTAACGGCCCACCAACCACAGCAACATTTTTGATTTCAACATTTTTGTAGCAGCCAATGTCTCAGGCCACATATCTTGCACTTCATAAGTAAATGGAACATTCCACAACTTCGAAAGGAACCAAGCAGGAATACAGGCCGTTGGTAGCTGAATGACATGGATAATATCTGGCTTATCCATATAGAAAGGTCCAAGAACAGATGATGAAAGAGTGAAAGATAAAAAATTGGCGATACGTTTTAATGCAGACAGTCCATGATCTGGATAGATAGGTACTCTAGTAATTGGAACGCCCCCTATGACTTCTTTCATTCTTATAGTTATTTTGTACCCTGGATACAGCTCACCTGAGGGCCAGTTGGGAAACCCGGTTAGTATTTCTACATCGTGCCCTTGTGCCTGAAGAGTCTCAGCCATATCAGACAAGAGCTCCATAGGCTCCGGTGGATACCATTGTGAGAGAATCAATATTTTCAATTCATTACCTTCTTCCTGTTCCCAATTTAACGAAATCACATACATCGCAATCGTCATTCAAAAGCTTTGTTTGTATTTCCAAACCCAGCATAACTGGACTTGCCATTGATGCGACGATAGATGACGAGAGTAGACTGAAGGTTGACCATTGGGTTTGCTATACAAGTCGTTGTTTGGAAGATCAAGCCAGAACCCCAATTTTCGAATTAAACTAAGGCAGAAAGTTGAGTTAAAGACAATTGTTGCACGAAGGGTATTTTTGCTTAGGATTTTTGCCTAAGAGTGAGCTACCAATATCAACGTGCAATATTTTTCTGAAATTTGAGGGTTCACTACATGCCGAGTCAAAAATACCAAATTTGCACTAACTACATAATGATTGACACGACTGACTCGAAAATCATATTTGGCGAAAAGGAAGTCTGTGAATATTGTAACAATTATTACAGCAATATCGTTCCGGTCTGGAATAGGAATGAGCGAGGGGGAAAGAAAATTTGGGAAGTCACTGAAAAAATCCAGATAGATGGTGGAGACAAGGATCACGACTGTCTCAGTGGTGGAGTGGGTAGTTCCTTCTTTACCTTTGTGGCAAAGAACAAAGTTAAATACATTTTGACAGAGGCTAACTACTACTCGGAATACGTTAGAGAACCGTTGGCATGGCATTATCATTCGTCGGATTTGCGTCAGTTGAAAGATATACACAAGCGCTTCGGGATGCAATCCTTGGGGGGCTTTCCACTGGCCGGTATTTCTAGGGTCAGAATATATTACCGCTTTATCAAAGGGGTGCGTGTTGTTAAACCGTTGAATTATGTTCCTTACTGCTGTCTAAATTATCTCGTGTCGCCAGATTGCGATATGAAAAGTATCACCATAAAGAAAATCAAATCAGATTACTTCGAGATCAGATCATGGAAATTATGTCTATCTGAAATATTGTTCGGTATTGTTGCAAAACTATGCGATATGTAAAACTATGTGTGTCTAACGAAAGCTGGAGCTTACACGAATACAACGCCCATGAACGTCCTGAAAATGGTCCGCTTTTTTTACATCATTTACACTACCTATGCGCTGTTGCTAGTAGGCACGACCACTATAAATTTTTTTCAGATACTGCTTTCTGTGTTCCTTATGTGGATAAACTACCTGATGTTCCGTCAGGGTTATGGTCAGACTCGAGTCCATTCCACACCGATGACCATTGTTGTTAATACAAGTCTGGGGTGGTTGGGACGACGCAGTCGCAGTACATTGTTTGTGCTTGCAGTATTGTCCATTATTTTTTCTATTCTCGCGGTCAATTACTATACCGGTCAAACTCCAATCAGTGCCATCCAGAACGTTAGACAACATACTTCGCTGTATCACGAATATCAGGTTTTTTTTAAAGAACATCAAATGCAAATTTTTACTCTGAAAAAGATGCCTTATATCCTCATGTTGTTTTATGTGAAACTGATGACATTCTACAGCTATGTAACTTTTCTCGTTTCTGCACATAAAACAACGCTATTTGTCCGATTATATCTGGTTATTATTACGTCTTCAAGTGCCTATATCGGTCTTTCGAGGGGAACTAATTCTGAATTCTTTGAATTGGTGATGATCATTATTTTCTGTCTTCTGTCGAATCAGCGAAAGGGATTTGCTGTTTCAATGAAGCAAATATTGACCATCGGTGCGCTGTTGAGCCTGATGATTTACATTTTTTACGCGGTAGTCGGATTACGGGGTGTAACGTTCGATGATTTTCGAGAGCCCTACGATCCTCACGGAATTCTGCCGACTCTATCTTCGTCTCTGACCTATGTGGTAATGATGCTGTATAGCTATTTCGGTTTTGGTTTTTTCTATATTTCTACCTACATTTCCGAGGTCTGGTTTTCGTCGATGGAACACTTCGTTGCTGGGCTGGTCCCTTACGGCCATGTTGCTATTGAGGGTGTATCAGTAACCCAGAGAATGACCAAATTGGCGGATGTCGGCGTTAAATGGCATCCAGATACTGCCAGGATGATCGATTATTTTGGATACCTTGGTTTGCTTGTTTTTTGCTACCTATTGGGAAGATTCGGTCGACGAATAAAAAAATCGCAGGATCGACCGGTCGATCGATTGGGTGGATTTCTAATACTGATGCAGATGATGTCTTTTCCTGTCGGCCAATTCATTTCGACGTCGAGCGCCAGTAAATTGATTTCGCTACTTGTTCTGGTGTATTACGTGCGTGAAATGGTTTTGCCGAAAAAAAATTAACGACGCCTGACACGCATTGCAGATCACGGAATAGGAAGCACTGTTGCGTAAATTCCTGAGTTTATTTAGATAGACTTGTAAGTTCCACTTAGGAAATTTTTTCGACAATTTAAGGTATCTGTTTTACAAACCACGTGCTGACAAGGGAAATTCAGAGTGCTAGAAATCGCGCATGAAAAAAACACGAGCACAATGGATAGAGCTTGTTCGGCTGGCTGCTAATATTTTCAGACAGCTTCTTTGGGGTTGCTCGATTCTCATTGCCTATCGAAATAGCACCCCTGCTTATTCTCGTCACCACGGGGTTCGTTGGACAGATACTTACAAGTCGTCATTTGGAAGATCAAGCCGGAACCACAATTTTAGAATTAAACTAAGTCAGAAAGTTGAGTTAAGGACAATTGTTGCACGAAGGGTATTTTTGCTTAGGATTTTTGCTCAGAGATGAGCTACCAATATCAACGTGCAATATTTTTTTGAAATTTGAGGGTTCACTATATGCCGAGTAAAAAAATTTTGAATATATGTTCCGTCCACGAGGAAGCGGTGAAACTAATCGTGCTGGACATTTATGCTACCCTCAACAGAGTGAATAGACTACCGCTTAAAGTCAGAGTGCGGTGGAGGGACGTCGTCCCTACTTTTTGGTGTTTATTTTTGATATCGCGAATAAGAGGGGAAATGTTCAACACCGATAAGTCAACCAATGAAAATCTAGTGCCTAGCAATTCAGTAGCAACAATTGAGAATGAGCTGCCAATTTTTTACCACATTAATTCCGGAAGATTATCCAAGGCGAAAGCAATTAAGGAAATAGTCGAGCCACGGGTACTTTACGGCTGGATTTCAGTAACCCACATTACTAACTAATTGTTTTCATGCTAGAAAATCGGCTACCATGAACATAAAAAACAAATTTCCGAGTTTGGTGGCGATAGATTTATTGATGCTTCCATATATCGGTATTGGCTATGTCACTTATTCTATGCCCATAGTCTTTTGTTGGTTTGTGTGCAACTTGCGTGGTTGTTATAAAAAAACCGATTTCGCCCTATCTTTCGTATTTGTTCTTTTTGCAGCCATATCCTTGTTGTTATCTTTTATTCTATTGCCACAGTACGTCTTTTTTAAAGATGGTCACCTTAATATATGGCGCAACAATTTTGTAAATTTTGGTCTAATTGTAATTTTTGTAGTCTATTATATTTACTTTAAATATAATCCGACGGTATCTCTTTTGTCAATCTTAAAAATCTTTAAATATTACCTACTGTTAAATTTAGCTTTAGTGATAATATTCATTTATGATTATGTGTTATTTTTTAATTTAAGGGATGCCTGGTCTGCTGGCTCGAACATAATAATTCGTGAGCAGTTTTCAACTATAACCAGGTATACAGGAATAATCAGCGATCCAAACAATTTAGCTGTCGGGATTGTTGCCATTCTTGGTTTTATAACGTTTTCAGGACATCTTACTTTGCGGAAGATGTTTTTTTATTTTCCACTGGTCTTGTTGATAGTGACTGCATCGATGAGCAAAACTGGTTTTTTGGCATTCTTTGTACTAGTAATTGCTTGTCTCATATTTCGACAAGACAAAGCTTACTTTGTCTTTTTGTTGTTGCTCTCGACGCTTTCCGTCTTATACGTTTTATCTAGGGAAGATGTGATGGTCTTCAATTATGCTCTTGAGAGAATGGTTGGATTGAGCAACGAGACTAGAGTTAATAAGTTTGCATACTACTTAGATTCGGCCAATATTATTGATCATTTCGCGTGGGGAGAAGGGGGTACTGTTTTTATCAACGGAATATGGGACAAACCGCACATTGGCCATTTCCACATGATATATAACTATGGCTTTATTGCTTATATTCTTTTTTTATATACATTTTTTAGATTTAGAATAAAAGAGCGACTGGTTGAATATGTACCAATATTCATTCTGCTTCTTGGTTTTTCAACAAATACCGGATTTATAGATTACCGGTTCACGGCTTTAAGTGCGTTATTGATTTCGCTCTATGCCAGATCATCATCTGCCGACGGCAGAGCGACTTATAATTTGCACGCTCGGCATGCACATTCCGGCGCCAGAAATCTTCAAGGCGGTTCAAGGCAGTCAATTCACCTGGCAAACGAAAACGGTGGACAATAAGCTTACACAACAATACCGAACCGTATCTCAGGTCAACATAACTCTCATGATCTGATCTCGAAGTAATCTGATTTGCTTTTCTTTCTGGTGAGACTCTTCATATCGCAATCTGGCGGCACGAGACAATTCAGACAGCAGTTCCGACGAATTAACCAATGACGTCATGCATTCCAGAAGGTTCCGCTTATCGGTAACACATAACGCCGCTCCTTGGAGGTATTCCATAGAGGCTACCTCAGACGGACCGATAGCCAACACCGGTTTTCCGAGAGAAAGGTACTCGGAAATTTTTGTGGAAAAAGAGAGTCGGGTCGACTCAATGCATTTACGGTCAAAGGATTCCACATGCACTGGAATGTCACAGGCGTTAAGAACCTGACGCAACTCCATGGGATTAAGAGAACCGCCGTATTCGCTAGCACCATCAATACAGAGTTTTCTTCGTATCGCGGGTTCGGGAGTAACATACGAATAAATTTTTAATAACAACTTTTTCTTGTTTTCTGCCTCATTAATGGTTCGAATACAGCCAGCCAGCAGGTGAAGCGTTTCGTAGCGTTTGAAATGCAATCCTCCGGCATATACTAATGTCAAAGGACCATCTTTTTTTTTAGCAGAAATAGATTCGCCCCTGAGAGATTCTGACATATTGACGGCAATGATACTGTCTTTGCCTAACAAATCCCGATAAACATCCCGCATTCTGGCCGAAATCGTTATAAACAAATCAGCAGAACGGACAGCAACCTTCATCTTCTGAAAGATATCGTTTCGATGAATCCACCACATAGGGTTAAGTGTTCTTCTGGGAAGGATATAGTCGTCGGTAACATACACTATCAGTTTTGCATTGTACGTTGTCCGTATATGGTCTACTGCGCGATAGGCGAAACCGGAATCCCCAGCACAGAAAAAAACGACCTGCGGCGAAAACTGCCAAAGCCATTCGGACAATTGTTTGGTTTTCCATCTTCCGATCTTCCAGGCCAACTCGCGGACGAGTCTCGCCGACTGAAAATTCCGGATGGTTTGATGGTACGAAATCGTTCGGTTTTCCGGATCTGCAATTGTCTTTCGGGATTGAATTCTACTACCGCACTGACGAGATCTATTAAAAACAGAACAGAGTACTTCCCGGTCGGTTATCCGAAAATAATTCTGTGCACGAGATCCACAAGGAACTTCTTCGCTGAAATATAACTGGGCTACATTTTCCGGTGAAAAGTCAGAAAAGAACGATGCCAGCGTCTTCCCGTTATTCCGCGTATCGCTAAACGCATTATTACAAACAATCAGAACCCTCGGTTCCTGCGAAGTGGACGAGATAGCAGATAACATCATCTTCGGACCACCAGCGTCAGTATCTTGTTCGGACTAGGGGGCATTAGAATGCTCCAAATGAAGTCTTTCAACGTGTCCTCCCCAATGCGCAACGATACCGACAGTACCGCTACAACCATCACCCCATCTATCAGAACTAGCCCTAGAAGACCAAAATAGATGGACTGCCACAGCAGCAGAACTACACCAACCAGAAGGCCGACCAGCGATGCACCGAAGTACAATACCGTGAGCCGCTGATGGCGATTGATAGAAGCCGGTACGACGAAGCTAGTATTCCAGCTCGATCGTAGAAAGAGCAGGAACAGCAGAAACAGCATCATTGTCGAATCGTATTCCAGTCGACCGCGGGTCCAGAATTCAAACAACCACCTTCCGGTGGTACTTAGCAAAACAATAATGGCCAGCCCGATCCACAAGGATGCTTGACAGGCCAGCCGATGAAGTCGCCGCAGCAACGGGATGTTTTGCTGTCCGAACGCCATGGACAGCTCGGGATAGACAGCTTGCTTTACAAGATCGTAAACTCGGATAGCGATGTTCGTCATGGTTCGAAGGGCCGTGTATGCTACCACGGCCGTCGGCGTGAGCGCGTGACTAATGGCTAGAACAAAACCCTGATCGGTCAGTGCTGTCCCAACGGGAAAGGCCATAAATGCTAGCGAAGGCGAGAGTAGTCGCTTCACCTCTGCGCCAGAGGCATCCGAAAAGCCTAGTCGAATCCACGGCGCCATTCTCCGCAGATCTACGAACATTAGCAATGCGGCGATCAGCCGGGCTCCCAGCATTACCATCGCGACGTGCACCTGTTCGCCGCCGGCGAGCAGGGTCGCGATGGTTCCCAGAAAATCCAGCAGCACAAAGAGATTTACGAACAAAAGTCCTCGGTGATACCGGCCCTCGCACCGGTACGCAGCCAGAAACAGACCGATGAAGAAATACACCAGCACGCTTGCGACAAACAGCAGCATCACCCGCCGGATCGCTCCGTCGTCAATCCGGGTGACATTGAACCACTGTGCCAGCGGACACCACCACAGTACGCTGAACACTAGGGCCAGAATTCCCAGCCCGATAACACAGAGTGACAACGCGCTACTTTGGTAGCTTCGCAGGGCCGCTGCCCTATTCCCACGGGCCACCGCCATGGTCATTTCGTTGGCCGAGGTTTGGGCGAAACCCAGATTGCCCATCTGGAAATAGACTAATAGCGTACTGAGCACTAGCCACTCGCCGTACAGATCTGCGTCCCATGTCGCCAGAAACAGTGGAATGTTGATCAACCGTATGACTGTTACGAGCGCGATCTCCGCCGACTTAGCTGCCGCGATCCGTATAATTCGACCAGTAATACTGTCAGGGTTCATGGGCTGCAACATTAGAGTTCCAAACGTTCGATATTGGTAATTATAGATCCAATTTTTGAGGCCAAGTATTTTTGATTATTGTTGCAAGATATCGAACCGAAAATTTGCATATCAATCCGATTAGTCATAATCGCATCCAGGCAAGCATGCCGTTGCGCACCATTACCATATTATCCTTCCGGCCAAGTAGCTGTCGAAAAATCTTTAACAAAAAATTTTCTTATTTCTTCATATTTATGACAACTTCTATAAACACCCTTTCACCCCACGAGCCTAGTTGACTAATAACGCAAAGTCTATATCGTAGCTATTTTATCGCGCTCTAATCATTCTTGAATTCTTTGAATTGATGATTGGTAATGAACATTATTTTCTGTCTTTTGTCGAATCAGTAACAATGAAAGAAATTCGCTGTTTCGAGTTCTAGTTTTCGCCGATAAAAACAGGCATAGCAGATCACGAAATAAGAATCTGTTGCGTAACTCAGGAGCACAGACATGTTCAAAGATAAAACCCTGCTCATTACCGGCGGTACCGGTTCATTCGGAAACGCGGTTCTATCCCGGTTTATGAATACGGATATCAAGGAAATCCGGGTTTTCTCCCGGGACGAAAAAAAACAAGAGGATATGCGTCAGCAGTTGAAACACTGCAAGCTAACGTTTTTTATCGGCGATGTGCGGGATCTGCGGAGTATCGAAACCGCCATGTACGGTGTGGATTATGTGTTTCACGCGGCGGCCCTCAAGCAGGTGCCTTCCTGTGAGTTTCACCCTATGGAGGCAGTGAAAACTAACATATTAGGCGTGGAAAACGTTCTTAATGCGGCCATTCGCGCGGGGGTCCGCAAAGCAATCTGTCTGTCCACAGACAAGGCCGTGTACCCCATCAACGCCATGGGCATCTCCAAGGCTATGATGGAAAAGGTATTTGTAGCCAAATCGCGCGCTGTCGAACCCGAAAAAACCACCATATGCGGTACCCGTTACGGCAATGTCATGGCTTCACGGGGATCGGTCATTCCCCTGTTTATCGAACAAATCCGGACTGGCAAACCCCTTACAGTCACCGATTTCAACATGACGCGATACCTCATGAGTCTTGAAGACGCGGTGGATCTGGTGATGTATGCGTTTTCGAATGGCAGTCCCGGTGACATCTTTGTGCAGAAAGCCCCAGCCTCCACCATCGGCGAACTGGCGCAGGTCATCAAAGAGATCTTCGTTGCTCAGAACGAGATCCGGGTTATCGGCACCCGTCACGGCGAAAAGCTCTATGAGACCCTTCTGACACGAGAAGAAATGGCTCGCGCCGAAGACCTCGGCGATTACTATCGGATTCCTCCAGACACCCGGGATCTGAACTACGACAAGTATTTTGAGAACGGAGAAACCGAACTCTCCTGCGGAAAAGATTACAACTCCCACAATACCCATCGACTGAACAGGGAAGAGATTTGCCAGTTGCTGCTCTCCCAACCGTATGTAATCCGAGCGCTGAAAGAAATGGAGGTAGCATGCCCCTGGTACTCATCACCGGAGCCGATGGCTTTATCGGACGCAATCTGAGACAAGCGCTGGAATTGAAAGACGGGGTTTCGGTCCTCCCGTATGACGTAGGTCATACCGCGGGAGATTTATCTCGATATGCCCGTGAGGCGGAATTTGTATTTCATCTAGCTGGCGTCAATCGACCGAAAAATGAAACAGAATTCGTAACATGCAACGTCGATTTTACCAGCCAGTTGCTCTCATTGCTGCGACAACACAGAAACCGAGCACCCATCGTTATGTCCTCCTCCATTCAGGCTGCGCAGGACAATCCGTACGGACGCAGTAAAAAGAAGGCCGAAGAGCTAGTCATCGCTCATGGCGTCAATACCGGTTGCAGGACCCATGTGTACCGGCTTCCAAATCTGTTCGGCAAATGGTGTCGACCCAACTACAACTCCGTGGTGGCCACCTTTTGTCACAACATTGCTAACCAATTGGAGATTCAGATCTCCGATCCGGAAATCCGCCTGACACTGGCCTATATCGATGATGTAGTAGAGGAGTTCATCAATGCTCTTGATGGAAAGCCATGCATCCGTGACGGCTTTGGTGCTGTCGAGACGATTTACGAGGTCGCACTGGGTCGAATCGCGGAGCTACTCCACGCCTTTCAGGACAGTCGCAGCACTTTGCAGATTCCTGATATGTCAGATTCGTTCGTCAAGAAGCTTTACGCCACCTATACCAGCTATCTTCCCCGGAATCGGTTCTGTTATCCGCTGAAGATGAACGTCGATGACCGAGGCTCCTTTACGGAGTTTTTGAAAAGTCCCAATCGCGGGCAGGTATCCATCAATGTGTCAAGACCGGGTATCACCAAGGGAAATCACTGGCATCACACCAAGACCGAAAAATTTTTGGTGGTTAGCGGCGAAGGTCTGGTCCGGTTTCGAAAAATCGGATCCGGCGAGGTAATTGAATACCGGGTCAGCGGTGGTCGATTGGAGGTAGTGGATATTCCCGTTGGATATACTCACAACATTATTAACACTGGCACATCTGATCTGATTACGGTCATGTGGGCGAATGAAGTATTTGACCGAGACCAACCTGATACTTTCTTAGAAGAGGTATGCAATGGCGCAGGTGCAGAAACTTAAAGTGATGACAGTGATCGGAACCCGACCTGAAATCATTCGGCTATCGGCGGTCATCAAAGCGTGTGATCGGTATTTTAACCATATTCTAGTGCATACGGGACAGAACTGGGACTGCACCTTGAATGAGGTCTTCTTCACAGATCTTGGGCTTAGAAATCCGGATTATTACCTCGATGCGGTGGGAGCACATCTGGGTGAAACCGTAGGCAACATCATTGCCAAGTCTTTCGAGGTCATGCAGAAGGAACAACCCGATGCGCTGTTAATTCTGGGAGACACGAACAGCGCGCTTTGCGCCTATCCGGCCAAACGGATGAAGATTCCGATTTTTCATATGGAGGCGGGAAACCGCTGCTTTGACCAGAATGTGCCCGAAGAAATCAACCGAAAGATCGTGGACCATATCTCCGATATCAATCTGGCATATACCGAGCACTCTCGGAGATACCTGATTGCCGAGGGCATTCGACGGGAGCATCTGTTCGTAACCGGATCGCCCATGACCGAAGTGCTGAAAAATACGAGAGCAGGCATCGATGCCAGTGATGTATTGGCGCGGATGGATCTCAGTCCGTTCAGATACATTCTGGTATCCGCCCACCGGGAGGAAAACATTGACAATGAGCAGACGTTCATGTCGCTGATGAACGCCATCAATCATGCGGCATCCGCGTACGAAATGCCGTTGATTTATTCGGTGCATCCCCGAACACAAAAACGGATTGAGGAGCGCAGGTTTGTCTTTCACGATAATGTGCGGCAACTAAAGCCGTTCGGTTTTTTTGACTATAATCAGTTACAGAAGAACGCCTACTGTGTGCTCTCAGATAGCGGAACGCTTTCGGAAGAATCGGCCTTGCTGGGATTTCCTGGTGTTTTAATTCGAACCAGCACCGAACGGCCAGAGGTGCTAGACAAGGGAACGGTCATTATTGGGGGCGTAACAGAGCAATCCATTGTTCAGTCCATTGAGCTAACGCGGCAGCTGTGTGAGATCGGCACAAGCAGCATTCTTCCCCCAGATTATGCGGACGACAATGTCAGCATCAAGATAGTGAAGCTGATCCAGAGTTATGTACCGATCGTGAATCGGGTAATCTGGAACAAATCCGTTCAAGCGCAGAATGCATGAAAATTCTGTTTCTCACCATCAATCAGTCGATATGTCTGGTAGGGGTATCCATACCGATCTAGCTGCACGGTAATGTTTTCGGCATACGGCAAATCAGATTTTGTTTCGATTGCACCCACACTATGAGAGCCACCCCCACAAAAACAAGGTCTTACAAATGGAAAAAATTTGTTTGGTGACCAGTGAAGAATCGTTTTTAAATAATTATGGTGCTGCACTTCAAGGATACGCTCTTTACATCACGCTTGTGAATTTTGGATATGACGTTAGAATTCTGAGATATAAAGGCGGAATGATAGATACAAGTCAAATAAAAGAAGTACTTAAAAGCCACATCAAAAACGCACATGAAACAATCAAACATTATACCATTTCGGAGATTGTGACAAAAATCAATTTTCGAACATATCATCTAATTTACAAAAACGAGCTATCACATCAAAGAAATTTGTTTCAAGACTTCCAAACCAATATGAGCTTTTACGATGGACACCAACTGAACTGGCATCAGCTAAAAAAGAGTTACCCGGAAGCTGACATTTATGTTTGCGGAAGCGACCAAATTTGGAATCCAGCTCACAAAAATGGTCGAAATGATAGAGGCTATTTTTTGGATTTTGTTCCCAATGGTCGACGAAAAATTGCCTATGCCCCAAGCTTTGGGATTAGCGACTTACCTGAATCAGCGAAAAAGGATATTAAAGAATTAACTAAAAGCTTTTCAGCAATATCTGTCCGAGAAAAAACTGGTTCCGAAATTCTTCGAAAGTATGCAGACCAAGATGTTCCGGTTGTACTTGACCCGACGTTATTGCTGGAAGCTGAAAGATGGAAAAATGTAATGAACATACCACGAGACCTCCCAGAAAAATATATTCTTTGTTACCGATTCTGTGATTCCGAACAAATCTCTTCAAAAATCAAAGGTATTCAAAAGAAAACGAGGTTACCCGTTTTAACGCTGCCATTATCAGGAGCTTCTTACAAAGACAAAGAGTTCAAAAAATTCTTTCGAGCTGGACCTAACGAGTTTATTGGTCTAATTAAAAATGCTGAATTCGTTTGCACGGACTCATTTCACGCAACAGTATTTTCCGTCTTAATGGAAACTCCTTTTATAACTTTTTTGCGAGGCACAAAAGAACTTAGAGGGACTAATATGGATTCACGAGTACATAATTTTCTAGGTTTAGCACATCTAGAAAACAGAATTTGTTCTGAAACTACTGATTTAATGAATTTTGACCTTTTTAATATCGATTTTCGAGTTGCCAGTGAAAATTTGTCTCATTTTAGAAAAGAGTCCTTGCAATGGTTGGAAAACGCCTTGAAAGAGAATACAAATGAAATCAGCGACTGAAGTTATAGGAATTTGTCAGGCAGAGTGTACGGGCTGCGGAGTCTGCGAAAATGTTTGTCCTAAATCCGCCATTACCATGATCGAAAATTCGGAGGGTTTTTTGTATCCGGCCGTAGACACAGGTGCATGCACTGCTTGTGGACTTTGTTCTGAGACCTGTCCTATAGCGTGCCAGAACTACGATATCATTCCGAAATCCGTTCTGATTGCCCGGACGTCCTCGGAAAAACTACTGCGAGCCTCTTCCTCGGGCGGAATTTTTGGATTATTGGCGCAACAGATCATTTCTGAAGGAGGTATTGTTTTTGGTGCCGTTTTTCAGAAACATACAAAAACGGTTGATCACGTTTCTACAGATAAATCTCCACTTGAAGAAATGTTTGGTTCTAAATATGTTCAAAGTCTGGTCGGCAATGTTTACAAAAATATACGTTATGAACTCAGTCAGCACAGAAAAGTTCTTTTTTCTGGAACTCCCTGTCAGACAAACGGGCTCATAAATTATTTAGGCGATAAGAGAGATAATTTATTAACTATCGATTTTATTTGTCATGGCGTTCCTTCTCCGGGATTTTTTAGAGACATGTTGCTATTTTACGAAAAAAAATATGGATCTAAAATCTCAAAGTTGACATTTCGAGAAAAGGATTTTGGCTGGAGAAATCAAATTATAAAAATGTATTTCGAGGATGGAAAAACAAAAACATTGTCAAGTAAATATTTTTATTATTATAATTTTTTTGTAAACGACTATTCGTTAAGAAAATCTTGCTATCGTTGTAAATTCTACAAATTTCATTTGTCCGATTTTACGCTTTCCGATGCTTGGGAAGTAACGAATGCTGACGACAAGGGGATGTCGCAGATATCAATAAACACAGAAGTTGGAGAGAAACACATGAAGTTGCTGGAAGATCATGGTCTGTTAAAGATATATAGCAATAATAAATGTTTCCAAGACTTCTGTTTCGAAAAATATAAACATGATTATCCGCTGGCGAAACGATATTTGTTTTTTAATCTCTATGAGCCAGGTTTTTTTCAGATTCACAAGTATCACGCAATGAACGCAGAAATAGTTATTCGTCGAGTATTTCGCCATATTCCAGGCAAAATAAGCGGGGCGATCGGAGCGACTTTTTTGCATCAGGCAGGGCGTCAATTCGAGGACCTTTGAGTATGCCACGATCGCCTACAAGCGTTTAATTCCTTTATGCCGAAATTCTTAGCTAAAATCCGTATTTGCTCGTGCGGTCTCGTCCCCACTAGTGCTGATCCTGATGGGCTAGCTCTCCATCGGGTGCTTTATGCGCCTAATCTTGATCCGTTTCCCGACATTGATCGTCTAGCCCGTGACCTGTTTATTCCCTAGCAAAGAGCATTGGACACGCTTAATCCGCCAATTCTGCCACCAGCTTTATAAATCAGGGGAATACTCGCGAAAAATCATGTTGCTTTGCGACCTCGTTCGCGTACGATAGACATTGTATATAGTACAAAGCGTGTGATTCGCCATGCTTCATCGTCACCTCAATCATCAACGCTTCACCCTCGCCGCTATCGACGACGTGATCTCGCGCGGTCGTTGGCGAGACTGGGCTGAACTGCGCCGGGCAGTTCTGTCTGACCGCGCGGTGCTGGACAAGGTGGAGCGCATTTGCCGCCGTTATGCTTCCGATCCCTTCGCTCAGCGCCATCACTTCTGGATGCACTATGCCGAAGAACACCGCACCGCTACCTGACCGGGAACTCGTTTTGCCCTCTGCCGCCGCGCGGCTCCAGCGCATACTGCCAGATGCCTTGCTGGTCGGTGGGACTGCGTCCGCAATTCACGCCGAGTATCGCTTCTCGCGTGATGCTGACCATGTGTTGACCGATCTATGCCACCGCTTTGACGAAATGCTGGCACAGCTTGAGTCTGTCGCTGGCTGGAGAACTGCCCGCACTCAGCGGCCTGTCCAAATCTTTGGCAGTCTTGATGGCATTGAAACCGAGGTTCACCAGCTTATCCGCAAGGAGCCGCTGGAAACGGCAGGGAACAAGCCCCTACCCTACAGGACGTTTATGGGGATTCACGACATGGGATTTTAAGAAACGAAGACGAGGTCGCACTATATGGAGCCAAATAGACGAGACTCCTTTCTTGCCTGCAGAAAGAAGCCCCGCAACGCCAGATTATAGTTCGCTATTTGGAAACCATGAACTTGAGCAAGTCAATGCAGCGATTGCTGTATCCCCACTCATTGTCATACCAAGAAACAAGCTTAAAGAAATTGCCGTTTAGCTCAATGGAAGAGCCGGCGTCATAAATGCTAGATCGGGCGTCGTGAATAAAGTCACTAGAAACTGCTTCTTCGTCACAGTACCCAAAGATTCCTTTCAAATAGGTTTCGCTAGCCCGTTTTAGAGCCGCATTAATCTCTTTAATGCTGGTGGATTTTTCGGTCTTGAAGGTCAAATCAACCACCGAGACCGTAGGAGTAGGAACCCGGAAAGCCATACCGGTCAGCTTGCCTTTTACTTCCGGCAATACCAGGGCCACTGCTTTGGCGGCGCCAGTAGTGGAAGGGATAATGTTAATGGCTGCCGCGCGTCCACCCTTCCAATCCTTACGAGAAGGACCATCCACGGTTTTTTGAGTAGCAGTGTAGCTATGGACAGTAGTCATTAGGCCCTCAGAAAGACCAAAGCCTTCCTTGAGAACTGCGTAGACCAGAGGAGCCAAGCAATTGGTGGTGCAGCTAGCATTAGAAACAATGTGGTGTTTGGCGGGATCATACTTGTCGTTATTTACTCCCATAACGATAGTGATGTCTTCGTTCTTGCCGGGAGCAGTGATAATTACCTTCTTCGCTCCAGCAGCAAGGTGGCCTTTGGCCTTTTCCGCATCGGTGAACAAACCAGTAGCTTCAAAAACATAGTCCACACCCAGCGATTTCCATGGAAGGTCAGCAGGGCTCTTGGCGCTTACTACTTTGATTTCCTTGCCATCTACCACCAAAACATCGTCGGCATCCAGGCTAGCAGACGATTTCTTGGAACTTACTTGTCCTTCGAACTTGCCCTGAATAGAGTCGTACTTCATCAAGTATGCAAGGTTGTCAGCAGGAACAATGTCGCCCACAGCTACTACATCCACATCTTTTCCGAACAGGCCTTGCGTATAGAGGGCTCGGAAAACCAACCGACCAATGCGACCGAAACCATTAATAGCAACACGAGTGCTCATTTGCAGTCTCCTTAAGATCCAGATGAGGGATCGGTATTTTGTTTTTGCGGCGCGAAATATAGCACGGTGAAATCTGCTGTCAGCCCCGAACCCCTTCAGGCAGGCATGTTTTACCAGTAACGGTCATCAACGGCTCTATTTTTGACGGACAGGAAAGCGATCAAGAATATGAGCAACAATTTGCGGTATTGGTAGCACATCAGTATCGATTTCATAGTGAGCAATTTGGCGATATGAAGGAGTTCTTCTCTCCAACACTTCGGCCACTTCTTCGGTAAAACTTTTCGTTCCGGTAAGAGATGGCCTCTGAGTGTCCTTGCCGATTCTTCCTACAATGGTAGTTGGCTGAGCCTTGAGCCAGAAAACTAGTCCATTTTCGCGTAGTACCGCGCAATTGGCTTGCCTTTCTACTACCCCTCCACCGCAGTCAATAATTAGGTCTTTTCGCAAGGATTCTCTACGGCATATAGCTTCTTCTAAATCTCGGAAGCCATCCCAACCTTGTTCCTCTACAATTTGCGGAATAGAACACCCCGCGGCGTGCACTATTTCCGCGTCTATACTGACCACCTGGCGATTCAGTGAGGAGCCAAGCATCCGAGCTATCATGCTTTTTCCGGTACCTCGATATCCCACCAAAACCAAGTTAGAAAATTGTTGTTTAGCGCTCACCGCTCCTCCTCTATAACTTGACGCATAATCGCCACCGGAGCTGGTTTTTCGGTCCAAAGCTGAAACTGCACTACCGCCTGGCCTAAAAACATTTCCACCCCTTCCACTATTCGGCATCCTTGGGCGGCAGCGTCTTGCAAAAAACGGGTGCGGCGAGGGTTATATACCGCGTCAAAAACAGTAATTTCTGGCCGCAATAGAGAACCGGGAACCGGAGTTGCTTCAATGTTAGGGTGCATTCCCAAGGGAGTGCATTGCAGTAAAAGCTCTGCTTCCGCCAACGCTTTCGCCAACCAGCCTTCCGACAAATCTCCGGTGACTACGGAAACTCCCGTACGCTCTCGCAAATCGCCAGCAAGCTTGTCCACTTCCTGGGCATCAACTCCCAGAATAGTAAGCTTAGCAGGAGGAGCAGCATACCCCATGGTCATGGCTATAGCCCGTGCCGCCCCTCCTGAGCCTAATAGCACAACCTGCTTCCCCTGAGGGTTGGCGCCCGCGTTGCTCAGAGCGTCAATTGCTCCGCGTCCATCGGAGTTATATCCATGCAAGCACCCGCCTTCATTTACCACGGTGTTTATGCAACCAATGGCCGCAGCGGTCTCGTCTACCTTGTCTACAAAATTTAGAGCAGCGACTTTGTGAGGAATGGTAATAGAAAGCCCTCGGTATCCTAGAACACGTACTGCCTGGAAAGCCGCAGAAAGCTGAGCAGGAGAAATATCATGTGCTAGGTAAACATAGGGTAAGCCCAAGGCTTGAAAACCAGCATTATGCAGACGAGGCGAAAGCGAATGCCCGACCGGATGCCCGAAAATTGCACACACCTGGAAACTTGCATCAATGTTACTCATAAAACACCTTTTTCATTCTTCAAGGCTAAGCAGAAAACTGACAAATGAGCGAAATATGATATCACTCAACCACCTATAAACAATGACTCTCCAGACTTCAGACAAACTGACAACAGCCCTAACCGTTAGCAACTTACAGGAACAAAACGTGCCTCCAGCTATCCCACCAAAAAGCAATATTGGCGTCATTCAAATCGCCGTTTCCGCAGATCCCGATGAAAATGTGCGCAAGGCAATGGAATGGGTGGAAAAGGCCGCCAAGCAAGGCGCACAAGTAATATGCCTTCCAGAACTATACCGCTCCCAATATTTTTGCCAAAAAGAAGATGTAAGCTTATTTGAACTGGCCGAGCCGCTTAAGGGCTATTCTTTTCGAGCTTTTTCACCGCTAGCTGCCCGCTGCAAGGTTGTTCTGGTGGTTCCAATTTTTGAACGGAGAGCAGCCGGCGTTTACCACAATAGTGCGCTTGTACTTGATGCCGATGGGTCTTTAGCCGGGGTCTATCGCAAGATGCACATTCCCGACGATCCTGCTTTTTACGAAAAATTTTATTTCGCTCCGGGAGATCTTTCTTTTCAGGCGTTTACTACCGCTTATGGAAAGTTTGGGACCCTAATTTGCTGGGATCAATGGTATCCCGAAGCCGCTCGTTTAACTACATTGCGGGGAGCATCGACCCTTTTTTATCCCACTGCCATTGGATGGCATCCCCAAGAGAAGCAGCAATACGGAGCTGCTCAACGCGATGCCTGGATAACCGTGCAACGAGGACACGCCATTGCCAATGGAATTTATGTTGCCGCAGCCAATCGAATAGGATTTGAGCAGCCAGTTCCTGAGCAAGCTGGCTTAGAATTCTGGGGTTCTTCTTTTATTGCCGACCCTCAAGGCGTAATCTTGGCGCAGGCATCAATAGATAAAGAGGAAATTGTTATTGCCGAAGTTGATTTACATCATTTAGAAAACATACGCCGCAATTGGCCTTTTCTGCGCGACAGACGTATTGACGCCTACAATGATATTACCAAAAGGTTCATTGATGATTAATCAAACATCGACTAATCAAGCATCGACTCAATTCGAAGGCAAAAACTTACGCTGGCCTGCGGAGTGGGAACCACATGAAGCAACGATATTAGCTTGGCCGCATAATGAAACCGACTGGCCGGGTAAATTGGAAGCCATTTCTTGGGCATACGCTGAAATTATCAGGTTAATAACCCGTTATGAAAAAGTAATTCTTTTAGTAGAGTCGCCAGAACGCGAGTCGTCCGTAAAAGACATTCTTCTAAAAACTGGGGTTTCGCTATCGCAAGTGCAATTTTTAGTTCAAACAACCGATCGTAGCTGGATGCGTGATAGCTCGCCTTCGTACGTACGATCCACCCAAGGAATACATGCTATTCAATTCCAATTTAATGGGTGGGCAAAATATGAAAATTGGCAACTTGATCAGCATATTCCTCAAGCTTTGGGGCGAATTCTTTCTGTCCCAGTTTTGCCAGCACTTCTGGAAAATCGGCAAGTTGTGCTGGAAGGCGGCGCAATTGAAGGTAATGGCCAGGGGACTTTAATAACTACCGAGGAATGCCTTCTGCACCCTTCTACCCAAGTGCGTAACCCGGATTTTTCTCGCCGCGATTATGAAACCATTTTTCGTAATTTCCTAGGAGTCGAACAGGTACTGTGGCTAGCAGAAGGCATAGAAGGAGATGACACGCATGGACATGTCGACGACCTTTGCCGATTTGTGAACCAGCACACAGTTGTTCTTTGCCAAGAAAGCAATTCTCACGATCCTAACTATCGCAAGCTGCAAGAAAACCGAGAAAGGCTCCAGTCAGTGCAGTTGCTTGATGGTTCCCGCTTAGAGGTAGTCCCACTTCCCATGCCTTCACCAATAGTCTTTGACGGTTTGCGCCTTCCCGCTAGCTATGCCAACTTTGTGTTTACTAACCGAGAAGTTCTAGTACCTACTTTTAACGACCCCAATGACCGCCTAGCTCTGGGTATTTTGGCCGAATTGATTCCCGACCGAGAAATAATCGGGGTCCATTGCATGGATTTGATATGGGGATTGGGAGCCTTGCATTGTCTTAGTCACGAAGTTCCCAAATTCCACCTTGAAAAAAACCAAGAGTAGGCTCTTTACTTGGGACCAGCGACGCGAATTATTTTTTCAACACTACGGGAGAACCTCCTATGCGCCGTTTCCTATGTTTGCTTACCACAATTACTGCGTTTTTAGAGGCGGGACTAGCATGGGCAAGTCCTCAAGATTTCCAGTTGTATAAATTAGGAAAACCCAGCGAGCAATCTCAAGAAAATTTTCGCTTTTTTGTAAACCAATTGGGCTCGGCACTAACCTCGTTTTCGCTTTCTGCCCCTAATACCATGGGGCATTCGGCTTTCTTCGTAGGTTTCGAGTACAATGCGATTTTTTTAGATTCATCCTCACAAATCTGGCCTACCGAAAAACCTTCTCCTGGCCATCTTTTGCTGCCATCTTTTACGTTGCGAAAAGGGTTACCGCTTTCTTTGGAATTGGGAACCCGTATTTCTTATTTACAAAATAGCCGCATGGCCGCAGGCACTTTAGAGCTAAAATGGGCCATACATGAAAATTATGGTCCCCTTCCCAATTTTGCCATCCGCGGACACGGCACCCGTCTTATTGGAGCACGCGATTTTTCCCTTTCTGCGGTAGGTATTGATATGAGTATTGGCTATCAATTCTTTTTAGCTAGCATATTCACTATTTCTCCTTACGCTGGCTGCGACTTGAATTGGATTGGAGCAAAATCAAATATTATTGATTTCCGACCAGATCGCACTTTTTTGGAAGCGCAAAACGACCCTTTTGCGGACACGGGAAAATTTTCCGCGATTGAAATGCATCAAAACCACCAATATCGTCTTCATGTCGGGTTTCGCGCCACCAGTTATGGCTTAGAGTGGGGAGCAGAAGTCTCTACTCTTCGTCCTTATGGAGGAAAGCGTATTACTAGCGTCGCCACGCAATTGGGGACCCGGTACTAGCGCAATTTCTGCGTAGCAATTCGAATAAATGTACTCGCCTCGACGCAGAGGGCCACGATGTAGAAATGCCAGGCTTCCGCCTAAAAAAGCCTCAAGATTTTTACCAGACCGTAGGGAAGAAATCGATAAGTTGTGTAGCCTTGATCTCTCGCATAGGGAGGAGCGGCTGAAGCCTACTTGATATCTAGGCGCGCGAACGCTATCCCTAAATAGAATGAGTAAAGATAAAAGATAGAGGAAGTACATGACTGCAACTAGCTTTCAACCACGAGGGAAACCATGACGGAGCTTCAGGCTGCTACTTTCGATAGTGCCATTCAGAACAACAGTATGGTGATAATTGATTTCTGGGCCCCTTGGTGTGGTCCATGCCGGGCATTTGGGCCTGTTTTTGAAAAGGTAGCCAAAAATCATCCGGACATTTTGTTCGCCAAAGTTAACACCGAAGAAGAAGAAGCCTTGGCCGCTCGCTTTGAAATTCAGTCCATTCCCACATTAATGATTTACCGTGATCAGATCGCCATATACGCACAGCCAGGAATGCTATCCGAAGCGTCGTTAGAAGAAATCGTAAAAAAGGCACGCGAAGCCGATATGGAGGAAATCCGGCGGCAGCTCGCGGAATCTTCTTCTCGTCATTAAAGAGTCGCACTGATTACAGCAGCAAGCCTAAGCTTGGTTTTGGTTTAACTTGGCATGTCTCCAAAATTTGTTTTGGGTAGCGACCACGCTTTCGGCGCTCTCCTTCCCGGTGAGCACCGAGAGCTTTGGGCTCCTTGATATTTACCGGATGGAATTGAGAGGAACACCTACCGGGTGGGTGGAAGTAAATACCTGGCGGCAAGACCAAAGAGCGTTTCTTACCTATAAAAGCAAGATGTGGGTACGCCGACGATCAACGCTGTCAGTAAACCGAGTAGAATCGTTGCTCACTCTTACTTTGCGAAAAACTGCCCAGAGCATATCAACCCGTCAATGGGAAGACGATGTACTAGTAAAAAGCAAAGAACTTAATTTGACCGAGGTTTTTCCTTCATTTCTCGCGATTTCCATGCTCGCTCAAAACAAATCTCCCAATAACCAATGTTTACCCGCGGTGGATGAAGTTAGCGGACAACTAGGAAAAGCATGCGGGAAAACCAATAATGAGAATTTGCAAGGAACCTTGATGGGGGAACCATTTACCGCTCATTTCTCGGCAAATAAACTGCTTTGGCTAAAATTCCCTAAGCAAAATGCTGCCTTTTTTAAAACTGAGGGGAAAGCCGGGATCTTGCCATCTCCGCCAGACTTATTTGCACAAGCCATTTTTGTGCCAGGAATTGCCGCTCATCTATCTGCCAAGCAACTAGTTTTCACCCTACAGCCTAGGTTGGATTTTGTGCCTCCTTCCTCTGCCGCACAAAGAATTGTCTCCGACCGAATAGCCACCCGCATTATTTGGCAAAGAATTTCCCATAAAGAACAGCTAGCGAAAAGTGAGCAGAATTTGCTTCCTTTTAGAGCGCAAGGCGGCCCGTTAGACCAAGTGGTTCAACAAGCTTTGCAAGGAGTAACCAAGCGGTGGCCAGCCGCTCAAATTCTTTCTCGCCTGGTGGGGGAGCGAATCACTGATAAACGTCCCTCTCTCAACGAACGTAATGCCGAGCAGGTTTGGAAAACTCGTCAAGGAAGTTGTGTGGCCCATTCCCAGCTCTTTATCCAGCTAGCGTCAAGAGGCGGGTTGCCCGCTCGCGAGGCTTTCGGCTTAGTGGCTACCGAAACCGGATTTTGGGCTCATTCATGGGTCCAGGCAAAAGTCTTCGATCAGTGGTATGACCTAGAACCTACCTTAGGAGAAGCACCGGCTAGCGCACCAAGAATTTTGCTAGCGGTCTCTTCAGGTAAGGAGAACTCTTCCCTTTCCTGGTGGACTATTTTACTGTCCGATTTGCATATCAACGTGGCCCCCCTGCCTTAGAACACCTGGTGTAGGAGCAGCACTGCTATTGAGAAACTATCTGTTAAAAATCGAGGTCTCTTTCCAGGATTTGACTATTTGCACAAGAGTTTGAAGCCAGGTGAAGAAGCCGCAGCAGTATCGAATGTTATGGTTAATGCACAACCTGCCGATCTATTTTTTTCAAGGATTAGGTAATCAGCAAAACCTGCTCGCTCGGAACGAAACTTTGCAAGCGCGGCTCGGATTACATCCTTATCTTCAAAATCTAGATTTCTAATAGCTAACAGAGTTTCAATTGTTTCACACAGATCATGCTTTCGAACATGATAAGCACGCTCAAGAACCCACACGATCTCGCAAAGAACAATTGTATTTATGAAAAGCGATTCACCTTCTGAATCCGCCTGCTCGATAAAATTCGATGCAATTTTAGATTGGGCCAAATCGTCTTGAATAAGGTACCGCACCAATATATTGGTATCTATGCCAATCATCGAACTTCGCCGGATACACCTTCGGCAATTGCTGCATCCATCTCCTCCAGCGATATTGGCCGGCTTATTCTTACCCGCGAGCTTAGAATTCCCTTGAGTGATCGAATACTTTTGGAAGCGGGATAAATCGATACTCCTCCATCATTATTAATGACAAAATCAAGTTTGTCGCCTGGCTGTAAATGAAGAGCTTGGCAAACTTCTTTAGGTATAGTCGTTTGATTTTTGCTTGTAATTGTAGAAGTTGGCACGCGGCGTTCCTTTCAATCCATCCCAATCCTTGTTTAAGGTAAGGAAGCAGATTCTATTTGTCAAGTCGAGCTTAGCCGCTCACCCCGACCCTCAGTAAATTGAGAACTCAATTGCCTATCGAAAGCTCTGGGCTCCTTAACACTTTCGGTAAGGAGACCTCTTCCCTTTCCTGGTGGACTATTTTACTGTTCGATCTGCATATCAACGTGGCCCCCGCCTTAGAAAGACCTGCTGTAGGAGTAGTACCGCTATTGAGAAATTATCTGTTAAAACTCGAATACGATGGAACTGATTATGTAGGCTGGCAAATTCAACCCAATGGTCAGTCTATTCAAGCAGAGCTGGAAAAAGCTCTCTCCCAGCTTTTAAAAAGGCCAGTAAAAGTAACTGGCGCCGGGCGAACCGATGCAGGAGTGCATGCCTGGGGACAAGCGGCCAGTTTTATTACCGAAAACAGTTTACCGCTTCGCGCTTATCTAAAAGGACTCAATAGTCTTTTGCCCCACAATATTGGCGTTTGGAAAGTCCAAGAACGAGAACTTTCCTTCGATGCCCGCCGCTCTTCTCAGGGAAAGCTTTATCGCTATCGCATAATCAACCGACAATGCCGTTCTCCCTTGGAACGACGTTATGCCTGGGAGGTCTTTGCGCCAATTGATGAAGTCGCCATGCAAAACGCCGCTGGCTGCTTACTAGGAAAACATGACTTCCGCGCTTTTCAAGCCAGTGGATGCGAAGCCCTCACTACGATGCGTGAGATTCGCCGTCTAGAAATCACTCGTACTGGCAAGGCTATAACAGTAGATATTGAGGCAACCGCATTTCTGCGCCACATGGTGCGCAACATAGTGGGGACATTGGTAGAAATTGGGCAAGGTCGTCGTTCTGAGCAATCACTAGCGACTACTCTGCATTCGAAAAATCGCCAACAGGCAGGTCCTACCGCACCAGCGCACGGGCTTTCCCTGGTAGAGGTTTTCTACGATCCTCCCCCCCAAGGATACGAAACCTTTGCACTTTAGAAAAACGCCACTCTAACCTACTTGCCTTCATCTTCATTCTAGTAAAGACTGGCGGCCATGAGACACCTAATTATTGGCAATGGGATCGCGGGAACCACTGCGGCATTAAATATTCGTAAACAAGACGCGCAAGCAGAAATTACTATTCTTTCGCAAGAACCCTATCGTTTTTATAGCCGCATTAAGCTAATTGACTTTATTTCCAGCGAAATGCCCGAAAATAAACTCTTTGGTTTTGCGCAAGAATGGTATGCACGTAATCATATTAATCTGCATTTAAACACAAGCGCTCAATCTCTTGATCCTCAACTTAGAGAAGTACGCACCCAGGATGGTTCTGTTTTCTACTATGACAAGTTACTAATAGCCACCGGTGGGTCTCCCCGCCTGCCTCCGGTTGCCTCTGCTCTGAGTAGCTCGCGAATCTGTGCCCTACGCAATTTAGACCACGCCAAACATATTCGCTTGCTCGCCAACTCTGCTTCCTCAGTATTAGTTCTTGGCGGCGGAATATTAGGAATCGAAACTGCTGGAGCGCTCCAGAAAACTGGAAAACAAGTTACCATACTAGAATCAAAGTCCCGGCTTCTTCCCTATCAAATGGACGCAGTCGGCTCCCAAATATTACGTACTATATTGGAAAAAAGAGGGCTCGATTTTTTACAAAATGCACAGATCAATACCATTGCCGATACCGCCAACCAAATTCAAATTCAACTCGAAAATGGGCAAACCGTCAGTGCTGATATGCTAGTTGTTTCTACTGGGATTAATCCCTGTTCCGAACTTGTGCAAACCGCAAAATCAAATTCAAGTGATGTACCCAAAAAGATTTCAGTAAATGACTATTTCGAGACCAACTTGCCCGACATATACGCAGCGGGAGATGTTGCCGAGCATCAAGGAATTTCTTATGGAATTTTGGCAGCAGCCGAACGACAAGGCAAAATAGCAGGCATCAATATGGCAGGCGGTAAAGAAAAATACCAAGGCACCATCCCCTCCTTTATACTCAAAGTTCCGGGAGTTGATTTAGTTTGCGTTGGCGAAATAGATGTAAAAAATTCTCTTCCTTCTCTAGTCCAGCAGAATTCTCAGCAAGGGCTGTATAGAAAACTGGTTTTTAAAGACGGTTTATTGGTTGGTTATATCCTATGCGGATCTGCAGATGGAAAAAAAGAATTGCTTGCCGCACTTCAGAAAAAGGAATCTTTAGCGACTATCGAAAAAATAATTCACCAAACAGGCTGGCGTCCTCATACTCCCCTAGCCACTATTGCCTCTGAAGTGTGAGCCCGGCGCTCAAAATTTCCCTCTCCACAGGTTCTTGCCGCCGTAGAACTCTTCCGCGGCCTTTTGGCAAACTTCGGTATAGTATTGGTCCGCATCCTCAGTAGTGTAACCAGCGCCTACAAAGCATCCGCGCGCTATTTCGTGCAGTGTATGTCTAATTCCACCAGCATCGTCGTACACCGCATTAAGACATGCTACGATTACCGCGACATCATTCTTAGACAAGCGTTCTTCTCCGCTCATCAGTCGAGCATGGTTGATGCACGCAATAGCATTAACGCTGGTGAAAGAATCGCCCAATCCCGAACAGTCCTCGAATCCGTTACCGCGCTCGTTGAGCTTGAAATGAGCGATGGGCAAGTTTTCCATGTTTTTCTGCTTAGCCATGAATTTGAAATCTTCAAGCTTTTCGGAATCATTCCTTAGACGAAATTCTTGAATGCGGGTATCGAGTTTGTGCAGCAATGGCCCCATTACACCGGTATTTCGCTTGAATACGCTTTTTGATGGGTCTTCGAACATTAAGGTCGCATCGATTTTTTCGGTCTCCTCTCGCGATATCAAACCATGGTCGATCAATGTTTTTATTACGACCTTTTCGGCATGCCCCCAATGCTCGTCGGCAGCATATACTTGTCGGAAATTCAAAATGGCCTGACCTGCAGCAAATTGAGCTTTTTCGCCGAGACAATCATCATTTTCTAGCTCTGCTTCCAGTGATTCCACGCATTGCTTGAGTGTTAAGCCTTTGCTGCACTTAGCATTAATGAAGTGCCTCATGCCTTTATTCACGAACGGCCGAGTAATCGATCGCGAGGTATAACCGCTTGCACCGGTTTCGTCATTGGTAACTCCAATCAGTGCATATTTGGTTTTCTGTTCATATTGGCTGCTTTTCGTTAAGTCGGGATTTTTGGGAATATAAGGAGGGCTGTACTTGGCTACAAATTGTTCTTTAACCAGGTGACCTTTGAGGCAGGTGAGGCTTTTAATTAGCGACTCACGCGCCTGCTGAGTATTAGTCAGTTCCATGACGTGCCTCCTTGTGGCTGCACGATAGTCGGTCATGGTCACGAACTGGTTGCTCCCGCAAGTTCTAATTGGGTTAAGCGACCGATTATTCCGCTTTTGCTCTTCAGGGCTACTGCAATGGTAGTGCTGATAGTACTCTTTGGCCTTCGCGTTGGCCTTGTTAAGTCTATCGTTGCTGGAAAAGCCACCTTTGCCATCATGTAACGAAGTAGTTGAAAGAAAGAAACCATTGAAAGTTTTATCATAGACATAACCTGCGCCAGCAATGCATACCGCGTATTTCGCCACACGAGAGGCCAAGCTTTGCGCAGAGAATCTATCGTTTTGGTTATTTCCAGCAGTCTCGCCTTGCGTGTGTAGAGTTTTCTGAAAACCCAGAGATTTATTCGCAGAACTCGTTGGGTGCGTCGCGGTTACTACTTGAGATAGCTGTCGCCATCTAGTGATGCGCTGTGCCGTCTGCAAGATTGGAACAAGCTGGTTCTTTTTAATTTGCATATTCGTTAATGTAACTCGACATTAACTATTTTCAAAGCGCAAATTTCCAATACACTGGTTTGCCGAACACTCTGGCAACGTTAAAAATACGCATTGACATTAGGCAAGTGGGATTTCCACTATGGATTCTGACAGTATCGCTTAAGGAGCCTTAACAATTTGCGTGTCATTTTTAAAGCAGTAGGCTTCCACGGTTCGGTAAAGCGAGAATGCATGCTGGTTTCTTGTATCTTTTTGAGCCATTCAAGAACCGAACTTTCCGAATACCCTGCATTCAACGCCGCGTCATGAAGAAAAGAATACTCTTTTAAGAGATTGGTACTGAAAACAATGGGATCATCCGAGCCAATGGCGACATGAACTGGTGGTGGCGCGCCTGGCTCGCATTCAGGAGGAAATAGCCGTAATATAGGGTGATTGCGCAGATCAAGTAGATTACCAATAAGAAGATTGCTAGAAGGGTTAACTTCTACCACAATTTCGCGACAGCCAATGCATCGTCGAAGCGCATCTTGAGCCGCATAAAGCGCCGAGATTTCCGACCCGTCCAAGGTTATGTCCACAAGTTGTTGTCCGCGCTGAAAGACCACTTGGCTTTCAAGGTATTGCTCCAAAATTGTTCTAACTCTTTCAAAATAGCGAATTTCTGCCGGATTCAATCGCTTGAGGGTTCGTAAATAGAAATCTAAGCTTGGCTCTACATTGTCTTCCTGAAATGAAACTGGTCGATACCACAAGCTATGCAACACATGATGCACTTCGGCGAGCTCGGCCGGCTCGAAATTTTTATCATCACCATCATAAATTGCAGCGGATAATTGACGAATTTGATCTTCTATTCGAATTAAGCGCTCTGGGGGTACCTCAATAAACAGGTCATCGGGCACACGAAAATGACTGTAAAGCCGCCATTCAAAAATTAAGTCCCACAATCGCTCTTCTTGCGGCATTAACACTGTTCCTACCGATTCCGCATAAAAGCGAGGATCAATTCCCAGTGCTGTTGCGTGTCCGAGACGCCCTCCGGGTTGCTTTAATAGATACACAACACATTCAAAAACATGACGGATGCCTTCCATTAGATGACGGTAATCTTCGCCAACATGGATTGTTGTTCGCAAAGGTGGCAACTTTAGATAAGATCGATCGGCTGCAATTCTTGCAGAGTGACATTCTAGGTATTGTAAAAGTGGCGCTAGCACCCATGGCGGTATGCCTAGCTCGTCATTACAAACATCGACTCCGCGAACTAGCCACATGATTTGTGGTACCGCTTGAATTAATTCAGCCAATGCATTCATTTTTTTTGACTGTTCGAAAAAGAAATCCGAATAGCGGCGGTTTTCAAAATTAAGAAGCCGAGGCTCGGCATGAGTTTTTGCTCCAAAAGCTGGCGGTTTCCCTGCTTTCCAGGACCTTAAAGGGTCGCGTACTTTAATGAAGTGCAACAATACACCAAATTCTGGTGTTCGCCCTCCCGCTACCGTGCCAGTTTCCTTAAGAACGCGCTGCCAAGACTTTAATAAACTTGCCAAATTCTCAGCCAACTCATAAGGCGAGTCACGAAACCCAATGCGAGCCTCCAACGCAGCAACATGTTCACTGCCCGCTACGAGATATGACACCTGTGCTTTAAAAGGTTCAAGGGGGCGCTTAATACCTTCTCCTCGCCCATAGTGGCGAATAAACCATTGCAGCCCAGCGGTCATGGGTCGCTGGACTATTTCTCTAAAAAAAATGCACCGCAGACGCACTACCTGCCAAAAGAGACGATCGAAAAAACTGTCTTGAAAAGGCTTTTGAGACTCCTCATTTTCCCGTTCTATTTGTTTATATCTATTCAGAGCATTGCGGATTAACCATTGTTCGCCTTCGCCTGGGGCCTGAGCATTGATAGGTAAGCGAACAGTAACTGGATCAAAATTTTTGAAAGCATAAGAAAGTTTCTCTTTGGACAGTTCTTGAATGGGTTGCAGCGACATCAGGTAGCCTTGCGGGTGCAAGTCCTGATAAAGCAAGTGCAAATCTTCAACCTTGGGAAGATCCTCTTCTTGGCCCTCAGACAATGCGACTAATGCTTTTTCAAAGGTTCTCCGGCGCTGCGGCCACCAACGAGGGTGGAAACAGAGATTTTTTAAGAATGCCCAAATTGGCTCATGAGGTGCGCGTACTGAGCGCATAAGAAATTCGGCCAACAAACAGCGGGCAATGGCCCCCGCCAACAAAAACTTTAAATAAGTATCGCCGTCTCCCAAAGCTAAACCCGGGCTGGAAAACGCACTATAGTCCAGCGAAGAACTTGCTAGTGCGGCAAGTAGCGAATCCCATAGGTACTGGAAATTCATTCCTGCTCCAATATGCTGATGAATTTCGGCCGCGCCCTTGTCTTCCAAGCATTTGATTAGCAAAGGTGGCTCAATGCTTACCCTTGTAGGTGGCGGCTCAATGCCAAGAGCTGCCAGTAATAAGTCTTCGGGAAGGGCAAAAGTCAGCCAGCGGTAGTGAATAGCAGCATTAAGAGAGGTTCCCTCACGTTGCGCGAGACCAGTGAATCCCGAGTGGCGTTCTAAATGTTTTTTGGCTAGTTGCTCGAGAAAATTGTAGAGCGTAGTGGACTTTCTTCTTCTGGAAAACCCATTGATGCTTTGATTTTCAAACCAGAAGAAATCGCGTATTGCCACTAGACGGTCAAGCGACCAGCCCCCGGCATGCTGAGACATTTGCACCTCGCAACTTCGCCAAAGCTGCCCAGTTTTTCGGCCATCTTCGCTGCCTTCGTTTTCGCTGCCTTCAAGGGATGGCTCAAGAACGGTTAGCGCCTGCTTAAACCCCGAAAGTCCTACGAGGGGGTAACTCGCTATCTCAGCACGCATAAACGCTTCGGGAACACGCCGTGGGGTAAGACCGCCTAAAGTTTCCGGTTTAGAGTCTTTCATTTTTTCCGGATTCCTGGTTTTCGACTTTATGATTTTCTAGTCCTTTCAAATATTCTTCAAAAGCACTATCTTTATAGGTCGCATTTTGCCATTGGTCATACATATCTATAACCCAGTCATGCAAACTAACGTATGAACGAATAAGCTCACGACAAGAAGCAGATTTTTTAATCGCTTTTACAACTTGTTTTCGGCGCATTGCTACAATTTGTTCTCTATGCCGACTCCATTCTTTAATTAACTGCTTTGCACCCATAGTCATGAAAATTCTTATTAGTTCATTTGTTCTGTTGTTGTTGTTTTTGTTATTCAACCGGCTTATGCAATATTCTGTCTCTTTTTTAGCCAACTCACCATTTTCATTTATTTTTACAAAAAGAAATTGAAAATCATCTAAAATTTTTTTCTCGCCATTTCCATTCACTTTTTTAAAAATAAATTGAAAACCTTTAGCAGTGTCCTGATTTTCCTTTATCAAATCCATGAACCAATTGTGCAACTTATCAGAGACACAATCAAAAAAGAAAAAACTCGGAAGGCTTATCTCAATCCATTCCCATACTGTATGCCAATTAAAGCCGATATATTCGTGTCTGACACAAAAAGCAAGTTCGCAAACTATAGCACAGACATACTCTCTATAGGAAGACATAAAATCTTCTAATGAAGAGCCTTTATCCACTAAGCTTTCAATATATTTGTCTTTATCCATAGTTTTGTTTAGCTGGTCCCACCCCCAAAGACCTCGGCGAAAACCAACGGAACAAACATTCTCTATCCACGCACCGATCGCGATTTTTCGCAAGTAATTCTCGATTTCAAGATCATCATTTTTAAGCAATTGGATATCAAGCTGCTTTTTAATTTCTTCCTCACTATTCCCCAAAATTTTTTCTATCTTTTTTTTATAATAGTCCTTCTTTAGTTCTAGATGAAGCAAGACTAGTTTTCTAAGAAACGCCCACCATTGAACCGCAAATATAAAGTAGTTCAGAAACATATCCCACGGTGGCAGTGGCCAATCAAGCTTTAAAAGCGGCTCTCCAATCGAAGTAGACTGCTCTCCAACAGGCTTCAACATATAATGTGCAGCAACTGCAGTTGGCATCCAACAATGTGGAGTTTGACAAGCACTAATTATACGAGGTTTTTTATAAAGCATCAACAAATCATAAAGCACCATAAGCCAACCAGCGACTGGCGCAGGCAAAGGTATACTCTCACCGTACTCCTCAAGATTGTGAAGCTCAAGAACTGCTTCATTGATTTTATTAAAATGTAAAGCTTGTGAAACAAATTTGGTGTTATCGGAGTGCCAAGGGATTGTGGAAATTCTGGTTAAAATTTCGTGTTGCTTGAAACGTCTTATAGGATTTCCCGTAAGATCAAGAATACATTTTCCTTTAGAGTTTCGCCGAATGATACGATTTATAAGCAGACTACTGGCCCAAAATGGCAGGTTGCTCTCGTCAATTGCATTCCTGAGCATTTCTTCAGCAATCTCACAAGCCTCTTCATTATCTGCTTCTTCTGCATCTTTTTTTTTCTTTGGTTTTGATTCAAGGCGATTATACAAACCTTGAAGAGTTCTTGTTGAAACCCTAAGGGCCATACGTGCGGCTAGAGTAAAAATTAGTTTATCCTTGCAGTATATCTCCTGTTCTTGTTCTTTTTCGCTGTTACCACTGTAAGGCAAATCGATACTTTCGTCCTCTGCAATAGCTCTTTGGTAGTTTAGCTTCACTTCTGGCGTAAAACGTCCACTTATTTCGAAAAAATCTTTAAACGATTTCAAATCATCGAATTTTTTCGCTTCAGAAGGCAAATTAATGTTTTCAAACAATTTTCCTAATCTATACTCGGCATTTGAGTACTTTCCATATGGCGAATAATTCCAAGCTTCCTCTGCCGTTACAGATTCGATTTCAACCTGATGGTATACTGGAAGCGAGCGTCGCATGGCAGTAGCTGACTGGCGACGAGCGATGGCTTGGGTTTCGTCCCAGCCTTTTCGATCAAACAACGTAGACTT
>JBNKEI010000125.1:0-23075 GCA_050288705.1 Myxococcales bacterium
ATTATTATTATTATTATTTGGGGAGGGAAATACTTCCTTTGCGCGGCAAAGGGCTCTTCGCACCAGTGATAGCGGACGCACAGGGCACGAACATGCGCAAGGACTTGCATGCTCATGCCACCGAGTAGACCGGTCCAGCGAGCCAACGTTGAAACTCTACTGATTATCCTGTACAATTACCACAGTTACAGTTAAAACAACCTTTGCAACGACAGTCACAAATACAGCGAGTGTCACATGGAAGATCTCGTATTGAAGAACCATTGACAAGTCTGCCTGGAGCAGGTTTTTCTGGAATAGCACTTGTTGCTTTTCTTGTTTTAACCAGATCAGCATGTAGTTCTGCAGGTTTGGTATTTTTTATGCTTTCGCTGGCTGCTTCTTTTCTTATTCCTTTGCCTGCTTCCAGAATCATGCCTGAATTTATTATATTCGTTCTAACTATGTCTGTCTTAACTGACATGCAAATACTCCTGTTATGAGGGGTTTTTATTACCAAAGACTTTAGCTTTTATTTAAGGTTTTATATTCATTCTTTATTTTGTCCGGATCAAATACCATCCATTGCAAGGGACATCCTCCAATGCAGTCTGTATGTTCTGAACAATCGATACAGTCAGTTAGGGGATACGACTTTATTTTTCCGAAAAATTTTACTACAGGAGGACTGTTTCTGTATTCGAGAAAACTTTTGGCATCGTTAAACTCAACGCCCAGTTTTCCCATCGGATAATCAAACAACGCATTACAGGGAATTAACTCGGCGGAAGGTGTAAAGATTATTCCGCTTTCAGCGCTCATCTGACATGAACCGGTGGCTACCTTGCCTTCATTTATAAGTCGTTCGAGTGTTTCTTTGGGCCATATGCATCCCATAGTCTGCTGTGATACTGAAAAGCGTTTGTCCATGATTTCATTCATTTCATCAGCATTATCTATAATTGCCTTTACAAATTCAACAGGAGTTAAAGCATACCCTTTTTCCACTTTTCGATTGTGAAAAACAGGAGAACACATATCCAGAGAGAGAGATTTCCCTCCGTACTTTTTCAAAATTACTGGCACTTCTCTTAAATTGTCTACGGTCAGTTTGCTCAGTACGTAAGATATAGAGACCTCTTTATTCTCAAGTTTACCGGCTTTTTCTATTGCATTAAGAACATCCTGGAAAGAGTCTCTTCCAGTGAATTCGATGTGTTGTTCCCTGTTGGCTGCCTTTAATGAAATATTTATGCAGTTAAGGGCAGATGCTTCAATTTTGGCAAGGAAATCATCTTTTGATAGCAGATATCCATTTGTCACAAGTATTGATTCAAGCTTTTTTTCATGGATATACTGGATTGTATCAAAAAGATGCTTCCATAGGGTAGGTTCTCCACCTACTATGATTATACTTTTTACTTCAAGATTGCTTGCAAGATCTATCAGACTCCTTGCCGTTTCAAGCGACATCTCGTCTTCTGGCTTCAATTGAGTTTCTTCTGCATAGCACCACTTGCAACGAAAATTGCATCGCCTGTTAACTGTTAGCCACATAGGCCCAAAGCCGGAACTTTCCATATCTATTCTATATCCTGTTTAGAAAAAACTTATCCCACCCTGAAATCCTGAAATTTTGGATAGTTGGATGGCGAGAATCAGACGCTGTAAACGGCCCAAAGTCAACAAAAAATTTCTTAGCTGCATGCGATTGGTGTTTTTTGACTAGGTATAAGTAAGATCGGTAGCTGGTCGCTGACAATGATTTGATGCAAACCCAAGCGTTTGGAAATTCTCATGCGGAATTATTTCAAATACATTCTTTTTTGGGTTTGTTTGAACCACAAAAAGATTATTGTCAAAAATACGTTCTAGTTCCCTATAGCCGGTTTCTTTAAATTCCTTGCTTTCTTTAAGAACGCGGGCAAGGTCTGACAAATCTTTTTTATTTTCAGCATCATTCCGAATTTTCCAGCGTCGTTTCAATTCTTCATTGTCATCAACGACTGGAGAGACGCAAACGCAAGTGTATCCATTTTTATTAAGTTGCTCTCTCTGGGCTCGAATGTTATTTATATTGGTTGCACGTAGGTCAATCATAATGTTACTGCCCGTGTTCGCAAAAGACTCGATAATAATTTTATGTTTGACCGCCTTAAGCTCAGCAAGTTTTGATTGGATTGAATCTTCTTTCTGTAATGGTTCTTTTTCAATTATGTCAGATAAACCAGTGCAGAATTTTAGAAATTCTTGGGAGCGAAAAACCTCATCTTCATAAGTTTCAACTAGGTGAATAAAAATTTCTTTTTTTATGTATTCTCTCTTATCGCATTGAAATTTAATTTCAGATGCGATTTTATGATCATGATCCATTTTTAAAAATAGATCGGGGTCAAATCCTTTTTTGAGAGTTGATTTTCCGTTGCAGGAAGGAGCTATAAAAAAAATTGCAAGTTTAGTTTTAGGCGGTAGGGTGCCGCTAGTTGAAGAAAATACTGCGCGAAAAATTTCTTGCTTGATTCTGACCGCAGCTTTTTGAATACGGTTTCCTTTAGAATAGAGATCGATACCGCGAACGATTGCTTTTGGATACGAGGAGACTCGGTCAAGTACTGAAGCAGCTAGAACACCAAGTAGATCAGAATTTATCAGATTGGTGCTTGACTCAGCTTTCCCGGGCGATTCAATAATACTTCGAGATCCCTTGGAATAGTTCGGCGACGAAACTACTTTGCCTGTTAATTTCTTTGGTCCAATGGGTGAGTTGTTCTTCTCAATTATCACAATAGGTTTGATTGCTCGATTTTCTTGTGCCTTCACTTTTGCGAATCTCCATAGCAGAGTTTGTCAGAGCTTCTTAGTTCCGTACAAAAACATACATTTACATACTAGCTAAAAAAAAAGACCAGCGCTATTCTACTAAGCGAGAAGACCATTTTGTTTTGTCGTACACTTGCGCATACTTTCGAAAGAGAAGCCATGACACTTTGCATAGCAGGCTGATTGGTAACAAGTGCCACTAAACAATTCGGTAGGAATATTCAGGGAAGCAAATGATTAGTTTAGAAGCGCTTATTGAGAGTGCAAAGGATTTGGTGCCCCTACCAGCGAGTGCCACCCGTTTAGCCGCGCTGGTTTCTGACGCCGAAGTCGAGTTGAATGAAGTCTTAGAAGTGGTGTCACTGGATCAAGCGTTGACCGCACGCCTTTTGCGAGTAGCCAATTCTGCAGCCAGCGCCAGCAAAAGCCCAGTGAAGACGGTTAAAGACGCCATCGTACGTTTAGGAAACGCAACTGTATTGGCCTTGGCGGTAGCCGGAGCGGTAGGTAGACAAATGCGTACTGCTCTGCCGGTTATAGGATTTTCCGAAGATCAACTATGGCGTCACTCGGTTGCTACCGCGCTGGCTTCAGAACGAATGAAGAGATTCTGCAAAAAGCCCGTCCCTTCCGAAGCATTTACTGCGGCATTGTTACACGACATTGGCAAACTGATTCTGGTGCGATTCCTGTCCCCGGAAATTGCTGCCTTGCTTACACGCGCTCAAAATGAAGGGAAGCTGAGACGGCTGCAAGCAGAACTGGAACTAATTGGTGCCCATCATGCCGAGTTAGGGGGATTAATTTCTCAACGGTGGGGACTTCCCGAGAGGTTAGGGCGGGCAATTCAATACCATCATTCTCCTGATGAACTTATTGATGAAGTGAGTGATGTGGTCGCGGTAGCTAATCAGGCGGCGCGATCATTAAAGCTAGTTCCAGTGGAAGCTGATTCTTTCCCTGATGATGTAACTAGCTCTCGTGAACGTCTGGGTATTACCGAAGAAGGGTATAAGCAGATGTGTCAAATATTGAACACTGATTTCGAAGAGACGCTAACTAGGTTTGCGTAGCTATTTACCTTCAGTTTCATATTTCATTAAACCTATCGTTATTTAGGGTGCTTTTGTCATCGCAGACTACATGATGGTCGGTCGGAAGACCTTATTCCTACCAATTGGTAACAGAAATAAACAAATAAAAGGTTTTTGCCGAGGGACAACTGCTTTTAAAGAGTTGGCACGCCAACTGCTATCTACTTGAAACGCAAGGGTAAAAAGAAACCGGATTTAGTAAACATTCTTAATGGAGAAAACTGTGAGAAAGGTCGCGATTTACGGAAAAGGTGGAATTGGAAAATCAACAACCACCCAGAATACGGTGGCGGGCCTTGCGGAAATGGGGAAAAAGGTCATGGTTGTTGGCTGTGACCCTAAAGCCGATTCAACTCGGCTATTATTAGGAGGCCTGGTTCAAAATACGGTACTTGATACATTAAGAACGGAAGGTGAAGACGTAGCTTTAGAAGATGTTCGCAAGCACGGATTCGGTGGCACTGTTTGCGTGGAATCAGGAGGGCCAGAGCCAGGGGTAGGGTGTGCAGGAAGAGGTATTATTACTAGCATTAATCTTCTTGAACAATTAGGAGCATATGCCGAGGATCAAAAGCTAGACTACGTGTTTTACGACGTTTTGGGAGACGTGGTTTGTGGTGGTTTCGCCATGCCCATTCGTGATGGAAAAGCGCAAGAAATCTATATTGTGGTTTCCGGCGAAATGATGGCCATGTATGCTGCAAATAATATCTGTAAAGGAATTGTTAAGTTTGCCGAAGCCGGAGGAGTTCGACTGGGCGGTCTAATTTGTAACAGTCGTAAAGTCGATAATGAACACGATATGATTCAAGAACTCGCTCGCCGATTAGGAACCCAAATGATTCATTTTGTTCCTCGCGATAATGTAGTGCAACGAGCAGAGATTAATAGAAAGACAGTGATTGATTTCGACCCCAAGGTAGGGCAGGCTGATGAATACCGTGCACTCGCAAAAAAAATCGATGGAAATCAGAAATTTGTAATTCCAAAACCGCTTACTACCGATGAGTTAGAAAAGCTCTTGATTGATTATGGTATTGCGAATTAATAACCTTTTTGAGAGGTGGAGATAATTCCTATAAACCCTAGTGTCTCCATCTTCTTAAAATATGCTAACTGTAGCTAAAATCATAAATGGAGAAAACCAATGATTATGATTCGATCGATTGTCCGCCCGGAAAAGGCCGATGCGGTAATGGCTGCTCTCATGGAAGCAGGTTTTCCCGCGGTTACCAAAGTTGGTGTGGTGGGTCGAGGAAAACAACGAGGTATTCGAATTGGAGAAGTAACTTACGACGAAATTTCCAAAGAAATGCTCATTATGGTAGTGCCAGCCAAAGATAAAGATTATGTTGTTAAAACAGTAATGAATACTGCCCGCACAGGAACAAAAGGAAGCTTTGGCGATGGTAAGATTTTTGTATCGCCGGTGGAAGAAGTCTATACCATAAGCTCTGGCATTCGCGAAGGCGGAGGGGAACAATGAAAGAGGTTCTGGCAATTATTCGTCCGGACAAAATGAATGCTACTAAACGAGCATTGGCACAAGCTGGCATTCATTCTATGCACGCCAAAGACTGCCTGGGTAGAGGGAAAGGACTAGTGGACCTAACTGCCTTAAAAGGTGCTGAATTAGGATATGAAGAAGCCATTGCTCAATTGGGCCAAACTCGGAGACTAATTCCCAAACGCATGGTGAGCATAATTGTACCAGATAAACTAGTTTCTCGCGTAGTGGAGACGGTAATAAATACGAATAAAACAGGTAAATCGGGGGATGGAAAAATCTTCGTAATGCCCGTTCACGATGCCACTCGCGTTCGTACTGGCGAAATTGGTGATTCAGTTTTGGATGAATAAAAAAGGAACGAATATGTCCGATAAAAACCTCTCTCCAGAAGACGTAAAAGCAGCTTTGCTGGCCAATATGCCCACTAAAGTGGCTCGAAAAAGAGCTAAACAAGTGATTATTAATGAGGTGGGTAAAGACGAAACGGTGCCTGAAATCATGGCCAATACCAGAACCATACCCGGCATTCTTACGATGCGAGGATGTGCCTACGCCGGGTGTCGAGGGGTGGTTTTGGGGCCAACTCGTGATATTCTTCAAATTACTCATGGTCCCATTGGATGCGCTTTTTATAGCTGGTTGACTCGCCGAAACCAAACGCGCCCCAAAACCGATAAAGACCCCCAATACATGACCTATGTTTTGTCCACCGATATGCAGGAAGAAAACATTGTTTTTGGTGGAGAAAAAAAACTTCGCAAGGCTATTGAAGAGGCTATTTCAATATTTAAACCCAAAGCAATTGGTATTTTCGCCACTTGTCCGGTTGGTCTTATTGGCGACGATGTCCACGCAGTTGCTAAGGAAGTAGAAGCAGCGCACCCCGATGTTAACGTTTTCGGTTTTTCCTGCGAAGGCTATAAGGGAGTAAGCCAATCAGCGGGGCATCACGTTGCCAACAACAAAGTGTTTACCGATGTAGTTGGGCAGTCCAATATGAAAAAAGAGGGAAAATACGTTTTTAACCTGTTGGGCGAATACAATATCGGCGGAGACTCTTTTGAATTAGAAAGAATTTTTGAGCGCTGTGGGCTTACTCTTCATTCGTGCTTTTCCGGTAATTCGACCTATGACGAGTTTGCCAGCTCACAAAATGCTGACTTAAATGTAGTAATGTGCCATCGAAGTATTAATTATATGGCAGAAATGATGGAAAAGAAGTATGGAATTCCCTGGTTTAAAGTGAATTTCATTGGCGCGGAAAGTACCGCAAAGTCATTGCGGAAGATGGCTCAGTTCTTTGGTGATTCAAAACTAATAGAGCAAGTAGAAAAAGTTATTGCTGAGGAACTAGAAGAAGTGCTTAGAGTTCAGAAAGAAGTTCGTCCTCGCTGTGAAGGAAAAACTGCCATGCTGTTTGTGGGAGGAAGCCGAGCACACCATTACCAGGATTTGTTTGCAGAACTGGGAATGCATACTCTTTCGGCAGGTTATGAATTTGCTCACCGAGATGATTACGAAGGAAGAAAAGTACTTCCTACCATCAAAATCGACGCGGATAGTCGCAATATCGAAGAACTTACCGTGGAGAAAGATGTTGAGAAATGGCGCGATTTGCGAAGAGACGCAGAATCTCGGGGAATTACTCTTCATGACTATGTTGGTATGATGCCGCAAATGAAAGAAGGGACGCTGGTAATTGATGATGCCAATCATCATGAATCCGAGGTGCTTTTGGAGTTGTTTAAGCCCGATATTTTTTGCGCAGGAATTAAAGAAAAATACGTTGTGCAGAAACATGGTATACCCATGAAGCAACTTCATAGCTACGATTATAGCGGACCTTATGCTGGTTTCAAAGGCGCGATTAATTTCTATCGAGAAATCGATCGTATGGTAAATAGCAAAGTATGGGGTCTAGTCCAGGCGCCGTGGGATAAGAATCCAGAAATATGTGCGCGTTATGGATGGGAGTAAAAATTCGGTTTTTTTGAATTCCTAAAAAACGAGAGACGATTGCCATGTTATTAAGACATACCCCACAACAATTAGAAGAAAGAGAAGCTCTTACTATTAATCCCGCCAAAACCTGTCAGCCTATTGGGGCAATGTACGCGGCATTGGGGATTAATAAATGCATGCCGCATAGCCATGGTTCTCAAGGGTGTTGCGCTTATCACCGTAGCTCATTAACCAGGCATTTTAAGGAGCCAGTAATCGCTGGTACCAGCTCCTTTACCGAAGGCGCTTCTGTATTTGGAGGACAAGCCAATCTGTTGGAAGCAATTACTAATCTTTTTACCATTTATAACCCTGAAATTATCGCCGTTCACACCACCTGCCTTTCTGAAACCATTGGCGATGACGTTGCGCAAATTGTAGCTAAAGCAATGGATGAAGGGCGAATTCCTAAAGGAAAACACGTTCTTCACACCAGTACTCCTAGCTATGTGGGAAGCCACATTACTGGCTATGCCAACATGGTCAAAAGTATGGTGGAGCAGTTCTGTAAAAGCGGAGAAAAAAAAGGTTCACAAATCGCGTTAATTCCAGGTTTTGTTGAACCCTCAGATATGGCGGAACTCAAGCGCATAGCCAGTAAAATGGGAATAAAACAGGTAATGTTTCCCGATACTAGCCAAGTATTAAACGGCCCGCAAACCGGAAAATATGAAATGTATCCCAAAGGAGGCGCAACGAAGGAACAGATTGTGAGCGCTGGCAGCAGTAAACTGACTATTGCCCTTGGTCCATTAGCAGCAGGCCCAGCAGCCCGTTTGTTGGATACCAAATGCAAGGTTCCTTGCGAAGTAATGGAAGTACCAATTGGCTTGCGTCACACCGACCTTTTTGTTGATGCATTACGCAAAGCTGCTGGAGCCACTGTGCCCGATAGCATGATGGTGGAACGCGGCCAAGTAGTTGACGTAATTACCGATATGCATCAGTATTTTCACGGAAAAACGGCCGCTTTAGCTGGAGATCCCGATACACTTTTGCCACTTGCCCAATTCTTAACCGATATTGACATTCATGTAAAAATTGTGGTTACCGGAACACCGGCAAAAAAATGGGCACGGCAAATGCGAGAAATCTGTGGCGATGATTTGCAAATAAAAGAAGGGGCTGGAGCCGATCTTTTCTGGTTCCATCAACAAATAAAAAAGGAACGCCCCGATTTTATTCTCGGAAATACCTATTGCAAATACATTGCTCGAGACGAAGATATCCCTTTAGTACGTATCGGGTTTCCCATTTATGACCGTATTGGGCATCAATATTTTCCAATAGTGGGGTATCGTGGCGCGCTAAGGCTTTTAGAAAAACTGCTCGCAGCAATTCTCGACCGCAAAGACCGCGACTCAACAGAAGAAAATTTTGAATTGGTTATGTAATGCCGGTATAAAACCTCCGGCATAGAGGGCTCCATTCATGCCTCCAATGGATATCTTAGAAGTCCGAAAGCCAAGTATTGCCGTGGTAGGAAACACTCCGCTGGATTTACAATGCTCCAAGCCGAGTGTTTCCGGGTCAGTAAGTCAAAGGGCCTGTGTTTTTTGCGGTTCTAGAGTGGTGCTTTACCCCATTGCCGATGCATTGCATCTAATTCATGGGCCTATTGGATGCGCCGCCTATACTTGGGATATTAGGGGCGCTCTCTCTAGTGGGCCCCAATTGCATCGGTTGAGTTTTTGTACCGATTTGCGGGAAAAAGATATCATTTACGGAGGAGAAAAACGCCTGTTAGATTCGTTGCGTAATCTAATTGCTCGCTATCAGCCCAAAGCCGCATTTGTATATTCCACCTGTGTAGTTGGGCTGATTGGAGACGATATTGTACGCATATGTCGGGGGGTGGAAAACGAGTTTGGCATTCCAGTAATTCCGGTGGAATCAGAAGGTTTTCGGGGAACAAAATCCAATGGATATCAGGCGGCTTGCAATGCGCTGATGAAATTAATTGGAACTTCTCCCGCCCCAGTTTTGAAACCGAATTGTCCGCGTATTAACCTCATGGGAGAATTTAATATTGCTGGGGAAACCTGGATATTAAAAAAATATTACGAATCCATGGGAGTAGAGGTAGGTGCGGTATTTACTGGGGACGGAAGAGTGGATGCCATTCGCTCGGCTCACGGGTCGTTACTGAATGTGGTGCAATGCAGTGGTTCCATGATTCATTTGGCCAAGCAAATGAAAGAAAAATATGGGATTCCTTTCTTGCGCGTAAGCTTTTTTGGCATTGAGGATACTTCGGAAGCTTTATACGCAGTAGCGCGTCATTTCGAAAACGTGCCTAAAATAATGGAGCGTACGCGCGAAATAGTTAAAACAGAAGTGCAGAATGTTATTACCCAATTGGCGCCTTTTCAACAAGATTTACAAGGCAAGCGGGCAGCACTATATGTGGGCGGGGCATTTAAAGCAGTTAGCTTAGTTAAGGCGTTGCGTTTATTGGGAATGCGTACAGTACTTGCCGGAACCCAAACAGGAAATCGAGAAGACTACGATCTTCTGAGGCAAGTATGTGACGCCGGTACAGTAATTGTAGATGATAGTAATCCTTTGGAGTTAGTGCAATTTTTGAAATCTACTAGGGCCGATCTTTTTGTTGGCGGAGTAAAAGAGCGTCCTATTGCTTACAAATTGGGAATAGGATTTTGCGATCACAATCATGAAAGAAAGCAGCCTTTGGCGGGCTATGAAGGAATGCTTTGCTTTGCGCGTGAAGTTCATGCATCGGCAATGAGCCCAGTTTGGAAATGGATACGAGAACTCCAATGAAACCGTTGCGAATCAATGGAATCAAAATCGAAGAAAATGAACAAAGTTCCGAAAATATTCCCTCGGTAAATGCTTGTAAATTGTGCGCTCCTTTGGGAGCCACCCTGGTTTTTCGTGGTATTGAAGGGGGAATTGCGCTTTTACATGGATCGCAAGGATGTGCAACCTATATACGGCGATTTCTAATTAGCCATTTTCGAGAACCTATTGACATTGCATCTAGTAATTTCAGCGAGTCTTCAGCAATTTTTGGAGGAATGAGTAATCTGCGGGAAGCCTTGCGTCATGTTGAGCAACAATACCAACCAGCGGTTATTGGGGTTGCTACTACTTGCCTGGCGGAAACAATTGGGGATGATGTTCCCGGTTTGCTTCGCATTCGTAATGAAGAAGAATCAAATGCCGTCCCTACCGTTTTTGTAAGCACTCCTTCGTACAGTGGAACCCATGCGGAAGGTTATCAAGCCGCTATGCGAGCAGTAGTTAATCACCTGGCAAGAATAGAAAGCCCCAATAAAGACATCAATATTTTTCCAGGAATGGTTTCTCCAGAAGATTTGCGGCAAATTAAAAAAATAGTAGCCGCCTTTGAGTTGGGGCTAAATCTACTTCCCGATTACAGCGACACGTTGGACGGAGGAGCGTGGTCGGATTATCATGCATTGCCGCCTGGCGGTACCACTCTTGCGCAAATTGGAAAGATGGGCGGGAGCCAGTATTCTTTACAATTGGGCGCTACTCTAAATGCAATGCCTACAACAATGCCCACCGCCGCGGAAAAATTGCATGAGAAATTCCAAGTTCCCTACCAGGTAATTCCTTTTCCAGTAGGAGTACGCGCAACCGACCAATTCGTACAGCAGCTTTCTCAGATTTCGGGAAAAAGCATTCCTGCGCATTTAAGTGAGCAGCGAGCCCGTTTATTAGATGCTTATGCTGATGGGCACAAAATTGTGTATGGAGTGCGTGTTGCCGTATACGGTGAAGAAGATATGGTCTGTGCAATGGCAAACTGGTTGGTAGAGATTGGATGCCAACCAGTGTTAATTGCTTCCGGTGGATATAGCGGTCGTCTGCGCACAGCTTTACAGAACCAGATTGATAATTTCCAATCATTAAAATGTAGCGTGCTTTCCGAAGCCAATTTCGATCAAGTCGGCCGTAAAGCGCAAGAAGCGGGAGCACAACTTTTAGTAGGTTCAAGCAAAGGGTACCCTCTTTCTCGAGAGATGAACATACCCCTATTGAGAGTCGGGTTTCCTGTTCACGACCGTTTTGGCGGGGGAAGAATTCTGCACTTTGGTTATGACGGAGGTCTTCGTCTTTTTGACCAATTGGTCAACTTGTTATTAGAGCAGAAGCAGTCTAATTCGCCGATTGGATATGGATATTTTTAACCCTTTTTCTTTGGCCCAATTTATGGATACCACCTTACACCCTTGTTTTAATGAGTCGGCTAAACATAAATATGCGCGCATTCATCTTCCAGTAGCTCCTAAATGCAATGTGCAATGTAATTTTTGTGATCGCCGTTACGACTGTGTGAACGAAAGCCGGCCTGGTGTTACTAGTGCAGTACTTTCACCAGAACAAGCGCTAAAATACTTTCAACAAGCCATAGAACGATTACCTTCCATACGGGTCGCAGGAATAGCCGGTCCAGGAGACCCTTTTGCAAATGGTTTAGAGACCATGGAAACCATGCGCAAAATTCGAGCACATTACCCGGGAGTGCTTCTTTGTGTGGCTTCTAACGGTTTGGAAATAAGTCCTTATATATCGGAGTTGGCGGCACTACAAGTTAGCCACGTCAGTATAACCGTGAATGCAGTCAATGCCGAAATTGGCTCGCAGATTTATTCTTGGGTACGCACCGGTCGCAAAATTTATAGAGAAAAAGAAGGAGCTGCCCTAATTTGGGAACGACAGCAGGAAGCCATTCGAGAGCTGAAAATGAATGGAATTATCGTGAAAGCCAATACCGTGGTAATTCAAGGGGTAAACGACGCTCATCTTCCGGAAATAGCATCAGCTTTGGCGGCTCTAAAAGTAGATACTCTTAATCCAATTCCTTTATGTTACGCCCCAAATACTGGTTTTAGTTCCGCTAATGTTCCTAATGCTCAAGTAATGGCACAAGTGCGGGCTAATATAAAAAATATTTTGCCTCTAATGAATCATTGTGCGCGCTGTAGAGCAGACGCAGTTGGTTTGTTAGGAAAAGATGATGTCTCTATTCAAAATCTTCTAAAAGCAAACTCCCAACCCTCTTGCACCAAAGAGCGTCCAAGAATCGCGGTAGCGAGTCGAGAAGGAATGTTAGTTAATGAGCATTTAGGCCAGGCCAGGCAAATAATGGTATTCGAACAGAAACCGCAGGGTGGGGTAGCAATGATTGAAAAGCGCTTGGCTCCAGAACCGGGGGCAGGGGACTTGCGATGGGCTCAGCTAGCAGAAAAACTATCTGATTGTTTTATGTTTTTAGTAGGAGAAGCCGGTCCCAATCCCGTACGTGTTCTTTCTGAAAAAGGTTTACCAGTAGTCGCTGTTCAAGGGCTAATTGAGCCAATTATTTCCGCGGCCTTCTCTGGGCAAGACCTTTCTGTTTATCGAAAAAATTCCTTTACCTGCGGAGTTGGATGCGGAGGAGAAAAGAATGGAGTGGGATGCGCATAAAGCAGAGCAGGATGCAGAACCGATTGCTTAGTGAACATTAATACATGTCAGAAAGGATAAAAAATCATGCAAAAACCAAAACATCATATTTTAGTCTGTGCCAGTTTTCGAGTTTCTGGTGAACCGCAAGGAGTTTGTCATAAAAAAGGCTCGACTTCTTTTTTGGGATACTTAGAAAGCGAATTAGCCGATCGTGATATGGGAAATATTTGCGTCTCCTCAACTGGCTGTTTGAAAGTATGCGACAAGGGACCAGTTCTAGTGGTTTATCCAGAAAACTATTGGTATGGGAACGTCCAAAGCACCGCAGCTATTGATGAAATTCTGGACGCGCTAGAAGCAGGAAAGCCATGTGAGAAATATTTAATATAGGCAGACAGTCGGTGCAAAAAGTACACCCGCTAGCCGAGTCTGTTGGGCCTTGCCACCGGATGTTTTCGTTTATTTGAGAACAAACCCAAACTTACTATTGACAGGCGTGAGACAACTCGCTACAAACTGCATCGTTGTTTTTCCTCGGTAGCTCAGTTGGCAGAGCAGCTGACTGTTAATCAGCGGGTCCGTGGTTCGAGCCCACGCCGGGGAGCTAAATTGGCGGTAGGTTAACTTGGTTTACCAAATGTTTTACTGAGCCTCGATCGGCGGTTGTCGATCGAGGCTTTTCTGTTTCTGGAGTTTTTTCGCGGGGTTACTCTTTACGGGCAGGGCCGTGTCCATTCCTTCGCTCTCGAGTCGCTCGCACCGTTAACACAGCAATGGTCCACGCGTATTGGCTCGTCGGCCGCGAGATCGTCATGGTCGAGCAGCAAGGTGCTGAGCGGGCGGCTATGGCGAAGGGCTCATGAAGCGCGTAGTCGCGCGGCTGTCGGCCAAGTGATGTGCTTAGGGACCCGTGCGTCCGCATCCGCGGGGTCCGTCCCCGATCGCCCCCATGCCAGCGGGTTGGTTCACAGACAGAGCCACTGCAACATCCGCATTGTAACCGCCGCTATAATGACTTATAAACACGGCGGTCAGAGATCACTAGCCTGGCTTCAGGGAGGATTTGTGCCGTCATGACGAAGCTGGCCGACCACCGAGAAGAAGAGCTGTTCAAGCTGGTCTCCGAGATCATCGAGGTCGCACGCGGTCACGTTTCGCGCACCGTGAACTCGGTTATGGTCCACGCCTACTGGCTCACCGGCAGAGAGATCGTCGAGGTCGAGCAGCGCGGCAAGGAGCGAGCCGACTACGGTGAGGATCCCATGAACCGCCTGGCCGAGCGTTTCGCCACTCGGTATGGGAAGGACTTCGGGGCCCGCACCGGGTACAGCGAGTACGCCAACGGCAGAAAGCGGCTCGTACCGCTGCTGTGGTGAGAATGAAGACAACTCGCAAGCCCAAAAGCACCGAAGAGGTTGCGACGAAGACGGCGGCCCACAAGTGGGAATTCAAAGCGCGTTTAGGTCGCCACGCCTTCGGCTGAAAGACGCAGCGATGGGTGCTTCATATGAGCCAGATGGCTCCCTGCTAGGAGGGCGCGATGACCAAGCGACGCGACACGGATTCGCCCGATAACTCCCGGACCATAAACAACGTGGCCACCGACGCTATTTTAGAGAGCATCTCCGACGGAGTCTTCACTGTGGATCGGGACTGGCGCGTCCTGTCGTTCAATCGCGCCGCTGAGCTCATCACGGGCATCCCGCGCGAGGAGGCCATCGGCCGACGTTGTTCCGACGTGTTTCGTGCCACCATGTGTGAGAGCGAATGCGCCCTCAAACACACAATGGAGAGCGGCGCGCCCATCGTGAACAAAGCCACGTTCATCATCACCGCGAGCGGCAAGCGGCTTCCGATCAGCGTTTCGACAGCACTGCTGCGTGACGAGCACGGCGCGGTCGTGGGCGGCGCGGAGACATTCCGCGACCTTAGCGTGATCGAGGAACTGCGCACTCAGGTAAAAGGACGCTTCCAGGTAGGAGATATCGTCAGCCGCAGCGCTTCCATGCGACGGCTAATCGAGGTACTCCCGCGGATCGCCGACAGCGAGAGCACCATTTTGCTGCAGGGCGAGACCGGAACTGGCAAAGAGCTCATGGCACGAGCCATCCACGGGTTAAGTCCGAGACGGAACGGACCGTTCGTCGCGGTCAATTGCGGTGCGCTCCCTGATTCGCTCCTGGAGTCGGAGCTCTTCGGGTACAAGGCTGGTGCCTTCACTGGAGCGACCAAGGACAAGCCCGGCCGTTTTGCCCTGGCGCGGGGTGGAACCTTGTTCCTCGATGAGATCGGCGAGGTGAGCCAAGCCCTGCAGGTGCGCCTCCTGCGCGCGCTCCAGGAGAGACAGTACGAGCCACTCGGCGCCATTCGCACCGAGGAAGCCGACGTGCGGGTGATTGCCGCGACCAACCGTGACCTCGCCAAGGAGGTCGAGGCCAGGGCCTTTCGCCAGGATCTCTACTACCGCATCAAGGTGATGAAACTGGACCTGCCACCTCTGCGACAACGTAAAGAGGACATCCCTCTGCTCATTCAGCACTTCGTCGACAAATTCAACGCCCTCCAGAACAAACGCCTGACCGGGGTGAGCGCAGATGTGCTCGGGGTGCTAACCGCACACGAATACCCGGGCAACGTTCGTGAGCTGCAGAACGTCATCGAGCACGCGTTCATGCTCCTGCGCGAGGAGCAGATCGAGCTCGCACACCTGCCTGCCGAGATGGTGCCAGTCACGACGGTCCATGCGGAGGGCCGCAAACTCGTCGAGACGATGAATGCGATCGAGGCACGCGCCATTCGTGAGGCTGTCAAGCGCAACGGCGGAAACCGGCTGGCGGCAGCGCGGGAACTGGGCATGCACAAAAGCACGCTCTTTCGCAAGATACAGCAGCTAGACATCGACCTGCCCGAGCAGGACGGCAGGTCTCGCCATGGTATGAGTTGAGGTCGCCGGGATTCAGTCTCCCTCCAGGTTCCAGGATAGCATGCGGACGACGGCCCAACCGCGGTCGAGGCCACGCACTGAGAGCCCATGGAGAGCCAGAGCTGTCTGGTGAGAGAAAACGCAAGAAGGAAAAGAGTAAGGAGTCTAGAGCATGTCCCTATATCCGACATCGCCGCTCCGTCATTCCCGCTTTCGCGGGAATGACGGAGGGCGTGGTGCCGGATATAGGAATACGCCCTAGTTTAAACAAAATTTTGGGCCCATTACTAGGCGCTTATTGCGTTCCCCATGGTTTATTAAGTCGGTCTTTAAGAATTTGTCCCCATTCGGTTGGTTCTAATTTCATATTTATGCCACATTTACCATTCGAATAATCTTTCAAAAGATTTTCTGGACACCGCATATGAAAGCTCCATGCCAGGTACGAAACATTCGACTCTTCGGCTTTTATTATCATTTTTTTGCAATCATCCAAGGTCATATTATCGCCTCCATAGCTGCGATGGTCATATGGGCCGAATTCTCCAATTATTACTGGAAGTTTTTTAGCAGGCTCGATAAAAAGTTCATTAAAACGGCTCTCTGGACCATAAGCATGAGTTTCATAAACAATATTTTCACCATTGCCGGCGGTAATGGGATGCTCAACATAATACTTAAGCAATCTTGCGTATTGTTGAGTTCCTTGAACGGCAATGACATGTTTTAGACAGCCAGCCTCTGACTCTGCCTTCCGAATGGCTTTTACGACCTCATTCATTTTATTCCAAACCACTGAATCTTCGGTATTGCGGGGTTCATTGGTGATGCCAAAGAGTGCATGGGGTTGGTCGCACAGTTTGTGAACCAATTTTCTCCAAACTGCATCGGTGCCTTTTTCAGAATCAATGATTGGAATATGGTTTTCGTCAACAGACGGTTCATACCAAAGAGAAACTAATACGTATACGTCTGGTTTCATTCCAATATGTTTAACTATTTCTCGAATGTCGGCTAAATACTTGTCGTCATTAAGAACACTTTTCCAATTATTATCGTTAAGAGTTACTTTATTGTTATTATACACAAAAACTTGGCTACTAAAGCTCTGGAGACTAAGCCGAATAAAATTGGCTTTCCAGTTATCGACAAGCTCGTCAATTCGTCTTTTGACTTCGTTTACATCTGGAGCTTCAGTTGTGCATGCATTGCAAGAACGTGTATCAAAGATATTGGCTCCTCGACCGCGAAATAATGAATCGTCGCGCGTACGTAAGATATGATTTTCTTTAGTATATAAACCCGCAGCTGGTTTGAAGCAATTCCCTTGCATAGAGCACGAGTGGCCTGGATTGCATTTCCCGCATTCGTTGCCACAGCCGTCATCACCACATTCCTTGTTTGTGCAATTGCCAACACAGGCGATGCTCACGCATTTTCCTTGAGAAGAGCATTTCTGACTTGCGTTGCACGATCCGCAAGAACCGCCGCAGCCGTTTTCGCCACACAATCTGTCATAGCAGTTAGGAATACATGTGCTTGTATCCTCTAGCTTGTCCAGAGTAACCATGCAAGATGTGACTGCAATAAAAATGGATAAGGTTAAAGATAACTTCGAGGAGCGAATTTTCATGAAGACGCCAGTTCATTCAGTTTTGTTAACGCTTTTGCCGAATATAGGTTGTTTTCGTAAAATTTTCTAGCACTAAAGCTGTCGTTGGATGTAGAAGAAACAGTTCCAACATGGTTAAAGCTTTATTCAGCCTGGATCTGTGCTCAAAAGAATCGTTTCATCGTAATTGCATGAGTTCACCAATGGACTAACGTGGTACTGGAAGAATAAACCTGGCTCCAGCTCGACCCGGACACAGGCGCTTTGGATTAAAGCAATTAGCCTCGATGATTACTTTAGTCGAATAATCGGGGTGTTGAGCGAAAAATTACAATACGTGGTAAAAAGGAGGTTACAGCATTTGTTTAGCAGCGCTAGATTTCATGTTAATGCGCATAAGAAAAAGCGCTTCGTTGAATTTATTGTTGAATGTTTTCGCACAGTTCTAGCCTTATCATCCCCGATTTAGACTCTCGACCAAATTGACAATAAAAAACTTGAGGTTCAAGTAACAAGCGCAAAATTGAGGAAACCGTTCAAATGAGCCAACACCCGCAAAATGGCCGCGACGAGACGCTAGTTTGTCGGTTCACCCCCACTGGCCATATTCTCGTTCAATTAGGAACGTCGGAAGATGGTTCGCTTCTATCAGACAAGATTACCAAGCAGATCGTCGACGCTTTTGACGATGGACGCGGCCATGGAATCTTGCATTTAGCTACCGCGCAACTTTCTACAAACCTTTCGCCTTCGCTTTCCTACTGGCGCGAAATCGGAAAGGCGTTCATTGGGCGAGTATGCAGCGAACTTGACCCGACCGATCCAAAATCTTTCGTCTTCCCTGCTCATAGTGATGAGGAAATCGTAGAGTTGCTCAGTGCTGTGCCTCCAATGCAAGGCGCCGAACTTCTAAATGCGGCGCATCTCATCAACATCTGGTCAGATATTGGCGCGGCGTTGTCGGCCGAAGCGGCGAGCTTCAATGACGGTGTTCAGGGATACCTAAAGAAAAACAGCTCGGTTTGGAATATCGTTGGAAGGGTTTGCTTGCACCTTGCCGAGAACAAACGAGACCCTGAGTATCCGTTCGCATTTATCGCCACTTATGTTCATAAGGTTGGCCATACATCCGGAACGACAGCCAAGCCGCAGCACTTACCGTTAGGACAGGCTCTGAAGGAGTACGCTGGAGCGAAAAATCGGCAAAAGTTGCTCGCGCTTGTGGCGCCGCTTTCCCGCGCTGCAGAACAGAGCGAATTTGTCCGCGAGCTGGTCGATGCTGGCGATATCTACCGTCCGCTCGCTTGGACTCCCAGAGAAGCCCATAGATTCCTGTGTGAGGTAGCCTTATACGAGCAGGCTGGGCTAGTCGTGCGTATGCCCGATTGGTGGAACATCAAAAATAGACCAAGGCCAAAGGTCTCTGTTTTAGTCGGGGGTAAAGAGCCAACTAAGCTTGGAATGAACGCTCTGCTCGACTTCCAAATCGACCTTACCATTGATGGACAAAAGCTCACCAAATCGGAAATAGACGAAATCCTCTCGGCCAGCCACGGCTTGGTGCTTATTAAAGGCAGATGGGTCGAGGCCGATAGCGATAAGCTGGCACAAGTACTAGACCAATGGCGCGACGTGCAAAGACATGTGCAGGCTAATGGCGTTAGTTTTGGCGAAGCAATGCGCATGTTATCAGGGGTTAGTCTCAATGCCGGAGACGATAGCAGTCAAGATGCACGGCCAGAATGGTCCGAGGTTATCGCTGGAAAATGGCTTTCCTCGAAGCTCGACATGCTCCGTTTACCAGAGCTGCGAGCAAGTATTGAAACAAACAGTGGCCTAAAAGCCAAGCTTCGCAACTATCAGAAGTGCGGGGTGCAGTGGCTTTTAACCTTGCGAAGTCTCGAACTTGGTGGCTGCCTGGCCGACGATATGGGCCTAGGTAAAACAATCCAGGTGTTGGGCGTGCTCAATCTAAGCAAACGCGATAATAAGAATGACGGTAAGGGGACTGGCACTGATCTTCTGGTGGTTCCTGCCTCATTGGTGGACAACTGGCGTTTGGAAGCAGAGCGATTTGCCCCTAAGCTGAAGGTGCTTATTGCCCATCCGTCGCGACTCTCATCGGCTGAGCTGAAGGGTCTTTCGAAACAGCGAGTCGATGCACACGACGTGGTGATTACCACTTATGGCACGGCAATGCGCATTCCTTGGATGAAAGAATATCCATGGCGATACGTGATTCTCGATGAAGCCCAGGCTATCAAGAACCCAGACGCCAAACAGACCAAGGCGATTAAGGCAATGCCCTCTAAGTGGCGTTTAGCTTTAACAGGTACGCCAGTTGAGAACCGCCTTGGTGATTTGTGGTCGATCTTTGATTTTCTAAATCCGGGTCTTCTTGGCTCGGCCAAGGTATTCAGCGGGCTATGCAAATCAATGGCAAAGAGCAAGCAGGGCTACGCGTCGTTGCGTCGGCTGATTCAGCCATACATTTTGCGCCGCCTCAAGACCGATAAAAACGTTATTGCCGACCTTCCCGACAAAACAGAGGTTACGGCCCACTGTCTACTAACTAAACGCCAAGCCGTCTTGTACCAACAATCTGTCGACGAAATGAAAAAGGCCCTCGATGAAAACGCTGAATTAAAGGGTGTCCAGCGACGTGGCGTGGTTCTCGCTTTCTTGCTGCGCTTCAAGCAGATTTGCAACCATCCATCGCAGTGGCTAGGGGACGGCGTATATAAACCCGCAGATAGCGGCAAACTTGCACGACTGCATGAGCTATGCGAGTCGATAGCTGCCAGGCAAGACAAAGTTCTGGTATTCACTCAGTTTCGCGAGATGACCGAGCCATTGGCTACTTTTCTGGCCGATGTCTTTGGAGAGAGAGGACTGGTGTTGCACGGAGGTACGCCAGTGAAAAAACGCCAGGAATTGGTTAAAAACTTCCAGGAAGATGATCGCGTGCCCTTCATGGTGCTATCGCTCAAGGCTGGCGGCACTGGGCTCAACCTAACGGCTGCTTCGCACGTGATTCACTTCGATCGATGGTGGAACCCAGCAGTAGAGAATCAGGCCACAGACCGGGCTTTCCGCATTGGACAGAAGAAGAACGTTTTGGTTCACAAATTCGTTTGCCAAGGTACGGTCGAAGAACGTATCGACGAGCTTATAGCAGGTAAGCAGAAGCTCTCTGATGAGTTACTTTCCTCGCAAGGTGCCGAGGCTGCCATGACGGAAATGAGCAACGAGGAGTTGTTGTCAATGGTTTCGCTCGATCTGGGCAGCGCGTTGGAGAGATAGGACTTAAAAACAAGACTTGTCGGCGGGCGGTTGCTCGTCGTTCTTAATAATTGAACGCTAGGAAAGCCCATGGGCGGATACTACGGAAGCTATTGGCCAGAATACGTCTCGGTAGCAAAGCGGCGGCAACGCGCATTGAAGAAGGTTGCCAAAATGAAGAAGGCCGGCCGAAACATTTCGCCAGTTGAAATTGAAGGGCGCAAAATAACCACCACTTTCTGGGGTAACGCTTGGTGCGAAAATTTGGAGGCATATAGCGACTATTCCAATCGCCTGCCTCGTGGAAGGTCTTACGTTCGTAACGGTTCGGTAATTGATCTGCAGATCGAGCCCGGTAATGTACGAGCGCTAGTCAATGGTTCTGATTTGTATACTGTTGATATCAAGATCGATCCGCTGCCTAAGAAGAGGTGGTCGGAGATAAAAGAAAAATGCGCGGGTCAGATTGGCTCGCTAGTAGAGTTGCTCCAGGGGTCTCTTTCCAAGAGCGTGATGGAAATAGTTACTTGTAGGGAGGAAGGGCTTTTCCCTTCGCCAGGTGAGATCAAATTAAATTGTTCGTGCCCCGATTGGGCTAGCATGTGCAAGCATCTCGCGGCGACCCTCTTTGGCGTTGGCGCGCGTCTCGATCATGAGCCCAAGCTGCTATTTACCTTACGAGGAGTCGACCCTGCCGAGATGGTGGAAAGTGCTATCGATCAGCAAATAGGTGTAGGAAAAACCGGCAAGGGCCGTTTGCTCAAGACCGACGAGCTCTCGTCAGTTTTCGGCATCGATATCGAAATGAATGGAGTTTTATCGGTCGAATCCTCAGCATCGACTAATTCCGCCGATAGAAGGCGACGTGCGACGAAGACCCGCAAGCAGACGGGAGCCAAGACAGCAAATACTGGCACGAAAAAGAGCACCGAAAAAATATCCGCGACGAAAAAAATGACTGCGAAGAAAACCATCGCCAACGCGGCAAAAAAAACTGTTGGCAGGAAAAACCACGGTTAAGGCATCCGGAAACCGTCCACCTATCCAAACCCACCGATTCATATAGTCTCATAATCTCACCCGCCATCGGCCAGAGTGGCGCGCGCCCGGGAGCAGATCGCGACAACCGCCGGGTGCTTCAATCGGCGCTCTACCGTAATCGCATAGTAGCTTTCCTTGATGGTCTCAATGTGCCCGAGCGCACGCATGCCATAATGACGAGTGACCTCATCCCCGATTATGCTCACCGCCGGAAACGCTCCGACTCCACGGAAGCCGAACGCCTTAAGCAATGCGGAGTCCTCAAACTCCCCGATAATGGTTGGCCTGATGCTAAGGCTATCGAGCCACTGGTCGAGCTGTCTGCGCATCGTGGTGCTTTCGGCAGGTAGCAAAAGAGGAAGCTCTCCTAGACATTCAGGGAACCGTCCCCGCGCGCGCTTTGCCAGCTCCGGGCTAGCGAAGAACGATATGTTGCTGCTCCCGAGGCAGTGATTGAAGGCGCGCGCCTTCATGTTCGGACTGGCGGGTGCGTCTGCCAACACCAAGTCGAGTTCGTGTAGCGCCAACTCGGCTAGTAGCCTACCGGGCTCACCTTCGCGGACGATCAGGCGAACTTGTTCTGGGAGCTCTAACGCCGGCGCGAGCAGGCGCTCGGCAACCGCCTTGGGAACGACATCGGCTACCCCTACAGTCACCCGCAGTGGTTTGCCAACGGGACGGTCGTGCAGGGTGTCCAGCATCTCGCGGCCGAGGCCGAAGATTTCCTCCGCGTACCGAAGCACCACGCGCCCGCTCTCCGTCAAATCGAGACGGCGTCCGTTCTTCTTGAATAGCGGGTGGCCGAGCATGTTCTCAAATTGGTGGATTTGCTTGCTGACCGTTGATTGCGCCAGCCGAAGTTCCGCGCAAGCGCTCGCCAAGCTGCCTTCCCGAGCCACCAGCCAGAAGTAGAGCAGATGATGGTAGTTGATCCATTCCATGCAGTGCGCGATACTTCGCCGTAATCGAAGTGTCAACTCCAAACTATCTATTTGTCGAAGTATTGGGGGCAGCGTACCTTGAGACAGTAGTCATGCGAGGAGCCCTCTCGTTCCACGGAGCCGCAATGAATTTGGTGAGTATAGGGACACCCGCCCTTTGGATTGGGTTTATACTTTTCGTGCTGGCGATACTAGTCCTGGACCTCGGAGTCTTTCATCGCAAGGCACACGCGATCAGCGTCCGCGAAGCCTCCGTTTGGAGCGTTATCTGGATCGGTCTGGCGTTGGTGTTCAACGCGGGCGTCTACTTCTGGTTCGGTCCCGAACGCGGGCTCGAGTTCCTCACCGGAGGGAGAGGATATTCCTGTCAAGAAACACAGTTTGGGGATGCAAAAACCCTACTTTTTACGAACTATTGAAGTGAGCGGCC